>BBSL01000220.1 GCA_001319865.1 Burkholderia sp. E7m39 | reverse complement strand
GTCCGTTCGGAAACGTCGACGGGCGGCGGGGCGTCGCGCGCGATAGGACGGCGGTGCTGATGGCTGCCGCTCCGTCGCTGATGCTGAAGACGCACGTCAATCCCGGTGACCTGCCGCGTGCGATATTCGACGATACCCGCAACGCGTGATCGAAAACTGCACGGCCAGTTCGTCAACGAACTGGCCGTGCAGTGCTATGGTTCAACCGCGTGCCGCAAACGCCGCGCGCCCGAGACTGCCCAGCACCGTATCGTTCTGCGGCGTGTGAATACGCGCGCACAGTACATCCCGATAGTGGCGTTCGAGCGCATTGTTGCGGCTCAACCCCGGGTTGCTGCTCGCTTCGAGCGCAAGCTCGACGGCATCGATTGCATGCTTGCTGACCAGATATTTGATTGTCGGCGCTTCCGTTGCGCTTACGTGACCGGCTGCACCGGCGTCGAGCAATACGCGATTGCTGAACAGCAACGCGTCGATGCGTCCCACCGTCTGCTGAAAACTGTCGAGCGTCGAGAGCGGCGCATTCAGACCGGATGGCGCGCGTCGCGCCGCCCATTGCAAGAACCAGTCGCGGGCCGCGCGCGCGACGCCGTCGTAGATCGACGGCAGCAACACGTTCATCCACTGGCTGGTAACGGGGTCCATGCCGTTCGCGGGCCCCGGTGTCTGTAAATCGACAGCCTGATCGAGCGGCACGCGCACGTTGTCGAAGATTACTTCGTGACTGCCCGTTGCGCGCATGCCGAGATGATTCCACGGTTCGCCGATGCGGATGCCGGGCGTGTCGCGATGCACGAGCCACGTGCCGACACGCGGCGATGCTTCATCGGTGCGGCCCCAGACGGCGAACCACGTCAGCCCGGGGCTGCCCGTCGAGTGAAGCTTGCGGCCATTGAGCACCCAGTGTTCGCTTTGCCGTCTGCCGATCGTCGCAGGCAGGCCGCCGCGCGACGGCGAACCGAGTTCGGGCTCGACGCGCAGCGAGTTGATCAACGCGCCGCGCTCCACGGCGTCGCGCGCGATGCGCTGCTTGAGCGCCGGCGGCCAGTTCGGATTCGCTTGCAACCGCAGATGGTAAAGGTATTGCATCACGACGATCAGCGCCGTCGACGGCTCGCCGCGCGCAATGGCCCGTATCACTTTCAGCGTCTGCGCGAGCGTCGCTTCGCGGCCGCCTAGCGCGCGCGGCACGGTCAGCGAGAGCAGCCCGGCGCGCCGCAGCGTCGCCAGATTGTCGTGGGGGAAATGCGGACCGGCGTCGAGCGCCGCGGCGCCCTCGGCGAAGTCGTCCGTCAACGCGGCGAGCCAGGCATCGGCACGCGGGCTGTCGAGGTCCGCGAGCGCTTCGAGGGCATCGGCGTCGCGCGCGGTATCGATGAGCGCAGTGTCGGGGTGGCGGCGAGTCATATCGGGCTAACAGTATCGACTTGGCAAAAGAAGCGGCAGGAGGTCATTGCGCATCCAGTGGAAACTCGCGGTCGAAACTCGGCGCTACGTCGAGGCGCGTCTTGATGACATCGGCACGTAGATAGAGATCGGCGGTCTTCTGCTGTTCGGCGATCACATGATCGTCGATGGCAATGGGATGCAGCTGCGCGCGCTGATAGACCGTCTTCAACACATCGGGCGGCAGGCCCGTGACGCGCGACTGCATCGCGGCGACTTCATCGGGATGCGACAACGCCCAGCGCTGTCCCGCGGCGACGCGCTTGAGGAAATCCGCGATTTCCGCGCGCTTGGCCTTGATCGACTCTTCGGTTGCCGCCTGAAAGCTCAGCCCCGACGACAGATTCACGCCATTTGCGATGCTCCGGTCGTGATCGCGCTGTTCGGCGAGCGCGACATATGGGTCCCACGTGGACCACGCATCGACGTTGCCCGACGCGAGTGCGGCCTTGGCATCGGCGGGTTGCATGAAACGCAGCGATACATCCGACAGTTTGATGCCCGCGCGCTCCAGCGTCGCGATGGCAAGGTAGTGACCGATCGAGCCGCGTGTCGTGGCGATGCGCTTGCCTTTCAGATCAGCGGCGCTTTTGATCGGCGACTGATCGGGCACGATGATCGCGAGGTCGATGGGCTGCGAGCGCGTCACCGCGACCGCGCGCACCCTGGCGCCAGCCGCATAAGCAAAGATCAACGGCGCATCGCCCAGACCGCCGACGTCGATGGCGCCCGCGTTCAATGCTTCGCCGAGCGGCTGCGCAGCCGGAAAGTTGAACCATTCGATCTTGTACGGTACGTCTTTCAGTTGCCCGGACGCTTCGAGAATGCCGCGTGTCTGCAATTGCTGATCACCGACTTTCAAGGTCGTTTCAGCGTGAGCGGCGAGCGCCAATCCAGATAGCGCAATCAGAAGAAGACGGGCGAGCAGGCGGTGCATGATGGTGAGTATCGACGCAAATGAACATGACCAGCACGATACGCAGACGCTTTTTATAAGGCAAACGCATTGTTCTGCTTTACTAATATGCGAGATCGAATTGAGCGTTTGGCCTTGAAGACGATGCGGCAGTCACGCTAAGCTCAGCACGTCGTGTCGTTCTCTCACTCTTCATCAAGCGGAAAGTACTCAATGAAACTCGATGAGATCGAGGCCTTTGTTGCTGTCGTGCGCAGCCAGTCGCTGAACCAGGCCGCGAATTTGCTGGCGCTCACGCAACCCGCGGTGACGCGCCGCATCCAGAACTTCGAAGAAGCGCTCGGCGTCGCGTTGCTTGACCGCAATACGAAGCCCTTGAAGACGACGCCGATGGGCCGCGCGGTGTACGGGCAATGCCGCGCGATCGTGCGCGAGGTCGAAGCGCTCAAACACCTCGTCAGTGACAATGCGCCGCTAGCGGGCGTGCTGCGCATCGGCGTCGCGCAGACGGTCGCGGATGTGGCGATGCTCAAGGCGCTGCACGCGTTGCGCGAAGCGCATCCGGAATTGCAGGCGCGTGTGTCGACGGGTTGGGGCAATCCGCTGCTGCAAAAGGTGGACGAGGGCGAACTGGACGCCGCCGTGGTGCTGCTGCCCGCCAATCGCGCGCTGCCGGACACGCTGCTCGGCGAGTCGCTCGGGCCGCTGAAACTGGCCGTCGTCGCGCGCAAGGGCAGCATGAAGAAGCGCGTGCATACGCTCGCCGGGTGTCAGGCGCACGGCTGGGTATTGAATCCCGACGGCTGCGGCTTTCGCGCGGGCTTGCAGCATGCGCTCGCTGCGCAAGGCTACGGATTGAAACTGAATCTCGAGACGCTCGGTACCGAGCTGCAACTCGGCCTCGTCGCGGATGGCGTCGGCTTGGGGCTCGTACCGTTGCCATTGCTGCATGCAAGCCCCCATGCGGCGCAACTCGACGTCATTGCACTCAGCGACTTCAGGCCGGAAATCGCCGTGTGGATGGTGCGCTCGCGCGCGCTCGGCAAGATGCAGTCGGCCTTGAAGGTACTGGCAGCGAGTATCGAAACGAGCTTCAAGGCCGCGCGTTTGTCCCGTGCGGCATGACGTGTTGCGCGACAAACGCGCAGATCAGATCACGAAGAAGCCATGCGTGCCGTCGCGCTCCAGTTGCGCGACAAGTCCGTATTCCCACTCCAGATACGCATTCATCGCTTCGCGCGCATTGTCGGTGCCTTCATACGGACGCCGGTAGCGGTCGATGCGCGGCGACGCGAGATGCGTTTCGCCGCTCTCGACGGGTAGCCCCGCGCGTACCCATGCCGACGTTCCGCCATCGAGCACTTGCACGGGCTTACCGGTCAGCGCCGCAATGTCCGGCGCGACATAAGGCGCGAGCGCACTCGTGCCGCAGGTCACCACATAGCGCTTCGCATCGGGCAACGCGCGCAGATCGTCGAAAGCGTTCGACAGCCGCGAGCGCACGATCCAGTGAGCGCCGGGTATATGCGCCTTCACGTGATTCGCGCTGGTCGTCACGTCGAGCACGACCGTCGCGCTCGTCGCATCGGCGAGCAGCGCGGCGAGTTGTTGCGGGGTGAGCGTCGGCGTCGAGGCGGGTTGCGGCCTCGCAGCCTGCCACGCTCCGCTCGCGGTCAGATCGTCTGCCGATGCGCCGTCCACCACGTAGGTGTCGATGTTCATTTGCGCAAGCCACGAAGCCGTCATGTTCGCGCGCACGCCATCGTCGTCGAACAGCACCACGCGCGCACCGCGCACGGGCGCGAACATGTCTGTCTCCTGCACCAGCTGGCCGCCCGGCGCGCCTTGGAATCCCGGTGCGTGCGCGTGCTCGTATTCGGCCGGCGTGCGCACGTCGAAACGATACGTGGTGCGGGCGGAATCGGCGGCCCAGCGCGCGGCTTCGTCGAGCGTCGTGCGGCTCACGCCTGCGCGTTGCGCGAGTGCCAGCGACGCGCGCCGCGACGCGTCGAGCTGCGCGCCGTCGCGGCCCGCATGGAGATCGAAGCGCCGCTCGCTGCCATGTTCGAGCTGCTGGCCCGCCAGCGTCCAGCCTATCGTGCCGTTGCGCAGCGCCGCGACGGGATTTGGCAGCCCCGCATTCACGAGCGACTGCGTGCCGATGATGCTACGCGTACGCCCCGCGCAATTGACGATCACCCGCGTGGTCGGCTCAGGCGCGAGCGCTCGCGCGCGCAGCACCAGTTCCGCGCCGGGCACGCTGATGCTGCCCGGAATGTTCATCGTTTGATACTCGTCGAAGCGGCGCGCGTCGAGCACGACGACGTCGTCGCCATTTTTCAGCAGCGCATCGACCGCTTCCGCCGACAGCGACGGCGTGTGCCGCTGCGCTTCGACGAATTCGCCGAACGCCTTGCTCGGCACGTTGACGTCGCGGAACACTTCGCCACCCGCGCTGATCCAGCCGTCGAGTCCGCCTGCGAGCAGAGCGACGTTCCTGTAGCCGAGCGACGTCAGCGTGTCGGCGGCACGTTGGGCGAAACCTTCGCCTGCATCGAACAGCACGATAGGCACGTCGCGGCAGGGCAGCCGCGTCCACGCGTCGAGTTCGATGCGCGATAGCGAGAGATTGGCCGCAAAAAGCGGATGGCACTGCGCATGCGGATCTTCTTCACGCACGTCGAGCAGCGCGATCTCACGCTTTGCGAGCAGCGCGTCGCGCACTTCTTCAAACGTACGCACGGGATATGACTTCATGAATGACGACGTTCCTTGCTGAGGTCCCACAGGTTGGGGATGGTTTCGTTCGAGTAGCCGGAGATGAAGCGCTTGCCGAGACCGTCGGGCGTATACGTCGAGCGCTCAACGGCGCCGATGTTCGCACCATACACGTGAATGCTGACGGATACGCGATCGTCGTACGCATTGCGGACGCGGTGAATATCGCCGATGCGCGGCGAAACGGCTTCGACAGCGCCCGCTTCGAGTCGTATTTCTTCGCCCGATTGGCGCAGCACGCCGTCGCTGTGCCGTTCGAACGACGCGGCGAGTTCAGCGCCGCGCAACACGCCGATCAACCCCCACACGGTGTGATCGTGAATCGGCGTTGCCTGTCCAGGTCCCCAGACGAAGCTGACAACCGAGAAGCGTTGCTGTACGTCGGCATACAGCAGGTATTGCTGATAGCGTTCGGCGGACGGCTGCGCAAACGCATCGGGCAACCAGTCGTCGACGCGGATCAGCTTTTTCAATGCAGCGGCGCCGCGTTCGAGCAGCTCCGATTCGGCAGGCTTCGCGTCGACCAGCGCCGCGATCTCGCCGACGAAATGACGCAGTGTGCGATTCGGCATCAGTCGAGCAGCTCCCGTTCCTTTTCGACCAGTCCTTCGTACAGGCTCTCGAATGCGTGCTGTGCGCCGCCCGGTCGGCCGACCTGCTGGTGCGTCAGGACGGCGATGTCGTGCGGAATCCGTTGAGGTGTGCCGGCAGCCTGCGCAAGCAGTTGTGTATGGCAGGCGTTGTCGAGCGCGATGTACCACCACGCAGCCGCTTCGACGCTTGGACCGGCCGTCAGAATGCCGTGATTCTTCAGAATCACCGCCTTGTGCTGGCCGAGCGCGTGCGCAATGCGCGCGCCTTCGTCGGTATCGAGTACGACGCCGCGGAAGTCGTCGAACAATGCATGGTCTTCATAGAACGAGCAGGCGTCCTGCGTCAGCGGATCGAGCTTGCGTCCTAACGTGGACCACGCCTTGCCGTACAGTGAATGCGTATGCGCGGCTGCGATGACGTCGGGCCGTGCTTCATGTATCGCGGCGTGAATCGCGAACGCGGCTTGATTCACAGGGCCATCGCCGACGACGATTTCGCCATGTCGATTCACGAGCAGCAGATCCGACACGCGAATGCGGCCGAAATCCTTGCCGAGCGGATTGACCCAGAAGTGATCCGTCCATTCGGGGTCGCGTGCGGTGATGTGCCCCGCGAGCCCTTGCGCGAAGCCGTAGCGCGCGAACAGACGGAATGCGCCTGCAAGGCGCTCCTGACGATGGCGGCGCTCTTCGGCGAGCGTGCGCTGCGGCGCGTTGTCGTCGTCGAACCAGAATTTGCGGACGGGCGCGTCGCGCAACGTGAGCGCGGGCGCGGACCCGGACGCGGATGTATCGTGGAGTGCGGTGCTCATGCGTGAATGCGCTCCGTTCTCAAGCGGCGCGCCGCGCGCGTGCCGTCAGCTCGCGCGTCGCGGGAATCAGTTCGCGGCCGTAGTCGATTGCATCTTCGAGGGGATCGAAGCCGCGCACGAGGAACGTCGTCACGCCGATGTCGTAATACTCGGAGAGCGTTTGCGCGACCTGTGCGGGCGTGCCGACCAGCGCCGTCGAATTCGAGCGTCCGCCGATCTCTTTGGCGACTGCCGTCCACAAGCGGTCGTCGGCGCGCACGCCGTCTCCCGCTGCCGCAAGCAGGCGCTTTGCGCCTTCGCTCTGCTGCGGGCCGCCGCGCGAGAAGCCCTGTTCGACGCGCAGACGCCGCGTCTCTTCGAGAATATGCTCGGCGCGCTCCCATGCCGCCTTTTCGGTCGCGGCGAGGATCGGACGGAACGACACGGAGAAACGCACGGTTCGTCCATGTTTCGCCGCTTCGCCGCGCACGCGTGCGATCAGTTCCGCCACCTGCTGTTTCGATTCGCCCCACAATGCGTAGACATCCGCATGCTTGCCCGCGACGGCAAGGGCCGCCTCGGACGCACCGCCGAAGTAGATCGGCACGTGCGGTGTCTGCTTCGGCTTCACGTCGGAAAACGCCTTTTCGAAGCGATAAAAACGGCCTTCGTGATCGAACGGTGCGTTCTCTGTCCAGACGCGCCGCAGAATCTGCAGGTACTCGTCGGTGCGGGCGTAGCGTTCGTCGTGCGCCAGAAAGTCGCCGTCGCGGCGTTGATCCTCGTCGCTGCCGCCGGAGATGAAGTGCACGGCGAGTCGTCCGCCCGAGAAATGATCCAGCGTCGCCAGTTGGCGCGCGGCCAGTGTCGGCGCAACGAAGCCGGGACGATGCGCGAGCATGAAATGCACGCGCGACGTGACGCTCGCGGCGTAGGCTATCGTGATCGTCGCATCGGGGCTGGTCGAACTGTGCGGCACGAGGATGCGGTCGAAGCCGGCGTTTTCGTGGGCCTGAGCGAAGGTGCGCACGTAATCGGTATCGATCGCGGGGCCTTCAGGAAGATGCGTTTCCGATATCTTGCGCTGCTGAATCATGCCGATGAATTCGACGCTCACGTTGGCTCCTTGCCGGATGTTCCGCTTCGACGGACGTTGAGATGTGAAAGCAGACGCGGTCGGCGTCTACGGGTCGAAATCAGGCTATCACCGCGTTATGCAGAATTTAAATAGTAAATTCAGATAAAGATATCGGATGCGCATGTTAGACGTGACGTGACATGCGCCGATGTCAATGCGTGCCGGGCAATTGCGCCGGAAAGACCCACGGGAGGATGCCGCGCTCGCGACCGCGGCTGAAAACGGCCAGTACAACCGGACACGGTCCCTGAAGTACTAGTAGCCTTTCGTATAAATCGTCAGATGGTTACTCACCGACTTGACACCCGGTACGCCCGTCGCCACTTCTGTGGCCTGCTGAATCTGATTCCCGTCCGGCACACTGCCGGACAACGTCACGACGCCGCCGCGCGCCTTGACGAATACGTTCGACACGCTGAAATTGGGCGCTTTCGATAACGCCTTGCGTACATCGCGAGCCAGCGTTTTGTCCGAGGGGGTCGCCGTACCTGAAGTGGCAACCGGACCGGACGCCATCGGCATGGAGTTGGCGGCTTGCGCGTATACGTTCGGCGTCACCGTCACGTATCCCATCAGGAGCGCACTGGCGATGGCAAATGTTTTCACGATTACCTCCATGGCTCGATTGAACGCGCCAGTGAATCGAGGATAGCCAACGTTTTGCTTTTAATAAAGCGTCTTGCGGGGAGGAAAAACCTGCGTGTTGTATGGGACCAAAGTCCAATACTCGCCTTAACAGGCAGTGCCTAGACTAAGGGCGAGAGCACTGGCCTTGGGCACTGTGTGGCTGCGCGCGCTTGATCGGTGCTGACTTCTCCAATCTGACTATGAGGGCGGAAATGAAAGCGAGTCGCATCGTTATCGCAATGGCTGTCCTGATGGCGGCGTGCCCTGCATTTGCGCAGCCGCAAACATCAGTCGATGTCATGAAAGCACCGGGCAGTGCCACCGTTGTCGGGACGTCCAAGGTGACGGCCACGATCGTCGCGATTGAGCCGGAAACCCGCACGGTTACGCTCAAGGAAAAGAACGGCAAGATGATCGAACTGCAGGTCGGCGAAGAAGCGCGCAACTTCGACCAGCTCAAGGTCGGCGATATCGTCACGACCGAATATCAGGAAGCGATGTCGCTTAGTCTGTCGAAAACCAACGGCCCGCGCTCGGCGACACAGCGGCTGATTGAAAAGCGCGCGGAGCCGGGTGCCAAACCGGGCGGCACGATCGGCCGGGAGATTACGGTGATGGCCGATGTCGTCGCTGTCGACCCTAAGAGGAAGACGGTCACGCTGAAGGGACCACATGGCAACCTCGTCGATGTGCATGTCGAGGACCCGGAGCAGATGAAAAACGTCCACAAGGGCGATCAGGTCCAGGTCGTGTACACCGAAGCCGTCGCGATCACCGTCACGCCCGGCGCGACGCAGTAGACGGCTGCCCGGAAAGAGTGACGGCCTCCGGACGCTGACGGCGAGCAGTGCGCAGACCCGTGTCGAGTCGAGGTAAATCGTGATGATGCTACGGGGAACAAGTCGGTTTCATGCCGTCAGGAACGAGCCGGTTCGAGGCAAGCGGGAATCGGGCGCGGGTGTCGTTTTCCGGCGCATGTTACTGATGGCCGCTTGCGCATCGCTGCCGTTCATTGAGGGTTGTCCCTATTACGCGGTGCCTGCTGCCACCGTCGTCACCACACCCGCGAGCTTCAATCGGTCTTTCGCCGCCGCAGCGGGTGCGATGCAGGACGAAGGCCTCGCGATTTCCGTGCAAGATCCCGAAACCGGCACGATTGTCGGCGGAATCGACGGTGGCGTCGTGCAGGCGAGCGTGCGGCAGCAAGCCGATGGCAGTGTCGTCGTACAGTTCGATTCGAAAAATGCGCGCGATCCGGCACTGCTCGATCGCATTTCGCGCAGCTATGACAGGCGGATGGGGCGCTGAACGCGGGCACGCGAAACGGGAAGGCGCGGGTCGAAGGTCTTTGCGGGAGGTCAGTGCGTGACAAAGCTTCTCATCGACGTGGTCATCTTTCTCGCGGCGGCGCTCATCGCCGTGCCGTTGACAGTTCGCCTCGGCTTCGGCTCGGTGCTTGGCTATCTCGTGGCGGGCATCATGAT
>BBSL01000219.1 GCA_001319865.1 Burkholderia sp. E7m39 | reverse complement strand
CACTGGGCTTCGTGACCGATGTGGACGCGATCCTTCATTTCTCCGAGTTGGGCATCGTGCTGATGATGTTCGTGATCGGACTCGAAATGCGCGTCGACACGCTATGGGCAATGCGCCGCACGATTTTCGGCTACGGCACGATGCAGATGACCGTGTGCGCCGCCGCGCTGTCGTTGATTTTCATGGTGCTGGGACTGCCCTGGCGGATTGCGTTGGCGGGCGGGCTCGCGCTGTCGTTGTCGTCGACGGCAATGGTGATGTCGGAGCTTCAGCAGCGCAAGTTGATGGACATGCCGACGGGCCACGCCGGGTTCGGCATTCTGCTGTTCCAGGACATGGCGGCGATTCCGCTGATTGCGCTGCTGCCGCTGCTCGGACCGGCCGTGCCCGTCGCCGCAGCGGAGCCGGGCTGGCTCATCGCGCTGAAGGCGCTCGGTATGCTGGTCGTGGTGGCGCTGGTCGGCCGATACCTGTTGCAGATCGTGCTCAGGTTGATCACCAGCATTGGGGTCCCGGAAATTTTCACCGCGTTTGCGCTGCTCTGGATCATCGGCATCGCGCTGCTGATGGAAAGCGTCCATCTGTCGATGTCGTTGGGCGCTTTTCTCGCAGGTGTACTGCTCGCCGATTCGGATTACCGCCACCAGGTCGAAGTCGACATGGCACCGTTCAAGGGATTGCTGCTGGGTCTGTTTTTCATCGCAGTGGGCACGTCGATCGATTTCGGCGTGCTGATGCGCGAGCCGTTCCGCGTCGCCATCCTTGTGGTGGCCGTAGTGGGGATCAAGTCGCTTGCGCAGTGGTTCCTTGCAAGCAGATTTGGCGTGCCGGCATCGGAGCGCGGCTACTTTGCAATCCTGTTGTCGCAAGGTGGCGAGTTCGCTTTTGTGGTGATGGCCGCTTCATTGGCAGCGCGCGTCATCGATCAGCGACAGTCGTCGCTCGTTACGCTGGTGGTCGCGCTGTCGATGGTCTCTACACCGCTGCTGTTGCTGGTTCACCGCCGACTCGTGCAGCCTTTTGCAAGTCGTGAGCCTGGATAGCTGCATGCAGATCGATCAGCGGGTACGGGCTGTGCGATGAGCGTACGGACTGACCAGTTCGATAACGAAGTCAAGAAAAGCTCTCGTCTTTGCGGGCATGTGATGCCGCGACGGGTAGTAGGCGTAAAAGGGATACCGCTCGTCTGTCCATTCGGGAAACAGATTGACCAATCGACCCTCGTCAATCAGATACTCGGCACCAAGCAGCAGCATCTGTGCAATCCCTGAGCCGGCGAGACATGCATTGAGAAGCGCGCCGGGATCGTTGACCGTGAGGCGACCTCGGGTGTCGACCAGAATGCGTTTTCGCCTGCGATGGAATTCCCAGAGAAACGGCTTGCCCGTCTCCGGATTGCGAAATTCCAGACATCTGTGCTTTCCGCTTTCAAGTTCTTCCGGTTTGGCCGGGCGTCCCCAACGGGCGATATACGACGGCGCCGCGACCGTCACAATGCCACTATCGAGCAGTTTTCGCGCGACCAGGGTGGATGTCCTGGGCTCGCCGAATCGTAACGCGAGGTCGAAGCCGTCCATGACGAGGTCGCCCAGACTGTCTCGCGCAATGAACTCGATTTCGAGGTCTGGGTGCGCGTCCATGAAGTCATCGAGCCGTTGCCCGAGAATGGTCCGGTAGAAAACCGGGTCCAGATTGACTCTCAACTTTCCGCGCACAGCCGACGCGCCACCTGCCGCGGCAGCGGCGGCTTCCTCCAGCCCTGCGAGGTGGGGCATGACCTGCTCGTAAAAACGGCGGCCTTCTTCTGTCAGCGAGACGGAGCGTGTCGTCCGATTGAAGAGCCGGATCTTCAGTTTCTTTTCCAGCCTCGCAATCGCCCGACTGACGCCTGGCGGCGACATTCCCAACACTTCGGAAGCGGCGGCAAACGTCCCTGCATCGACTACCGCAGCGAACACGCTAATGCCGCCGGAGAGCTTCTCGCTACTGGATTTCATGGTCGCGCGTAAAAGGGGTGATGGATCGCAAGCGATCGACTTGAGAACAGCACAGCGTCATCGCACCGGACAGCCGTGCCGCATACATTTTTCGATCATGCCTGATTAGTGACTTTGTGTCACTTATCTAATGCCATCCCTGTCATTTCGTTTCGAGCGGCATTTCCGCAGAATGCACCTCACCGAAACATCATTCATTCGCAGAGGAACGACAAATGACTGCTCGACTGAACCGTCGTCAGCTTCTGAAGGACGCGTCGAGCCTGCTAGCCGTCGCGACGCTTGGCGGGTTCGCAAGCCGTAATACACAGGCGGCGCCACGCCGTTCAATCGGAGACGCGGCGCTGATCCATCACCCCGCCTACACGCCAATCGATCAATGCCTGCAAAGGGCAGTCGACGACGGCACGGTAGCGGGCGTTGTCGCCATGGGTGCAACGGAGCGCGGGCTCGTGTACGAGGGAGCGCGCGGTCGGGCGAATGTTCACAGCCAGGAGGCCATCGGCCCTGACACGATCTTCTGGCTCCTGTCGATGACCAAGGCGATTACTGCCACCGCGTGCATGCAGCTCGTCGAACAGGGCAGGCTGCGACTGGATCAACCGGTTGGCGAATTCCTCCCGCAGTTGAAGGCTCCCCGGATTCTCGACGGGTTCGACGCTTCGGGGCAGCCGAAGCTGCGCCCCGCGCGCAACGCGATCACCGTGCGTCATCTGCTGACGCACACCTCTGGCTTCACATACAGCATCTGGAGCGACAGGCTCAGCCAGTACGAGAAGACGACGGGCATGCCCGACATCGGCTATTCGATGAACGGCGCATTCGCAGCGCCGCTCGAATTCGAGCCCGGTGAACGCTGGGAGTACGGCATCAGCATGGACTGGGTCGGCAAGCTGGTCGAAGCGGTGACGGACCAGTCGCTGGAGGTCTACTTCCGCGAGCACATCTTCGAACCGCTGGGCATGCGCAACACGGGCTTCCTGATCGGCAGCGCACAGAAACAGCGCGTCGCCACCCTGCACAGGCGTCAGGGAGATGGATCACTGGTGCCCGAGCCGTTCGAGATCAACCAGCGACCTGAGTTCTTCATGGGCGGTGGTGGACTGTTCAGTACGCCGCGCGACTACATGGCGTTCCTGCAGATGCTGTTGAACAGCGGCACGTATCGCGGCGAGCGCGTCCTGCGTCCCGACACAGTCGCGATGATGTTCCGTAACCACATCGGCGATCTGCAGGTTACCGAAATGGAGACGGCTCAACCGTCGTGGTCGAACAGCTTCGATCAGTTTCCGGGCGCGGCGCACAAGTGGGGATTGTCGTTTGACATCAACACACAGCCTGGACCGCATGGACGCAGTGCGGGCAGCGCGAGCTGGGCCGGGCTGCTGAACACGTACTTCTGGATCGACCCCGTCAAGCGCGTCGCGGGATCGCTTTTTACACAGATGCTGCCTTTCTACGATGCCCGCGTGGTGAATCTCTACGGGCAGTTCGAACGGGCGTTTTACGACGGTCTGCGGCGCGCCTGAACGCCTCACGGCCGCCGCGTCCGCGCAGCGCCACTTTATTTACCCATGTAAGGAGAATGAGCAATGTTTGCGATTACGGGAATCACAGGCAAGGTCGGCGGCGCAGTGGCCCGCCGGCTTCTCGCGGCAGGTCAACCGGTGCGTGCCGTTGTGCGCGACGTCACACGAGCAGGTCCGTGGGCGGAGCGCGGCTGCGAACTCGCGACGGCTCGCATGGAAGACGCTGCGTCGCTCACCGCCGCGTTCGAAGGCGCAAAAGGTGTTTTCATCCTGCCGCCTTCCGAGTTTGATCCGGAGCCTGGATTTCCCGAGGCGCGGGCGGTGATCGACGCCGTGTCGAGCGCGATTGTGAAGGCAAGGCCCGAAAAAGTGGTTTGCCTGTCGACGATCGGGGCCCAGGCGGACGCAAGCAATCTGCTCACGCAGCGCACGTTGATGGAGCAGGCGTTGCGCGAGATGCCGATGCCGGTCACATTTCTGCGGCCGGGCTGGTTCATGGAGAACGCGGCATGGGACGTCGCGTCCGCGCGTGACGATGGTGTGATCGCCAGCTACCTGCAGCCGCTCGACAAGCCGGTGCCGATGGTCGCTACCGCAGACGTCGGGCGAGTTGCGGCCGAACTTCTGCAGCAGACGTGGAGCGGCGTGCGCATCGTCGAGCTCGAAGGCCCGCGCCGGGTATCGCCCAACGATCTCGCGTCGAGTTTCGCTCGCGTGCTCGATCGCCCCGTCCGCGCGGAAGTTGTCGACAGGCAGACCTGGGAAGCGCTGTTCCGCTCACAGGGCATGAAACATCCGCTGCCGCGGATGCGCATGCTGGATGGATTCAACGAAGGTTGGATCGATTTCGAAAGGCATCCTGACGAAATAGTTCGTGGTGGTGTTGAGCTTGATACGGTTCTGGGCGAGCTTGTGTCACGTCCCGTCTGAACGGGACCGGTCGGCAGACGCGGGCAACTGCGCGTCGCCCGGCCATTGCATCACGTTGCCGTACACACAATGGATACACGATGGAATACAGCACACTAGGTAGAACCGGCCTGCGCGTGTCACGGCTGAGCCTGGGCGCCATGACGTTCGGTGCCGGCTCAGGCATCTGGGGCAATATTGCCGGACTGGACAACCGTCAGGCCGCCCGGCTGGTCGCGATGGCCGTGGAGCGCGGCGTCAACCTGCTCGACACGGCGGACGCTTACTCGCAGGGCGCCTCCGAAGAAGTTGTGGGTCAGGTGCTAAGCGCGCTGAGCCTCGACGAAAGCCGGATGCTCGTCGCGACCAAGGTCCGGCTGCGCACCGGCTCCTGCCATAACGACGTGGGCTTGGGCCGCTCGCATATCATGCGCACGGTGGAGCGAAGTCTGAAGAGAATCGGCCGCGATCATATCGACCTGTTTCAACTGCATGATCGCGACGCACTTGTGCCGCTCGATGAAACGCTTCGTGTGCTCGATGACCTCGTCACACAGGGCAAGGTACGTCACGTCGGCGTATGCAATTTCAGCGCTGCTGATATCGAGCGAGCGTTCGGCATCACCGCCCGCACCGATCGTATACATCTTGCGAGCAATCAGGTTCACTATTCGCTGACGAGTCGCGACGTCGAGCACGAAATCATGCCTGTCGCAGCGACAAACAAGCTCGGCCTGCTGGTCTGGAGTCCGCTCGCAGGTGGTTACCTGAGCGGCAAGTACGCGCAGACGGGCGATACTGCCGGGCGTCGTACGAAACTCGACTTTCCGCCCGTTGATACGGTGAAGGCCGAGCCGATCCTTGAGGTATTGCGTGAGGTGGCCCACGAACTGGCGGCTACGCCAGCGCAAGTCGCATTGGCGTGGTTACTCGCGCGCGCGCAGATTACTTCTGTCATCGTCGGAGCTCGCACGCCCGAGCAGCTCGCGGCAAATCTCGATGCGCAAAACCTTCTGCTGAGCGCTGAACAGCTCGTGCGCCTCGATAAGGTCTCTGCGACGCCAGTGCCGTATCCGCACTGGATGCAACATTTTCATGATCGGGACCGCGTTCTCAAGTGAGCAACAAAGGGGCGGTACAGATTTTGCCGCGCGGTTCCTGTGTTCGCTGGGGCGAAGTGCCGCGCCGTATCCAATGTGATTCTCATTGGCAAATGTTTGGTTAAACGAAAGCGGAAGGTCATATTGACGAAGCATTGAGTCCGCACAGTACCTCGCTGGAATAACAGAAGCTCGATAACAACACATCGGTGAGGTTAAAAAATGAATCGTCTCATGAGACAGGTAATGGCAAGTCTTGGAGTAGCAGCTTTCGCAGTTCCGATAGCGGCTTACGCTGGCGACGGCAACGCGCAAGATCAGCATCACAGCGGAAACGACAACGAAATCCGTCATGTACTTCTTATCAGTGTGGACGGACTCCATCAGCAAGATATCGCGCGGTGTATTGCTGCAAATACGTGTCCGAATATGGCATTGCTCGCAAAAAACGGCGTGACGTATTCCAACGCCTATACGCCCGGACTTTCCGATTCGTTCCCTGGCCTGGCCGCGTTGGTGACGGGTGGTTCCCCGAAGACGGCGGGGCTGTTCTATGACGTCTCATACGACCGCACGCTTTACGCGCCGAGCGATACGTCATGCTTGGGTAAGCAGGGCTGGAATGTCGTGTTCGACGAAACGACTGGCATCGACGCAGAGAATGGCGGTGCGCTCACCCATCTGGACGGAGGTGGCGCCTTCAATCCGCAAGCCATTCCGCACGCGAAGATCGACGGTGCGTGTGTGCCTGTTTATCCGCACAATTACGTGAAAACCAACACGATCTTCGAAGTAGTCAAGCAACGCGTCCACGGCGCGCGCACGGCATGGGCGGACAAGCATGCATGGGGCTATGACTGGCTGAATGGTCCGTCAGGCAAGGGCGTGGACGATCTTTCGCGCACCGAGATCAATTCCATTGACGCTGCGACTGGCACCGACTATACCGACGTCTACACCCATACCGAGCAGTTCGATAATCTGCATGTCCAGTCGATCGTCAACGAGATCGACGGCAAGGACTCCACCGGCAAGCAAAGTGCCGATGTGCCGACGCTGTTCGGTACGAACTTCCAGACGTTGAGCGTCGCACAGAAAGCACCTGTCGCATCCGGTGGCGGCTACCTCGACGCGAGCTTCACGCCGGGCAGGCAAGTATCGGACGCGATCGGCTACGTTGACAACGCGCTCGGAAAAATGGTCGATGCGTTGAAGTCGCGCAATCTCGCGGGGTCAACGATGGTCGTCGTGACGGCCAAGCACGGTCAGTCGCCGACCGATCACACCAAACTGCTCAAGAACGGTGACACACTGACGGCGCTGCTCGAAGCGAATAACTATCTCGACCCGAACGGACGCTTCGGTCAGGCCAGCACAGCGTCAGGCAATCTCAACGACGGGACAGGCCTCGTCGGAACAGGTTTTGTACAGACCGACGATGTCGGCCTGATCTGGCTGCGGGATCAGAGTCAGGTGCAGGATGCGGTCGCCACGCTCAAGGCAAACCTGAGTTGCAATGCGCCTGGTATCTGCGCAGACGGTCCGCAGGCGTACATCCTGTCCGGGCAGAAGCTAGCGGCAACGTTGGGAGATCCGGCGCTTGGACGTACGCCGGATATCATCGTGCAACCCAACCCGGGCGTGATCTACACGTCGAGCAAGAAGAAGGACGAAGAGCATGGAGGCAATGCGCCCGATGACAGCCACCTTGGCCTTATTGTCTCGTACCCTGATGGGCACCATCACGAGCGTCATGTGAATCGCCGCGTCAGCACTACGCAGGTTGCGCCGACTATCTTGCGCGCGCTCGGTCTCGATCCGCAATTGCTGCTATCGGTGCGTGCGGAAGGGACGAGGCCTTTGCCTGATCTGAACGAGAAGGACTGACCGGCCAACTCCGCGTCCGCCTGCATAGGCGCGGAAGAATCGCAAGCTGCGCTTCGCGTGCACGTCGAAGACGCGGGGCGACGCTTTCAGAGCGGGCGTGGCTTCGCCGGCTGTTCACCAGAAAAATCCCGGCATCGACCTGCCGACGTTGAAATTCAATGGTTATAGCGTCGGAGGTCGTTGCATGGGCACAGAATGACGCCCGCCGTTCACAGCAAACCGGTGAGCCGAAAGATAGTTGCGCACGAGGGAAGAGCGCATCGTGACCCACGTGTTCGGCAACGCTGATGTTGGTAGAAATGTCTCTTCTGCAACTTTGACGGCGCACTGCGGGAGCTTTGAGATCCACATGATCTGAGCCTATGCCCGCGGTCAGCGCCAGTTCAATTTCTTTGCTTTCGCGATTCGGTCGGTTGTCGGATTCGCCGCTCAGAACCGCTGTGAAATCACGACCTCGGCGTCGATCCAGTGTCGGATGACTCCCGTCATGTGATGCTCCACGCGACCAACGGCGAAGACGCGAGCGGCCAACCCATACGCGATGGCATCCGCCTAGCATTTGCTCGAGCCCGCGCCAGGTTCGAGACACGGCAA
This sequence comes from Burkholderia sp. E7m39, assembly GCA_001319865.1. Taxonomy (GTDB): domain Bacteria; phylum Pseudomonadota; class Gammaproteobacteria; order Burkholderiales; family Burkholderiaceae; genus Paraburkholderia; species Paraburkholderia bengalensis. Next base: position 16,813 of record BBSL01000219.1, on the reverse strand, counting down.
CGCCGCACAGCAGTTATCGATCACAAAGCCACGCACCGCGCTCAGCTGTTCCTGGCGGCTCTGTAGATCAGGCTGCGCCCGTACTCACCAGGCCGGCGCGCATCCATTCCTTCAGACGAAATGATTCGGCGATAAACGCCCGGCGTCAAGCCGGACGGCGCGCCACGCCCGGCATCTGGAACGCGCGGGCCGAGGCGGTGCGCGAGCGCGGCATGGGCGCGGCAAGGGCTCGGCTCCCGAAATATCGCGCGGAACACCCGATGACAGGAAACATCGGCTAATCGTCTTCTTGACGGATTGTATGACAGGAATATAATCCGTCTCACGAACCGGCTCGCTGAACGCCGGGCGCACTAGCGACACAAAATCAACACCACGGAGACATCAGCATGCAGATGGAAGCCGGTATCGGAGCGCGTCTCGACAGACTTCCGCTGTCGGGCTTCCATTGGCGTCTGCTCGGGCTGATCGCGGCCGGCATGTATTTCGATTCGTTCGATATCTATATCGCCGGCACCGTGCTCGCCGCGATGATCCACAGCGGCGAATCCACGCTCGGCCTGAACGCGACGTTCGTGTCCGCGACGTTCATCGGCATGATGACGGGTGCGTGGCTCTCGGGCCTGCTCGGCGACCGCTTCGGGCGTCGCTTCTGCTATCAGTTCAACCTCGGCATCTATGGCTTCGCGTCGATCGCCGCCGCACTGGCGCCGTCGATCTACTGGCTGATCTTCTTCCGTCTGGTGATGGGTGTCGGCATGGGCGCGGAGATCGTGGTCGGCTACGGCACGCTGAGCGAATTCATTCCCGCCGACTGGCGCGGCCGCTTCGGCACGATCCTGAATCTGATCATCAACACGTCGCTGTTTCTGTCGACCTTCCTCGGCTGGCTGATCGTTCCGCAATATGGCTGGCGCTGGATGTTCGCGATTGCAGGGTGCGGCGCGCTGTTCGTGTGGTTCCTGCGCAAATCGATGCCGGAGTCGCCGCGCTGGCTCGCCTCGCGCGGACGCAACGACGAGGCGACGCAGATCGTCGAGCGCATCGAGATGGCCTGCGGCGGCGCGGCGCCCCGGACGCAGCCGTCCGCGCCTGAAACGTCCACGCGCGAGTTCTATGCGAACGACACAGGCCGGCTCGGGGATCTGTTCTCGCGCCGTCTGCTGACGCGCACGATCACGGCCATCACCGTTCTAGTCGCGCTGTTCACCGTGAACTATGCTTTTGTCAGCTGGATTCCGACTTTCCTCGTCAAGCAGGGCCACAGCGTGTCGAACTCGCTCGGTCTGACAGCCGTGATGTTCGCGGGCGGTCCGATCGGCTCGCTGATCGCGTTCCTGCTCGCCGAGCGCGTCGGCCGGAAGTGGGGCATCGTATTGTTTTCGCTGATATGCGCGGCATTCGGCGTGGCGTACCCGTTCGCGCAGTCGGCGGTCGCGATCACGGCGCTCGGCTTCGCGATCACGAGCTGCATCTATGTGCTGTCGTCGTTCAGCGTCGCGACGTATGTGCCCGAACTGTTCCCGACGGAACTGCGTCTGCGCGGCTCGGGTCTCGCGAACACGGTGGGCCGCGCGGTCAGCATCGTCGTGCCGTATGCGGTGGCGGCTTCGTTCACGCGCTTCGGCATTGCGGGCGTGCTGACGCTGATCGTTGGCACGTTGTTGATCCAGGCGCTGATCGTCGGCGTGCTGGGTGCGGAAACGAAGCAGCGCTCGCTCGAATCGATTGCCGCCGATGCCGACGCCGATACCGCGGGCGCGCAAGCCATCGAACGCGGGGCGACAGCGGCGGTGAAATAAAGCGCCGCGCCACGCCGGCATGAAGCCGTCGCGATCATCGGACACCCATCAAACACAAGGACACTCGAGACATGTCATCGCCCGTTGAGAACTACCGGATCTACGCAGTCAAGTACGCGCATTTCGAACGCCGTTCGCGCGACAACTTCATCGGCGGCGATTCGCACGATGTGCCGATGCCACTCGATTACTTCGTATGGGCCGTCGTGGGCGAGTCGCGCACGTTCATCGTTGATACGGGCTTCGATCAGGCCATGGCCGACAAGCGCGGGCGCACGATCACGAACACGGTGGAGCGCGGGCTGCAGCAGATTGGCATTCGCGCGAACGATGTCGAAGACGTCATCATCACGCACATGCACTACGACCACGCGGGCAATCATTCGCTGTTTCCGCGCGCGCGTTATCACCTTCAGGACCGCGAGATGGCGTACTGCACGGGGCGTTGCATGTGTCATCACGCGTTGAGTCATCCGTTCGAGCCGGAAGACGTGAAGTCGATGGTCGGCCGTCTGTTCGAAGGGCGCGTGCAATTTCATGACGGTGCATCGGACATCACGCCGGGGCTGAGCGTGCATTGGGTCGGCGGACACACGAACGGCCTGCAGGTCGTGCGCGTGCATACCGCGCGCGGCTGGGTCGTGCTCGCGTCGGACGCATCGCATTTCTACGCGAACATGCAGGAGCACCGGCCGTTTCCCGTTGTCTACAACGTCGGCGACATGCTCGAAGGTTATGAGGCCGCGCATCGGCTCGCGAGTTCTCCCGAGCACGTCATTCCCGGCCATGATCCCGCCGTGCTGACGCGCTATCCGTCGCATGACCGCGAGACGGAAGGCTGGATCGTGCGGCTCGACGCCCAGGCGCGCTGAGGGAGCCATCGATGATGCTGAAAGGCAAGGGCGCGCTGGTCACCGGGTCGTCGAACGGTCTCGGGCTGGCGATGGCGCGAGCGCTCGCGGGCGCGGGCTGCAGCGTGGTGCTGCACGGGCTCGAAGCGCCCGAGGCGATGGCGCGCACGGTCGACGAACTCGCGAGCGCCTGCGATGCAAACGTCGCGTATGTGCAGGCCGATCTCGCCACCCCGGCTGGCGTCGATACGCTGATCGACGCCGCACGCGAACGCGTGAAGTCGCTCGACGTGCTGATCAACAATGCCGTGGTGCGGCACTTCGCGGGCATCGAATCGCTTGCACTGGACCATTGGAACAACGCGCTCGCGGTGAACCTGACGGCCGCCTTTCGCGCGATCCAGTTGACGCTGCCAGGCATGCGCGAGCGCGGCTGGGGACGCATCTTCAACATGACGTCGGTGTACGGCGCGCGCGCTGTCGCCAATCGTGTCGACTACGTGACGACGAAAACGGCGCTGCTCGGCCTGACGCGCTCGGTTGCCATCGAGACGCTCAATCAGGGCATCACGTGCAATGCGATTTGTCCGGGCTCGGTGCTGACGCCGAACATCGACGGACGCATCCATGCGCTGATGGATGAGCGCGGCCTGGATCGCGGCGACGCCGTGCGCGAATTCCTGAAAGGCAAGCAGCCGACGGGCGAACTGGTCGATGCCGCGCATGTCGGCGACATGGTCGTGTTTCTGTGCGGGCCGTCGGCGAGTCAGATCACGGGCGCGATGATGCCGATAGAAGGAGGCTGGCTTGCAGGCTGATCCCATCGACGCGAACGCGCGGCGTAGCGGCGTATTGACCCGCGCGCTGGCCCGCTTCGTTGCCGATACGCAGTGGCGCGACGTGCCCGCTGCCGTGTGCAACGAAGCGAAGCGCTCGCTCGTCAATTACTTCGCCGTTGCGCTGGCGGGCTCGCACGATCCGACGCTCGACAAGGCCGTCGGCGTGTATGGGCGCTTTCGCGCGGATCAAACGGCCACGCTCGTCGGGCGCGGCGAGCGCACGGACATGCTGAACGCCGCCGCGCTGAATTCGATGAGCGCGAACGTCTACGACTTCGACGACACGCATATCCCGACCATCATCCATCCCACCGCGCCTGTTGCCGCCGCGTTGTTCGCACTCGCTGAATCGCATCCGATGCGCGGCGACGCGTTGCTGCTCGCATTCGTGCTCGGTGTCGATGTGGCGTGCCGCATCGGCAATGCGGTGTCGCCGGAACACTATCAGCGCGGCTGGCACATCACCTCGACGTGCGGCGTCTTCGGCGCCGCGGCCGCCGTGGCGAAGGCGCGAGCGCTCGACGAACAGCGCGTCGCTTGGGCGCTCGGCAATGCGTCGGTGCAAACGGGGGGACTCGTCGAAACGCTCGGCACGATGTCGAAGAGCATCAGCGTCGGCAATGCCGCGCGCAACGGCGTGCTGTCGGCCCTGCTCGCCGAAGACGGCTTTTCCGGCCCGGACGCACCGCTCGAAGGCGAGCGCGGCTTTCTGCGCGTGGCGGCGGCGCAGCCGGACTGGACGGCGATCACGCGCGATCTCGGTCATGAATGGGAACTGCTCAAGAATACGTATAAGCCGTACCCGTGCGGCGTCGTGTTGAACCCGGTGATCGACGCTTGCCTCGATTTGCGCCGCGACGCGCGCTGGTCGCTCGACGACATCGAACAGATCGAATTGATGGGACATCCGTTGCTGCGCGAACGCACGGACCGGCCGGGCGTGCGCACCGGGCGCGAATCGCAGGTCAGCGCGCAGCATGCCGTGGCCGTCGTTCTCGCGCGCGGCAAGGCGGGCCTCGACGAATTCAGCGACGCCGCCGTCGCCGACCCATCGTTGCGCGAACTGGCCGGCAAGCTGCGTTTCATCGACGACGCGTCGTGGCCCGTCGAATCCGCGCAGGTGTCGATCGTGTTGCGTTCCGGCCAACGCGTTTCACAGCGCGTGCATGCGGCGTGCGGCAGCCTCGCCGCGCCGCTCGCGAACGTCGAACTGGCGGACAAGCTGCGCCAGCTCGCTGCTTATGGGGGCTCGGGCGTCGATGCGCAACCGCTGATCGACCGCTTGTGGAAGTTCGAGACGGAAGACGACGCCGCGGCTGTGATGCGTCTCGCGCGTATCTGAACCGGGCTGGAAGGTTTTTAAATTTACGAGGATTGTCATGTCGAGTAGTCAGGCATCAAGTCAGCAAAGCGGTTCGTTGCTCGGTTTCGTCGGCGTCGGCACGATGGGCCGGCCCATGGCGCATCGGTTGATCGAGGCGGGTCATACGGTGATCGTGTATGACCGCGATGAAGCCGCCGTCGCGGCGCTCAAGGCAGCGGGCGCGCAAGCCGGGGCATCGGTTCGCGACGTGGCCGACAAGGCGCGCATCGTGTTCACCAGTTTGCCCACGCCTGCCATCTTCAAGCAGGTCGCGCTCGGCGCGGACGGGCTCATCGAAGGCAGCGCGATCAGGATTCTGGTCGACCTGTCGACGGTCGGCTCACGCATCGAAAAGGAAGTGGCGGACGGGCTGCTCGCCAAAGGGATCGAAACCGTCGACGCACCCGTTAGCGGCGGCGCGGCCGGCGCAAAGAAAGGCACGCTCGCGATCATGGCGGCGGGCAAGCAGGTCGCGCTGGAAGAAGTGCGCGGGCTCTTCGAGGTGCTCGGCAAGGTGTTCGTCGTCGGCAACGAGGCCGGGCAAGGGCAACTGCTGAAGCTCCTGAACAACATGCTGTCGTCGACGGCGTTCGCGATCACGTCCGAAGCCTTCGTCGCGGGCGTGCGCGGCGGTCTCGATCCCGAGGTGATGATGTCGGTGATCAATGCGGGCAGCGGCAAGAACGGCGCCACGCTCGACAAGTTTCCGAAGCACGTGCTGCCCGCCACGTTCGACTTCGGCTTTCCCGTCGGCAGCGTCTGCAAGGACATCGGTCTTGCCGTCGACGAATGCCAGGCGCTCGGCGTGCCGATGTGGGTGGGCAGCGTCGCGCGCCAGATGTGGAATTACGCCGCGATGCAGGATGGCGCCGCGCGCGACATGACGGAACTCGTCAGGTACGTCGAGCGCTGGTCGTCGCGCGACGGGCTGGCGGACTGAAAACAAACTCACTCAATCACGGAGATAACCATGATCGTCGAAATGCGCATCTATCACTGCGCGCCCACGCGCCTGCCGGCCTTGCTCGATCGCTTCACCACCCACACGCTCGGTTTCTTCGAGAAGCACGGCATCGAGCAGATCGGCTTCTGGACGACGCTGATCGGGCCGAGCAATCACGCACTGACGTATATGGTGAAGTGGGACAGCCTCGCGGAACGCGAGCAGAAGTGGAACGCGTTTCAGGCCGACGCGGACTGGATCAGGATTCGCGCCGCGTCGGAAGCGGACAAGCCGATCATCGAGCGCATCGAGAACCACTTCCTCACGCCGACCTCGTTTTCCGCGCTGCGCTAGGAGACGGATGCCATGACAGACAACAAGCGCATTGGCTTCATCGGGCTCGGCATGATGGGCGCGCCGATGGTGCAATGCCTCGTCAACGCGGGCTTCGCGCTCTACATCGACGATGCCGATGCCTCGCGCGCCGACGCACTCGCCGCGCAAACGGGCGCGCAGCGCCTGTCGCGTGATAACGCCGCGTCGCTCGACGCGTTGATCACGATGCTGCCGAACTCGGCCGTCGTCGAAAGCGTGCTGCTTGGCGGCGGCGCGGACGGCTGGGCGAGCGCGCTCGCCAGGGGCGCCGTCGTGATCGACATGAGTTCGTCGGAACCCGAACGCTCGCGCCAGCTCGGCGCGGCGCTCGAAGAGCGCGGCCTCGCGTATCTGGACGCGCCCGTTTCGGGCGGCGTCAAAAAGGCGAAAGAAGGCACGCTGGCGATTCTCGTCGGCGGGCGTGAGGCGACGCTCACGCAGTGCAAGCCCGTGCTCGAAGCGATGGGCAAGAGCATTCTGCACATCGGCGGCGCGGGCGCGGGTCATGCCGCGAAGGCGCTGAACAACTACGTGTCGGCGGCAGGGCTTGCGGCGACCGTCGAGGCCCTGCTCATCGCGCGGCGCTTCGGCATCGAGCCTGAAGTGATGACGGACGTGCTGAACGCGTCGTCGGGCCGCAGCAATACGTCGGAGAACAAGGTCAAGCAGTTCATGCTGAGCGGCACGTTCGCATCCGGCTTTGCGCTGCAACTGATGAACAAGGATCTGAAAATCGCGCATGCGCTCGCGCAATCCGTCGGCTATCCGATGACGCTCGGCGACACGACGGTGGCGATCTGGAACGAAGCCGCGCAGCGTTCGACGCCCGCAACCGACCATACGGAAATGTATCGCCTGCTCGATCGCGATACGGAGTGATCCTTCACGGAGTCTGCCATGTCACATGCAGCACAGTTTTATATCGACGGACGTTGGGTCGAGCCCGCGTCGCCGCGCTGGTTCGATATCGTCGATCCATCGACTGAGACGCCGTTCGAGCGCCTCGCGCTCGGCAACGCGGACGATGTGGACCGCGCCGTCGCGGCAGCGCGCCGTGCCTTTCCCGCATGGTCGACAACGGACGTGACTGAGCGCGTCGCGTTGTTGCGCCGGGTCTTGCAGATCTATGAGCGCCGCTACGAAGAATTCGCCGAAGCGATGCGCCGCGAAATGGGCGCGCCGATCACGTTCGCCCGCAACGGCCAGGCCACCCGCGGACCCGCGCATCTGAACGCGCTGATCGACGTGCTGGAGCGCTTTGCGTTCGAGGAGCAGCGCGGCAGCACGCGTGTCGTGCTGGAAGCGATCGGTGTGTGCGGGCTGATCACGCCGTGGAACTGGCCTGTCAACCAGATCGTCGTGAAGATCGCGCCGGCGCTGGCGGCGGGTTGCACGATGGTGCTCAAGCCCAGCGAATATTCGCCGCTGAGCGCGCTGCTGTTCACCGAGGTACTCGACGAAGCGCAGGTGCCCGCGGGCGTGTTCAATCTCGTCAACGGCGACGGCCCAGGCGTTGGCGAGGCGATCGCGCGTCACCCGGACATCGACATGGTGTCGTTCACCGGTTCGACGCGTGCGGGCGTGCTCGTCGCCCAGGCCGCCGCGCCTACCGTCAAACGCGTCGCGCAGGAACTGGGCGGCAAGTCCGCGAACATTCTGCTCGACGACGTCGATCTCGAGGAAGCCGTCAAACGCGGCGTGGCCGCGTGCTTCACGAACTCCGGCCAGTCGTGCTCGATTCCGACGCGCATGCTGGTGCCGCGTCATCTGATGAACGATGCCGCGCAGATCGCGAAGCGCGCAGCGCAGACCTACCGCGTCGGACCGACCGACGACGAGTCCACGCAACTCGGCCCGCTCGTGAACCGCAACCAGTTCGAACGCGTGCAGGCGTTGATCCAGACAGGCATCGATGAAGGCGCGCGGCTCGTGGCGGGCGGCACGGGCCGGCCCGACGGCATCGACCAGGGCTATTACGCCAGGCCGACCGTCTTCGCCGATGTCACGCCCGATATGACGATCGCCCGGGAAGAGATCTTCGGCCCCGTGCTGTCGATGATTCCGTACGACAGCGAAGAGCAGGCCATCGCCATTGCCAACGGCACGGACTACGGCCTCGCCGCTTACGTGCAGTCCGGCGACATCGAGCGTGCTCGCAAGGTCGGTCGGGCGTTGCGCGCAGGCGGCGTGCATCTGAACTATCCGCCCGCCGATTTTCACGCGCCGTTCGGCGGCTACAAGCGTTCGGGCAATGGCCGCGAATGGGGCGAAGCGGGCTTGCGCGAGTATCTGGAAACGAAGGCGATGGTCGGCTACGGCACGTAATCCTGCCGCACGCCGTCGGCAAAAAAATTTGCGTGTTCCGATTGTCGGACAATCAGTGAATCAGGCAGTCTGACCGCGCGACGCAACTCAACGGGTTGAGCAATAGAGAGGACCTCACGATGGATAGCAACGAACGTTTCGAAAAAGGCTTTGAAAACCGCAAGGAAGTGCTGGGCGCGGGCCACGTCGAGAAGTCATGGGCGAACGCCGATGACTTCAACCGGCCCATGCAGAAGTTCGTCACCGAGTGCTGCTGGGGCGACATCTGGGGCGACAGGACGCTGTCGTTCAAGACGCGCAGCATGCTGAACCTCGGCATGCTCACGGCGATGAGCCAGCATCATGAACTGGCCGTGCATGTGAAGGGCGCGCTGCGCAACGGCGTGACAAAGGACGAGATACGCGCCGTGCTGATGCAGGCAGCCGTGTATTGCGGCGCGCCGCTCGCGCTCGCCGCGTTTCGCGTCGCGTCGGAAGCGATCAAGGCCTACGAAGCGGAGGCGTCGGCGGCCTGATAGCGGGCATCGATCAGCAACGTCACCTGCACCGCGCGGTGCTCACATAGACAAGGATTGGAGACAACGATGAAAACCCTCACTGCGACCGACCTCGCTCAGTCCGAAGGCGAACAGTCGATCGAAACGAAAAGGCGCAACGCCATCAAAGGCGCGTTCTTTTCCGAATATATCGACATGTTCGATATTTACCTGCCCGTCGTCGTGCTGTCGCCGGTGCTGGCGTACTTCCAGCCGCCGCACCTGTCGAGCGGCATGGAAACGATTCTGGCGTCGCTCGTGTTCATCACGACGCTGCTCGGGCGCCCCATCGGCGCGTTGCTGTTCGGCATGATCGCGGACCGCATCGGGCGGCGCAAGGCGTCGATCTGGTCGGTGTCGGGCTTCGGCGTCGTCACGCTGCTGATCGCACTGCTGCCGGGGTACGAGAGTATCGGCATCGTGTCGTACTGGGCGCTGGTGTTGCTGCGGTTCGTCGACGGCATTTTTCTCGGCGGCGGCTATACGGGCGCGATGCCGCTCGCGATCGAGTACTCGAAGAAGGCGCAGCGCGGGTTTGTGGGCGGCTTCATCATCGCGGGCTTTCCGGCAGCGTATGTGTCGATCAATCTCGTCGCGATGCTGATGTTCGCGCTCTTTCCGCTCAACGGCATGAATTCGCCGTATGCGCAGTGGGGCTGGCGCATTCCGTTCGTGCTGGGTGCCGTGCTCGCGGGCGTTCTTGCGCTGTACTACGTGCACAAGGTCGCCGAATCGGAAATCTGGAAGAGCGAAGCGGCCGACAAGGGCAAACAGCCCGAAAAACTGCCCCTCACCGACCTGTTGCGCGGCAAGAGCGGACGCAATCTGCTGCAGGTGCTGGTGATGATGACGGGCTTCTGGCTCACGCAGAACATCATCACGATCTTTCTTCCGACCGGCCTGCTCGTGAAGACGCTGCATCTGACGGGCTTCCAGATGACGTCGACGCTGATGATCACGTACTTCGTGCTGTTCTTCAGCTACATCGCCTCGGGGATGATCGCGCAGGTGATCGGCCGCCGGCGCTTCTTTGTGATCGTCGGTCCGCTGATCGCGACGGTCGGTGCGGTTCTGCTTTACGTGCTGGCGAACGTCGACGGGCTGTCGCTGCCCACCATCATCGCGCTCGTCTGCGTGCTGGCCGTGCTGGTCACGTCGCCGTGGGGCGTGATCGTCACGTACATCAACGAACGCTTCGTGACAGATGTGCGCGCAACGGGTTTCGGCGTCGGCTTCAGTCTGTCGGTGATCATCCCGTCGTTCTACGCGTTCTATATGAACTGGCTCGGCGCGTATATGCCGTTGCGGCTGACGTCGGTGGTGCTGTTGTGCATCGGCGGCCTGATCGGCGCAGTCGGCGCGCTGATGGGACCGGAAACGAAGGATGTCGACTTCTGACGAATCACCTGACTTCAAGGAAATAGCGCAAATGAACAAGGAACGGATCGGGTTCATCGGTCTTGGCAACATGGGCGGCCGTATGACGCGGCGTCTCGTCGACGCGGGCATCGCGGTGCTCGGCTACGACACCGCGCCCGAGCGTGTGCAGGCGGCGGGCGCGCAGGCGGCGGCGTCGATCGCGGACGTGATGAAGTTCGCCGACGTCGTGATGATGTCGCTGCCGGACAGCAAGGTGGTCGAGGGGGTGGTCGAAGGCGACAGCGGCGTGCTCGCGCATTGCCGCGCGGGGCAGATCGTCGTCGATCTGAGCACGGCCGCCGCGAGTTCGACAATACGGCTCGCGCGGCGCTTCACGCAAAGCGGCGTGCAGTATGTCGACGCGGGCATCTCCGGCGGTGCGGCGGCGGCGGAGAAAGGGTCGCTCACGCTGATGGTCGGCGGCGACGCGAGTGCCGTCGAAGCGCTCAAGTGGGCGTTCGCACCCATCGCCACGAAGGTCGCGCATATGGGCGAAAGCGGCGCGGGGCATACCACCAAGCTGCTGAACAACTTTCTCAACGCCGTGAGCCTCGCGGCCAGCGCGGAAGTGATGGTGGCGGGCAAGAAAGCGGGGCTCGATCTGCACCTGCTGCTCGACGTGCTGAACAGCAGCAGCGGCGTGAACTTCGCGACGCTGAACCGCTTTCCGAAGATCGTCGATGGCGATTACCTGGAAGGCGGGCTGACGGGCAAGCTGATGACGAAGGACATTGTGTTGTACGTCGACCGCGCTCGCGAGCTAGGCGTGGTGTCGCTGAATGCGTCGGGGCCGCTCGCGAGCTTCGGGCTCGGCACGGCGCTGGGATATGGCGACGTGATCAGCAATCGCGTGGTCGATGCGATCGGCGATGTGTCGGGCGGCGTGCGCCTGTTCGACGGAAAGGTTCGCAAAGAGGAGAAGCAGGCATGAAGGTATTTCACGGCAGGGCAGAAGGGAAATTGTCGGAACAGCGCGGCGAGACGTTCTCGGGCACGGTGTGGGCCGACCCCGTCATGCCGCCGACAGACGGTGTGACCATCAACACGGTGTTCTTCGCGCCGCGCGGCCGTACCTACTGGCATACGCACGAGCAAGGGCAGGTGCTGCAGGTGACGGCGGGCAAGGGCTGGATCTGCAAGGAAGGCGAGCCGCCGCAGGAAATCCGCCAGGGCGATATCGTCTTCATCGGGCCGAACGAACGCCACTGGCATGGCGCGAGCGACGGCAGCTACATGGTGCATATCGCGACGTCGATCGGCAAGGCGACGTGGCAGGAAGAAGTGGCGGAAGCCGACTATCCGTCAGGGCTCGGCGCGGGTTGAGCGGGCGCGCGGAATGCGGCTTGCTGTGTGGTGTCGCGTTCCGCATGCTTGCGTGAGATCGATCGTCATCGAAGGGGAGTGCCAATGAAGCAGGGCGAGCAGCCGGCGCGCGCGCAACGCGAGCCGCAGCAGATCAAGGACGATTTCGTGCGCGTGCACGGCGTCTGGAACGCCGCATGGGACAGCATGCTGCGTCTCGATGCGGGTTTCGTCGATGCGTACGTGCAGTTTTCGGCCGTGCCGCAGCGCAGGAATCATCTGGACGACAAGACGCGCGCGTTCATCGCGCTCGCCGCCGATGCCTGCGCAACGCAGCTGTACGGCCCCGGCGTCGCGCATCATCTGGAACGTGCACTCGGCTTCGGCGCCACGCGCGAGGAGTTGATGGAAGTGCTCGAACTGATCAGCACGATCGGCATTCACACGAGCAACGTCGGCGTGCCCGTGCTGCTCGAAGTGCTCGAGGAGGAGGGCTTGCGCGCGGGCCCCGCGCCGCTCGACGAACGGCGTCGCGTTCTCAAAGAGGCATTCGAGAAGAACCGCGGTTACTGGCATCCGACATGGGAGGGGTTGCTCGAACTCGATCCCGATCTGTTCGAAGCGTATGTCGAGTTTTCGTCGGTGCCGTGGCGTACGGGTGTGTTGAGCCCGAAGATCAAGGAGTTCATGTATTGCGCGTTCGATGCATCGTCGACGCATCTGTACGTGCCAGGCCTCAAGCTCCATATGCGCAACGCACTGCGCTATGGCGCGACGGCGGAGGAACTGATGGAACTGCTCGAAATCGTCAGCACGACGGGGATTCACGGCGCCGAACTCGGCGCGCCGCTGCTCGAAGCGGCACTGGCGAAACAGCGCGTGGCCGTCGATGCGTGAGATCGCAACCCCCGCCTACGACGCCCGGCTCACGCGCAGCGACGCGCCGGCACGCAACGCCGTCAAGCATGAGCGTGACGCCCATTCGGCATGCCGCGCGTTGCAGGTCGCGCCGCTCGCGCGGCTCGCATCGAACGGGGCGGAACATGCACATGTGAGGGCTGTCGCGATTCTCGGCTACAACTAGCGCGCTGCCAGAGGCAACAATCGATTCATTTTATGCGCAACGAACGGCGGAACGCGGCTTGCGGTGAAGTATCATAGCGGCTGTAACTTTGTCGGACGGGAAGACAATCATGTCGACTGATATCGGTTTGGTCCGGCCTGAGACGCTGCGTCATCAGGTCGAAAACGTGTTGCGCCAGGCCATCATGAGCGGGCGCTTCGCGCCGGGCGCGCGGCTGATCGAGCGCGAGCTGTGCGAATCGCTGGGTGTGAGCCGTACGTCGGTGCGCGAAGCATTGCGCAAGCTCGAAGCGGAAAAGCTCGTGCGCAGCGTGCCGCACAAGGGTCCGGTCGTCGCCGTGATCTCGCAGCAGGAAGCAAGCGAGCTGTATGCGCTGCGCGGGCTGCTCGAAGGTTTTGCCGCGCACGAGTTCGCGAGGCTCGCGAGCGACGCCGCCATCGCCCAGTTCGGCGAGGCCGCGAGAGAATTGCGCGCGCAGGCAACGGCGCAGGACCAGGCGGGCGTGCTGAAGGCCAAAACGGCGCTCTACGACGTGCTGCTCGATAACTGCGGCAACGCGCTCGTGAAAGAAATCCTGAACAGCCTGTATTCGCGCGTGAACCTGTTGCGCGCCACGTCGCTGATGCATCCCGACCGGCTGCCGAGCAGCCTGCGCGAGATCGACAAGCTGTACAAGGCGCTCAAGGCGCGCGACGCCGACCAGGCCCAGGAGCTTGCGCGGCTGCACGTGGCCAATGCGGAGAAAGCGGCCATGCGCATGCTGGGCGAAGGCGACGACACGCAGTCTTGACACGCGTGGCGCGAAGACGCGCGGGCGCCGCTTGAAATATCTCCAGCATGACGATGGGCGTCTCGTCCGCTGCGTTAATCGTGAGTGCGTCGTCAGTGCGTCGTCAGTTCCACTTCACGGAAGACGGCCGTGCCGTCGATCGTCGTCGTCGAGTCCGCCAGAATCCCAGACGCGCCGTTCGTTAGCAGCGGCGGCGCCTTTTGCACCGTGGACAGCGGGCCTTTCACGTTGCCGTCGAACGTGTGGTGATGCTGCGCCGCGGTGATCCCGCCGAGCGGCACCATCGAGTCGCCGCCTGCATTGGCGAACAGCACATCCAGCCGGCCGCGTTCGCCGCGAACGCGTTCGTACACAGCTTCCCGTTCCTCATGATTCGACGAATCGTCGCCGCCGCCGATCCTAAACGCCTCGGGATCATGAGCGGGCGTTGTAGGTGCTGGCTTGCTCAAGAAGCCAGGCTTTGAAGAGTTCCAGTGGTTTCCCCGTGCTCAGTTCGGTTGGATAAACCAGGTAATAGGCAGAGTCGGTCGCGGACGACGCCTCGAACGGTATGACAAGTCCAAGTTGTTTCAGCTGACCTTCCACGAAAAATTTCGGAACCAGCGCGATGCCAAGCCCTGCAGCGGCAGCCGCAATGAGCATGGTGTACAACTCATAGCGCACCCCCTGCATCGTCGAAGTGTCTTCGACGCCAAGATCGGAGAACCATCGACTCCATGCGTCGGGGCGCGTAGTCGAGTGAAGGAGCGGATAGCTGAGCAAATCCCGCGCCTTCCTGATCGGCTTCGAGAGCAGTGAAGGGGCACAAATGGGAACAACCTCCTCCCCGAACAGATAGTCGGACGAGGTGCCGGGCCAGGTCGGCTTGCCGTAGTGGATGGCCGCTTCGAAATGTGATTGCCTGAAGTCGAACATGGCAGTCTGCACACCCATATTCACTCGTACGTCCGGCGCGCGGTCGTTGAAGTCCTTCAGACGAGGAATCAGCCAGTGCGAGGCGAATGTCGGCAGCACGGCAAGTTCGAGGAAGCCACCGCCGCTGCCGTGCGCAATGATTGAAAGTGTGTCCCGGTCCAGGGTTTCAAGCGCCCGCCGAACCTGCAGGCCGTACAACCGGCCGGCGCGGGTCAGCACGACGCGCTGCTTGGCGCGGACAAAGAGGCGCACACCCAGGCTGGATTCCAGCGTCGCGATCTGTCGGGAGACCGCGCTTTCCGTCAAGAATAGCTCTTTCGCAGCGTGAGTGAAGCTTTCGTGGCGCGACGCGGCCTCGAAGGCCATCAGCGCGCCCATGTTTGGAATCTTGAATTTGCGCACATTAGTTCCAAAAAGTCATCAAGTGACAATTTAATCTCGCTTTACAGGTTCTCGCAAGCGTTTGAATAATTCGACTCACGTCGGGCTGTCTGCGATTGGATGGCCGAGAAGATAACTGTCCTCCGCCAGACAGGTGGAGTTGTTCTGTGAGATAAGCGATGCGCAATGCGAACGTAGAAGGGCTGTTGACGAAGCTGCTCGGCCCGGAAAAGATCGAATTCCTGTTTTCGACGCTGAACTTCCCGTCGGTTCTGCTGGACTGGGAAGACGGTACGGTGACTCGCGCCGAACTCGCTCAGGCAATGAATATGGCGCTCTTCGAAGATCTGCTGGAGCGTTCGCCGAACGGTCGCACGTACACGAATGATGCGATCGCCAAAGGCGGCTCGGTGCACTTCGACCATGGCGCGCTGAGAACCGTCCGCTGGCCAGACAATGGAGCGCTGCCGCCGGGCGAAGGTGCTTTCACGCGGATACTGCGCCCGCTGGGTTTTCGGCTCAACGGCCGCTATCCGTTGGACAAGCTTGGCATGACGGGCCGCGCCTACGTACACGAAGACGCGCCAGACGAAATCGCGCAATTCTTCCTCAGTGAGCTGCACCCCGAGCGCTTTTCAAAAGAGTTTCAGGCCGCAGTCACCAACGTCGTGGGTTCGTCGAGGGACCCGCTCACTCCGCTCGCGGTGTCGCAACTGTCGGAACTTGAACGCGATGGATCGCTGCCGCTCGAGACTGCTCAGGAATTGTTGCCGGTCATCGTCGGCGCGTTTGCGCGCCAGCACGACATTCCTTCCGAAGCCGACTATGAGGCGCTGCTCCAGGAGTCTGCCGAAATGGCATGGATCGCGACGGAAGGAAATGCGTTTAACCATGCAACCGACCGGGTGGCAGACGTCTTCGCGCTGTCGGACGAGGAGAAGGCGAAAGGCCGGCCAATGAAGCCTGAAGTCGAACGATCACGGTCGGGACGGATATTCCAGACGGCTTATCGTGCTGACACAGTCAACCGCGAATTCAAGGCGCGGAACGGTAAGACTGTCACACGTGCGGTCCCGGGCTCGTTTTACGAGTTCATCACGCGCAAGCGGGCGTTTGACCAGGTGACGCGCAGCTGGAGAATGGATTTGCGCTTCGACGCCGGCAACGCGACCGGTATTTTCAAAATGACCGCCAACGCAGCAAAGTAACGTGAAAGCCGCCACTCCGTTTCAGGCAAGCAAGGGCCTGCTTGAGGAAGTCGAAGCCAGTCTTCGGAATTCGATCCGGGGAGAAGTCCGTTTCGATTCCAGCTCAAAGGCGCTCTACGCTTCCGATGCGTCTAACTATCGGCAGGTTCCCCTCGGCGTCGTGGTGCCCGCCGACGTCGACGATCTCGTGGCGGCACTGGAGGTCTGCCGACGCAAGGACGTACCGTTTCTGACACGCGGCGGCGGAACGTCGCAAAACGGGCAGTGTGTGAACGTGGCGGTGGTCGCTGACACAAGCAAGTACGTGAACCGCGTCGTTTCCGTCGACCCGGAAAGCAGGACCGCGACCGTCGAGCCGGGCGTTGTGTGCGATACGCTGCGCGACGCTGCCGAGAAATATGGACTCACATTCGCGCCGGACCCTGCGACCCACAGCCGCTGCACGCTGGGCGGGATGATCGCCAACAACTCGTGTGGCGCGCACTCGGTGATGGCAGGCAAGACCGTCGAGAACATCGAAGCGCTAGAAATTGCGACCTATGACGGCGCACGGTTCTGGGTCGGGCCGACCACGGATGAGGAACTCGAAAACATCATCGCGCAGGGTGGGCGCCGCGGCGAAATTTACCGCAAACTTCGCGACCTCCGGGACCGGTACGCTCAGCGCATCCGCGACGAAT
>BBSL01000218.1 GCA_001319865.1 Burkholderia sp. E7m39 | reverse complement strand
GGTGTCAGGTTTCAATCTTGACCAGCTGTTGCCGGAGAACGGCTTTAACGTGGCACGGGCACTTGTGGGCACGGAAGGCACCTGCGCCGTCACCCTTCAGGCGAAGGTGCGACTCGTCCACAGCCCGTCGTGCCGCGTCCTGCTGATTCTCGGCTTCAACGATATCTACACGGCGGCGGACGCAGTCCCGCACTTCAACAAGTTCTCGCCGATTGCTATTGAGGGCCTCGATCGGGGCATCATCCGCGGACTGCAGGCGCGCGGCCTCAAGGGCGACGAAATTGCGCTGCTGCCCAACGGCGATGCGTGGGTCGTGCTGGAATTCGGAGCTGACTCGCATGCCGAAGCTGTCATGCAGGCAAAGCAGGCCGACGAATACTTCAAGGCGGGCCTCGGAGGGCCGGACGTCAGTGGCTTCATTGTCGAAGATGGTGTCAGACAGCAAAAAATCTGGTCGATCCGCGAGACGGGTGCCTCGGCAGTTTCGCTGTCCATTGATCCTTCCAGACCCGACCCGATAGTCGGGTGGGAAGATGCGGCCGTTGACCCCATGCGTCTCGGCGACTATTTGCGACAGTTTCAGACGCTCGTTGACCGCTATGGTTACGAGACGTGTCTATACGGTCACTTCGGCGATGGCTGTGTGCACGCGCGGATCACCTTCGATGTCCGCACCGCCGAAGGCGTGGTGACATGGCGCGGCTTTTTGCGCGAGGCTGCGCAGCTGGTGGTCGATTTTGGCGGGTCGCTCTCAGGCGAACATGGTGACGGCCAGGCAAAGGCGGAATTTCTTCCAATCATGTATGGCCCCGAGATCATGCAGGCGATGGAGGAATTCAAGGCGATCTGGGACCCGGCGAACCGGCTGAATCCCGGCAAGGTCGTGCACGCGTATCGCGTGGACGAAAATCTGCGTATGGGGCCGTCGTACAAACCGGTCACGCTGACCACCAGGCTGACGTTCGCGAGCCCTGAGGGAAACGGCATGCAGCGTGCGGTCGAGCGTTGCATCGGGATGGGGAAATGCCGTTCGCTCGACGGCGGCACCATGTGTCCGAGTTTCCGCGCCACGAGAGAAGAAAAGTACTCGACGCGCGGGCGCGCGCATCTCTTTTGGGAAATGCTGCAGGGCGAAGTCATTACGGACGGTTGGAACAGCCGCGAAGTGAAGGAAGCGCTCGATGTCTGTCTCGCCTGCAAAGGCTGTAAGTCGGACTGCCCGACGCATACGGACATGGCTTCATACAAGGCAGAGTTTCTTTCACATTACTATGAAAACAATCGTCGGCCGAGGCAGGCGATGTTCATGGGAAGGATAGGACAGTGGGCACCTTTAGCGAGTCGTTTTCCGTGGCTTACGAATTTTTTGGTGTCGACCCCGCCATTGGCGCGTATCAGCAAATGGCTCGCTGGAGTCGCACCGCAGCGCAATCTGCCCGTATTCGCGCCGAAGACGTTCAGGGCGCTGGCGAATCGCCAGGGACTGGGGAACGGCCGCGACGCTTTACAGCCGGCGAAACGGGTCATCCTGTGGGTTGACACGTTCAACGAACATTTCTCGCCGGAAATCGCGACGGCGGCGTTTGATGTGCTGACCGGAATTGGCTATCACGTTATCTTGCCTCGCAAGCACCTTTGTTGCGGGCGACCACTCTATGACTACGGCTTGCTCGACGAAGCAAAGGCGTTGCTCCGCAGCGCTGTCGACGAGTTAGCCAACGATGTGCGGGCAGTGGTGCCAGTCGTCGGGCTCGAACCGGGCTGTCTTTCCGTCTTCAAGGATGAGTTGCTAAAGCAGTTGCCCGATGACGCGATGGCCAGAAAGCTTTCGGCGCAGACTTTCCTCTTCTCTGACTTTGTCGCAAACGCCGAGTTTGAATGGCCCCAACTCGAAGCCGATGTGTTCGTGCACGGCCACTGTCATCAAAAGTCTTTGTTCGGAATGAAGGGCGAGACGGCGCTGCTGGACAAACTCGGGGTAAGGTGGAATCTGCTCGATACGGGATGTTGCGGAATGGCGGGTTCGTTCGGCTTCAACGCCGACCACTTCGACGTGTCGATGAAGATTGCGGAAGACAAGCTGCTACCGCTGATTCGCGACGTGCCTTCCAACGCTTTCATTGTGACGAATGGGTTTAGCTGCCGCGAACAGATCGAGCAGGGGGCGGGCAGGTCGCCCATTCACATCGCTCAGCTTGCGTTAAAAGCGTTAGATGCTCAAGCCCCTCATAACAGAGGTGTTGAGAAAACAGCATCACATAGTGCATAGATATCGTTTGATGCGTGGACATTGAGTGACGACAATCGAGGCTCACATCACCAATAGATGCCGTGCACATCGACGGGCGGCGATAAAAGCCTTGCGGTCTGATCGATGGTTCCAAAGCTCGCAATCGATGACGCCGCCGCCCGGCTTCCAGGCCAATAGAGACATGTACGAATTTACTGCGCCTTTTCAGACTCCATCTGGTTCCCCGATTCGAGAACTGTTCAAGTACCTGAGCGAACCAGGGATGATTTCATTTGCTGGCGGATACCCTGCCAGTGACCTGTTTGACGTCGAAGGCCTGGCGTCGGCGCAAGAACGCGCCTATCAGGCATCGAGCCGCTGCCTGCAGTATGGTCCGACGGATGGATTGCCTGAACTAAAGAACGAACTGCTCGCGCTGATGGGTCGTCGCGGCGTCCTGTGCGCGCCGGAGCAGCTTCTCGTCACAACAGGTTCGCAACAGGGGCTGGACCTGCTGCTTCGCATCCTTGTTGCCCCGGGCGATGTAGTGATGACGGAACAGCCCGCTTATCCCGCAACCCTCCAGGCGATGAAGCTTCAACAGGCCAGGATCGTCACCGTACCCGTTGATGGCAACGGACTCGACGTCGGCAAGCTTGCTTCGTTGCTTGCTGCAGGCGTGGTCGGCCGCCCCAAGCTGCTCTACACAGTCCCGACTTTTGCCAACCCGACGGGTGCAACGCTTACCCGTGAGCGCCGGATTGAGCTGCTAAAGCTTGCTGTGAAGTACAGGTTTCTTGTCGTTGAAGACGACCCATACGGCGACCTGCGATTCAAGGGAGACACCATCCCCTCGATTTTGGCGCTCACAAACGAAGTGGAGGGTTCACGCGACTGGGTGGTGCATTTCGCGAGCCTTTCGAAGATCGTCGCGCCTGGCCTTCGTGTGGGCTGGACGATTGCGCCTGTGGAGATCGCTCGCCGTTGCGTCATCGCCAAGCAGACGGTAGACCTGTGTAGTAGCCCGTGGACGCAGGCAACGGCTGCTGAATATCTTGCCGATGGTGCACTCGAACGGCATCTTCCGCGGATCACGGCCGTGTATAGGCGCAAATGTGATGCATTGCGTAGCGAACTTCGTTCGCAACTTGGCGATGCCGTGAAGTTTCATCAGCCCGAGGGTGGAATGTTTGTCTGGGCGCGAGCAGAAGAGATCGATGCATCACAGTTGCTGATGCGCGCCATCGAAAACAAGGTCATGTTCGTTCCGGGAAAGGCATTCTTTGCGGACAAGCTAGATCCGTCCGCGCTGCGTCTGTCGTTCGCGGCGCCCAATGTCGAAGAAATTGTCGAGGGCGTCAAGCGGCTCAAGCGCGCATACGACGAACTGCTTGCCGCCGGCATTTCACCTGTTTAACCGTGCTATGCGTAAGTGCTGAAATTGAAAATGTTGGTCGCTGTAAAGCGGGGCGTTGTCTTGAATGTCAAGGCAGCTTGATTTCACCATCTAACGTATTGCCTGCTGAGCCTGATGCGCAAAGGAGGCTGCGCGCGCTCCTGCTCGTTGGCGGGCGTGACACTCATCGCGTGCGGAATGCCCACTGTGTCGGTGGCTATAACTGCTTCATTTCTCGACGTTGCAACCGTTAATTTCATTTCATAGAGCCGACATTGGAAGAGATAGCTGTGGGCGGTCTTCCAGGAATAGCCGGCGGATTAGGTCTGAAGGAGACACTTTATGGATATC
>BBSL01000217.1 GCA_001319865.1 Burkholderia sp. E7m39 | reverse complement strand
CGCGTCGTCACAAGGCCCCATGCCGTGGCGGCAGCTTGTCGTTAAGGTAGAAGTTGCCTATCGCGTGATACTTCCAGCGCACGGGATCATGCAGCGTGTGCGTGCGGGCGTTGCGCCAGAAGCGGTCCAGGCCGAGTCCGTCGAGTGTCGCCGACGTGCCCGCCAGCTCGAACAGCCGCGAGCCCGCATCGAGCGAGATGGTCGTGCTGAGCGCGCGCGCTTGCGCAACAGCGACCGACGCTTGCGCCACCGAACGTTCCGTCGGCTGGACCTGCGCCGCATCGACAAACCGGCCCGCGCGGCGCAACAACGCCTCGGCTGCACGCAGGCGCACGGCGAGATCGCCGAACTGCGTAATGGTCAGCGGATCGTCGGCGGCCCGGTCGACCTTTGCGTCGATCCAGGGCCGCGCGTGCTCGCGCACGAAATCCAACGCGGCGTGGAACGCGCCGCGCGCCTGCCCCAGATCGATCGCGGCATGCAGGATCTGCGCGACAGGTCCGATGCTCGTCGGACGCTCGAACGACGCCTGAAACGGCACGACCCATTCCGGCTCGACGTGCACCTGGCTGAACTGCACCGAGCCACTGCCCGTGACCCGCTGGCCGAAGCCGTCCCAGTCGTCGATCACCTCGACGCCCTGCGCATCACGCGGCACGAACGCGAGGCAGGTCATGTCGCGTCCGCGCTCTTCCGTGATCACCAGGGTAGGAATCCAGTGTGCGTAGAGTGCGCCCGTGCAATAGAACTTGCGTCCGTCGATATGCCAGCCCGCCGCCGTGCGCGACAGTCGCGTACGGCGCCTGAAATCCTTGTGGCCCGTTTCGGCCAGTGCATTGCCGAAGCGCTCGCCCGCCAGTACCCGGTCGTAGAAAAAGCGCTGCTGCGCCTCGCTACCGCCGACACGCAGCACTTCGAGCGCATAGAAGTGATTTTGCGGAATCTGGCCAAGCGAACCATCGGCAGCCGAAATAGTCGCCGTTACTTCCGCGAGCGTGGCGTTCCTTACGCTTGTGCCGCCGAATTCACGCGGCACCGTGATCGCCCACAGTCCGCTCCCGACGAATGCGTCGAGTTCGGCCCACGGCAGACGGCGTTCGCGGTCGCGCGCGGCGGCATCAGGCGCGAAATCACCGGCAAGACGCCGTGCGACACGCAGCGCGTGCTCATCGTCACCGATCCGGTCGGGTATGCGCGCCGCCTGCGATTTGAGCGTTGCACCATGCGTAGTCGCGCTGTCGCGCGTTGCTTCAGACAAATCGATACTCATGTTTCAGTTCCACGAATGCCGCGCGGGCAGCACATGATTCAGGTGATAGTTGCCGAGCAGATGCAGCTTCCAGCGCACAGGGTCGTGCAGCGTATGCGTGCGTGCATTGCGCCAGTGACGGTCGAGGTTGTGCTCAGCGCGCGTCGAAGCGGAGCCGGCCAGTTCGAACAGCTTTTCGCTTGCTTCGAGGGCGATGCGCGTCGTCAGCACTTTGGCTTCGGCCACGGCAACCGATGCCCGCGCGCTGGCTGCCGCATCGATGGGCGCGGCGGCGATCGCATCGAGCGTGTGGCCCGTCTCCAGCAACACTTCGCGCGCGGCGTGCAGATCGATTTGCAAACGTCCGACGTCGGCGATGATGTAGGGATCGTCCGTCGCGCGCTCCAGGCCGGAATCGATCCACGGTCTCGCGCGTTCGCGCACGAACGCGAGCGTATCGGCGACGGCTGCCTCGGCGATGCCCTGATCGATCGCGGCCTGGATCAACTGCGAGGCTGGTCCGAATAGGCCGGGCCGATCGGCGAGTTGCCAGACGGGCAGGACATCCTGCGGATCGATGCGGACGTCATCGAACATCACCGTGCCGCTCGCCGTGGTGCGCTGACCGAACGAGCGCCAGTCGTCGATCACGCTGAGACCCGGCGCATCGCGCGGCACCCAGACCTGCACGGCGCGTCCCGCGTCGTCCGTTGCACGTGCCGGCACGCGATGCGCAAACAGCGCACCCGTCGAATAGAAACGCTTGCCGTCGAGGCGCAAGCCGTCCGGCGTTTCGCGTAGACGGGTCGTGCCTTGCAATATCGTCGACGAGGTTGCCGAGCGGCGCTCCGGCCCTGCATTGCCGAGCCGGTGGCCGCACAGCACTTCACCGTACAGACGCGCTTTTTGCTCGTGCGTGCCGATCTCACGCAGCACACCCAGCACGCCGAAATGATTTTGCGGAATCTGGCCGAGTGCGGGATCGGCGGCACAGAGGATCACGAATACCTCGGCCAATGTGGCGTACGAGACATCCGCGCCGCCGTATTCGCGCGGCACCGTTATCGCGCCGAGTCCGCTTTCTGACCAAAGATCGAGTTCGGCCCATGGCAGGATACGCTCGCGGTCGCGCCTGGATGCGCCTGCCGCAAAGGCAGCCGCCAGCGTGTGGGCGGCGGCGAGGGCGGCGGCATCGTCCGTAATGCGCTTGACGCGCGCAGGGTCCGGAGTGCGCGGCAACTGCGTCGCAGCAGGGGAAGATTCGACAGTAGACATGTTGACTCGCACGAACACGAAAAGGCCCCTCAAGCCCTTCGCTCGCCGTGCAAACGGCACGGCCGCTTCGGACAAGGGCAATCCTGTATTGGATCAGCCCAGAGGAGCGAGTCCTACTATCGAATTCGACATTGCTTATGACGGGCGGCGATTTTCGGGCGGCGACGTCTTGCGCTCGGCAATAGAGCGAAGAGGGCGGCAGCTCGTCGTTGACGGGGGCAATCGGCGGAAAGAATCGGCGGAAAGAATCGTCGGAAATGGTCGGCGCCGCTTCTAAGCGAGGTGCCTGCAATGGAATAGAAGCATCCCCTGCAATAGCGCCATGACTGCTTTGATTCTGAAGTTTAATTGGTTCGCAAGCGCGATCGGCTTCGCTACATTGACCGTCTACGTTACAAGCGACCATAAGGACAATCGATGGCATCGGTTCGGGGCTTTGCATGCTTCACACGGACGCGCGGCGCGTCCGTTCTGCGCGAGATCATGACGACGGCAGCTGCCGCGCTCGTGCTTTGCTACTTCGGCAGCACGCAGGCCGCGCCGCTCACGGAACTGAAGCTCGACTACGCGTATTACTCGCCGGAGAGCCTCGTGATCAAACGCAATGGCTGGCTCGAACAGGAGTTCGCCGCCGATCATACGCAGGTCAAGTGGGTGCTGAGCCTCGGTAGCAATCGCGCGTTGGAGTACCTGAATAGCGGCGCAATCGACATCGGCTCGACGGCTGGTCTCGCCGCCGTGCTCGGCAAGGCGAACGGTAATCCGATCCGTGCCGTCTATGTCTTCTCGCGCCCCGAATGGACGGCACTCGTCGTCCGCAAGGATTCGCCGATCAAAAGCGTCGCCGATCTGAAGGGCAAGAAGATCGCAGCGACCAAGGGCACCGATCCGTTCCTCTTCACATTGCGTGCGTTGCGTACCGTCGGTCTGACGCGCGACGACGTCGAAATCGTCAATCTTCAGCATCCGGATGGCCGCACGGCGCTCGTGAATGGCCAGGTCGATGCATGGGCGGGGCTCGATCCGCATATGGCGGCGGCGGAAGTCGATAACGGTGCGCGCCTGCTGTATCGGAACGTCGACTTCAACACGTGGGGCCTGCTCGACGCGCGTGAAGATTTCATTCAGGCGCATCCCGACGCGCTGGCGCGCGTGTTGAAGGTCTATGAAAAAGCGCGCGCATGGATAACCGCGCATCCTGACGATGCGGCGAAGATCATCTCGGAGGAATCGAAGGTGTCGCTGGCAGTCGCGAAGCTGCAGCTCAGCCGTAACGACTTCAGCCATCCGCAGCCCGGCGCGCAGCAGGTTGCCGCGCTCAAGGCAGCCGCCCCCATTCTGGTCGACGAACAACTCGTAAAAAGCGGGACCAATCTGAATCAGGTGATCGACGCGCTGATCGATTCGAAGGTCGCACAACCCGCTATTGCAAGCAACGGTGCGCAATGATGGATGCGACCCCTCCCGGCATGCGTCATGGCCGCCACTGAACGGATACACGCGCTAGAAGCGCGCGATTCCGTGCCGCGTGACGCAAGCGAACAGCTCCTGCCCAGGCGTCCGCGCGACACAGCGCGATGGTGGCGTTATGCGGGATTTGCAGTGCCCGTCGCATTCCTCGCCGTGATCGAAGTGCTGGTGCGCGCGGCTGTCCTGCCGATGCATCTCGTGCCGGCGCCGAGCGCCATCGTTCAGACGCTGTGGGATCTCGGCGGCGCGCGCGTGGCGCGGCATATCGGCGCGAGCGTCGCACGCGTCTATGCCGGCTTCGCGCTCGGCTCGACGCTCGCGTTGCTGATCGGCGCGGCGATGGGGCTGAGCCGCCGCGTCGATGCACTGCTCGACCCGACGTTTCAGGCGTTGCGGGCAATTCCATCGCTCGCATGGGTTCCCATTCTGCTGCTCTGGATGGGTATCGACGAAGCACCGAAGCTCACCCTCATCGCGATTGGCGCATTCTTTCCGGTGCAGTTGAGTGTCGTCGCCGGCATTCACGGCGTGGATCGGAGACTGATCGAATTCGGCGAACTCTACCGGCTCACGGGGTGGGCGATGTTCACACGCATTCTGCTGCCCGCGTCGATGCCGCAGATCTTCACGGGCCTGCGCACGGGACTGAGTCTCGCGTGGATGTTCATGGTCGCGGCAGAACTGATCGCGGCGACTTGCGGTCTCGGCTATCTCCTCAGCGATGGGCGCGAGACGGGCCGGCCCGATCTTGTGTTCGGTGCGATCCTGTTGCTGGCGCTGCTCGGAAAACTGAGTGACGGCGCGTTCAAGCTGATCGAGACGCGCGCGCTGTCATGGCGTGATGCGCGCCATGTTTCGGGAGATACACCGTGACGTTGCCGTCAGCCTCCTTACTGGAAGTGCGAGGACTTACGCGGCGCTTCGGCGCGCGCACGGTCTTCGAGCATATATCGTTCAAACTCGGGCGCGGCGAAATCGTGAGTCTCGTCGGCCCGAGCGGATGTGGGAAAAGCACACTGCTGCGGGCGATTGCTGGCCTCGACGCCCATACGATCGGTTCGGTGCTGCTCGAGCGGCAATTGCAGCGCGGTCCATCGGACAGAATTGGCGTGATTTTCCAGGAGCCTCGGCTGTTGCCGTGGCTGAGCGTGGCCGATAACATCGCGTTCGCGGCCGGGCCTGGGCGTGGAAACGATCCGCGCGTCGCTGCGCTGCTGGCTGAGGTCGATTTGCCGGGCGTTCACGATGCGCTGCCGAAAGCGCTGTCAGGTGGCATGGCACAACGTGTTGCTCTTGCGCGCGGGCTGTTCGCAGAGCCCGACCTGCTGTTGCTCGATGAACCGTTCAGCGCCGTCGATGCGATCACACGCGCCCGCCTCCAGCGCGTATTGCTCGCGCTGGCGCAGGCGCACGGGACAACCGCCTTGCTGGTCACGCACGATCTGGATGAAGCATTGCAGCTGTCGGATCGCGTGCTCGTCCTCTCGCCTGCGGGCGACGGTCGTCCGAGCCGCATCGCACGCGATATCTGTATCGACGCGCCACGGCCGCGCGATCCGCGCGAACCCCGGATGAATGCACTGCGCGACACGCTGCTGGAAGGTATCGCGACAGTTCCCGCATAACCATCGTGTGCGGGCGTGGGGCACTCGCGCGCCTTATCGCCCCTTCCAGGGCACGAGCCGCCGTTCCAGCGCGCGCATGCCGAAGTCGAACAGCCACGCGATCGCTCCGATCAGCACGATGCCCATCACTACCACATCCGTGCGCAGGAAACTCGAGGCGTTGAGCACCATCTGCCCGAGCCCGGCCGTCGCGGCCACCATCTCGGCAGCGACGAGCGTGGTCCAGCCAAAGCCGACGGCAATGCGCAGGCCCGTCAGTATTTCGGGCAGCGCTGCGGGCAGCACGACGTGCCACACCACCTGCCGGAAACTCGCGCCGAGCGACCATGCCGCGTTCACCTGCTCGGCCGTCGCACTTCTTGCACCGGCACGCGCCGCCATCGCGATGGGCGCGAAGCACGCGAGCCATATCACGACGATCTTCGCGGTTTCGTCGATGCCGAACCAGATCACGACTAGCGGCAGATAGGCGAGGGGTGGCAGCGGCCGATAGAACTCGAGCGGCGGATCGAGCACGCCACGCGCGATACGGCTCACACCCATCAGGATCCCGACGGGCACAGCCGTCACGACAGCCAGCGCGAACGCGCCGAACACGCGGATGGCGCTCCATA
>BBSL01000216.1 GCA_001319865.1 Burkholderia sp. E7m39 | reverse complement strand
CTACGCGCATCTGCTGTTGACTGCGGTGATCGCGTTCTTCCGCGCCATTCCCGTGCTGATGCTGATCTTCTGGACCTTCTTCCTGATGCCGATCCTGCTGCACGTGAACGTGCCCGGTCTCGCGGCGGTGATGTGCGCACTCGCACTGATCGGCGGCGCGTATCTGTCTCACTCGGTGCATGCGGGCATCGTGTCGATAGCCGATGGGCAGCGGCAGGCAGCGCTGTCGCTTGGTTTGACGCGTTGGCAGGCACTGCGCGAAGTGATCTTGCCGCAGGCGGCGCGCGTGATGATGCCTTCGTTTGTCAACCAATGGGTGTCGCTCATCAAGGACACGTCGCTCGCGTATATCGTCGGCGTGCCGGAGTTCACGTTTCTCGCGAACCAGCTCAACAACCGGTTGATGGTGTATCCGGCGCAGATCTTCCTGTTTGTCGGCTTCGTGTACCTGTTGCTGTGCGGCGCGCTGCAAGGACTTGCCCGCATGCTGCTCGGGCGTCGCGAGAAGTCGATGAAAACGCAATCAGAGCGTCGTCGGCCGTTGCTTCGGGTGCTTCGGTCGTTCATCGCATCCGGGCGGATAACGTGAGTGCAATCGGTTGCAACCGCGGCGGCGCGTCCTTTCGCTGCGCACGCGATCCCCGTCTTGTCCTTCAGCGTGTGCAGGCGCGGCCGCCGCGCACAGTTGATCGCTTCGCAACGTGTGCGTGGGTCAAGGCCCCAAAAGCTCGGGTGTCACATGTCATCGTCGCCGTAGCCGCAATGCCGCGCTTTGCCGTCGAGATGATCTGTAACGCCGCTGCCATCTATCCACTGGCGTCAAGATGTACGCGGGCACTGAGCGTCAGGCGCTCTCCCGCACGACCAGTTCATAGCCGAGATCGACGACGGGCGAGGGGACCGGCTTGTTGTCGATCATCGACAAAAGCAGGTTGGACGCCACCCGTCCGACCTCCGCTCGCGGCGTGCGAACCGTCGTGAGGCGTGGGACGCAATCCGCGGCCCCCGCCAGATCGTTGAAGCCCACTATCGCCACCTGGCCTGGAATGTCGATGCCTTGGCGGCGCGCCTCGAAGAGCGCGCCCTGTGCGAGATCGTCGTTGCCGAAAAAGATACCGTCGACGTCCGGCCGTCGCTGTAGCAACTGGCGAAACAGATCGCAGCCAAGCCCGATGGACGACGGCGCTGGCGTAAGTATCTCGAGTTCGGCGTCGTACAGTCCTTTGCGCCGCAGTGCCTCGCGAAAACCTTCCCCGCGCTGCATCATCCGCGAATCGAGCTGTGCCGCCACAAATGCATTGCGCCGGCAACCTCGCGCTACCAGATGATCTGCGACGGCTTCACCCGCCCGTGCCTGCGAGAAGCCGACACAATGCACGCCTTCGGCTTTTTCGAGTTCCATGATGTGCACGCAGGGCACTCCGCTCGCCTCGATCAGACGACGCGCGCTTTCCGTCCGGTCGAATCCCGTCACGATGAGCCCACTGGGCGGAGAGGCAAGGTAGTGGCGGATCAGGTCTTCTTCCGCATTGCGCGAATAGTGCGAATTGCCGATCAGGATTTCGTAGCCGCGTGGACGCAGCACGCTGTGAATCGATTCGAGCACGTCGACGAATACGGTATTCGACAGTGAAGGGATCACGACAGCGACCGTGCCGCTGCGCGATGATGCGAGCGCCCGTGCCGCGGAGTTGGCGACATAGTTCAGTTCCGCCGCCGCGGCCTTTACGCGTCGCACGTATTCCGGCCCGACGGAACCTACACCGCGCAGCACGCGCGATGCGGTAATCGAGCTCACGCCGGCCAGTTCGGCGACGGCATCGAGCGTCGGTCGGCCGGTGCTTCGGGTTTTCCTGAGTGTGGAGGCTGCCATGATCGTTTAGGATAGCGCTGTCTCAAGGCTTGCGCAACAGGGCTCGATCGGTGATACCCACAACCAGGTGTGATTCGGGTCCCGTCCAACGCAGCCTTTATTTTTTCGATGTCGAGACAGCGCTGTCTCGGCAAAACGGAGGTCGATATGATCGGGCACATTTCATCGCTGGTCGTCATGGGTGTCGCGGGGTGCGGCAAAAGCAGTGTCGCTCAGGCGCTGGCCGCGAGCCTGGGCGGCGTGCTGATCGAAGGCGACGCGTTTCATCCGCAAGCGAACGTCGACAAGATGCGGCGGGGCATCCCGCTGACCGACGAGGATCGCGCAGGCTGGCTCGCGCGGCTGTCGAACGAGATCGAACGGGTGGCCAGTCGGGGGGAGCGCGCGGTGCTGGCGTGCTCGGCCCTGAGACAGCGCTATCGCGATCGTCTGCGCGCCGCGACTTCGTCACTGGGATTCGTTTTTCTCGATTTGCCGCAGCCGGAAGCACTGCGCCGCGTCGCACAGCGCGAGAGCCATTTCATGCCGGCATCGCTCGTCGAAAGCCAGTTCGCCGCGCTGGAGCGGCCCATTGCCGAGCCGCTGACGCTGACTGTCGATGGCACACGTTCGCTCGCCAGCATCGTCCAGGAGGCGACTGCCTGGTGCGGCAGCGCACAAACGACCCCGTTCTTTTTGCAGCCCGCCTGAGACAGCGCTGTCTCGGCAGATCAAGCTAGCCGAACGACTGGCCGCACGGATATTTTCAATGGAGACCAAGATGGCACACGCTTCAGAAGTTTCAGGACAACGCGTTCCCAACCGGCGTTGGGCGATCGGCCTGCTGTTGGGCATCGGCGTGCTCATCAACTATTTCGACCGGATCAATCTGTCGGTCGCGGCGCCGCAGATGAAGGAGGCGTTCAACCTGTCGCCCGCCGATATGGGCCTGCTGTTCAGCGCGTTTTTCTGGCCGTACGCGTTGCTGCAGGTGCCCGCAGGTCTCTTTCTCGACCGCTTCGGCGTGACGCGCGTCGGCCGGTGGGGCGCGTTCCTGTGGGGCCTCGCGTCCGCCATCACGGTGTTCGCCAGCGGCTTCGGCGGCGTGTTCGCTGCACGCGCAGTGCTCGGCATCGCGGAAGCGCCCGGCTTTCCCGTTAGCTCGAAGGCGACGGGCTACTGGTTCCCTCGCAAGGAGCGCGCGCTGGCGACGGCCATCTTCGATGCCGCGGCCAAGTTCTCCAATGTGATCGGCGTACCGCTGGTCGCGGTCGTCGTGGTGAACGCCGGCTGGCGCTGGGGATTCGGCGTGACGGCGCTGCTGAGCTTCGCGTACTTCATCGCGTTTCTCGTCATTTATCGCGATCCGAGCAAGGACAGCAAGCTCTCGCCCGTTGAGCTCGACTACATCCAGAAGGGCGGCGCGACGCCCGAAGGCACGTCGAGCGCGAGCGTCTTCGGCATGCTCGGCTACCTGCTGACCAAGACCAAGGTTTGGGGCCTGACGATCGGCTTTGCCGCGTACGGCTACTCGTTCTACCTGTTTCTGACCTGGCTGCCGGGCTATCTCGTGCAGACGATGCACATGAGCATCCTGAAGTCGGCGGGCTTTGCTGCGATTCCGTGGGCCGTGGCCACGGTGACCGATCTCGTCGTCGGCGGCTGGCTGATCGATCACCTGATCGCGCGCGGCAAGGACGAGACGCGCGTGCGCAAAGCCGTCCTCGTGACGGGCATGCTGTTCGGTCTCGCGGTATTCGGCGCAACGCAGACGGTCAATCCTGTCTGGGCGATCTTCTGGATTTCGATCGCGCTTGGCGGTCTCGCGGCAGCAGCACCCGTGGGCTGGTCGCTGCCGTCGCTGATCGCGCCCAAGGGTGGCGTGGGGACCGTCGGCGGCATCATGAACTTCGCCAACAACCTGATGGGCGTGGCGGCGCCGATCGTGACGGGCTTTATCGTCGGCGCGACGAACTCGTTCACCAACGCCTTCCTGGTCGCAGGCGTCATCCTGGCCGTCGGTATCGTGTCGTTCGTGTTCGTGATGGGGCCCATCCAGGCGATTCCCGAGCCGACCGATCGTGACGAAGACGCGCGTCGCGCCACTTCGAAAACGTCGACGCCGACGGGCTGACCAGCCCGCAAAAAACCACATTAGAACAACGAATCAATAACAGCCTCAAAGGGGCATCTGGAGAACACGATGAAAAAGAACCGTCAACGGCGCCTGATCGGTCTCGCAGCGGTCGCCTCGGTTGCGACAGCGGCTCACGCACCCGCATTCGCGCAAAACAGCGTGACGCTGTACGGCATCGTCGATAACGGTATCGGTTATCAGTCGAGCTCGACGACGCTGGGTTCGACGTCGGGTGGCCACTCGGCGTTCAAGATGATCACGGGCGTGTGGGCGGGCAGCCGCTTCGGCCTGAAGGGCGCGGAAGATCTCGGCGGCGGCACGAAGGCAATCTTTACGCTCGAAGAAGGCTTTAGCGCCAACAGCGGCGCGATGTCGACGAACAACCTGATGTTCAGCCGTCAGGCGTTCGTCGGCGTATCGAACAGCACGTATGGCTCGCTCACGGCGGGCCGTCAGTACGCGTCGTACTACCAGCTGCTGTCGCCGTACAGCCCGACGACGTGGCTCACCGGCTTCTATGGCGCGCACCCGGGCGACGTGGATGGCCTCGACACGATCTATCGCGCGAACAACACGCTGCTGTATATGTCGCCGTCGCTGTATGGCTTCAAGTTCAGCGGCTCTTACTCGTTTGCGGGTGTGCCGGGCAGCGTGAACCAGGGTTCGACCTGGAGCACAGCGGTTCAATATCAGCAGGGCCCGATCGGCCTGGCCGTCGGCTTCTCGCGCATCAACAATTCCACGGCTGGCGGTGGGGCATTCGGTGCTGATTCGACCACGTCCAATGCAGGGGCGCAGACGGGCGTGTCGGCGGTGACGAACGGTTATCGCACGGCGCAGGCGCAGCAGCGCTTTGCGGTCGGCGCGGGCTACACGTTCAGCAGCCAGTTCGACATCACGGCGACGTATACGAACGTGCAATACATCCCGGGTGCGGGCTCGGCGTTCCGCAACGAGCAGATCTGGAACACGGGCGGTATTGTGCTGCACTGGAAGCCGACGGCCACGTGGGACTTCGCGACGGGCTACAGCTACACGCGCGCGACGACGGCCAACGGCATCACGAGCAGCGCACAGTACCAGCAGGTCAACCTGTCTGAGTATTACTCGCTGTCCAAGCGCACGGGCCTGTACGCATTGCAGGCGTATCAGCGCGCGAATGGCCAGACACTCGGCAATAACGGTGCGGGCAACATCATCAACGCGACGGCGACGCTGGGCGACGGTTTCAACTCGACTCCTTCGTCATCGCGCAGCATGGTTGGTGTAGGTGTGGGTATGGTGCATCGTTTCTGACGTCACCAAAACCATTCAACACAAAAAGGCGCCGCAGATCGCGGCGCTTCTTTTCTGTGGTACTGGATTTGATGCCGGCTAGTCGCACGATCACATGCGAATCACATCCATCACCGTCTTCTTCTTGTCCTTGAACTGATAGATCGTGATCGCTGCATCCTTCAGGTCGCCGCGCAGATCGAATGCAATTTTTCCGATCACGCCGTCATACTGCGTGACGGGCATCGCAGCGAGAATCTTCTCGCGATTCGTCGAATTGGCGCGCTTCATCGCGTCGTAGATCACGTAGACGGCATCGTAGGCAAACGGCGCGTACGCATCGATCGGCACCTTGTAGCGTGCCGTGTAGCGACGGTCGAACTCCTGCCCCTTCGGCATCTTCGACAGCGCGAGCCCCGCTTCCGAACACACCACGTTGCCGATCGCATCGCCCGCGAGGCTCACCATCTTCTCCGTGCATGCGCCGTCGCCACCCAGCACGCTCGCCGTCATGCCGAGATTCGCTGCCTGCTTCGCGAGCGGGCCGGCCGTTGCGTCGGAGCCGCCGTACATGATGACGTCAGGCCGCAAGCCCTTGATCTTCGTGAGGATCGCGCGGAAGTCGGTGGCCTTGTCGTTGGTCGCTTCGCGCGCGATGATCGTGCCGCCATTGGCCTTCGCCGCCTTCGTGAATTCGTCGGCGAGCCCTTGTCCGTATGCCGTCGAATCGTCGATCACGGCAATTCGTTTCGCGTGCAACGAATCGAGCGCGTAACGTGCGAGCGCCGGCCCCTGCAGCGCATCCGTCGCCACCACGCGGAACGTCGTCTTGTAGCCTTGCTGTGTGTAGGCGGGATTCGTCGAGCCTTGCGAAATCTGCACGACCTGTGCTTCGCTATAGATGCGCGACGCGGGAATCGATACGCCCGAGTTGATATCGCCGACCACGGCGACGACGCCTTCGTCGACGAGTTTCTGCGCGACCTGCGTGCCTGTGCGCGGGTCAGCGGCATCGTCCTGTGAATCCAGTTGCAGACGCACCGCTTTGCCGCCGATAACAGGGTGCTGGCTATTGATCTCGTCGATGGCGAGACGCGCGGCGTTCTCGCTGTCCTTGCCCATGTTCGCGAGTTGTCCCGTCAGCGGCGCTGCGTGGCCGATCAGCACGACAGCGGGCGTGGCATCGGCAGCATGCGCCGCTGCCTGCATGGCGGCCAGCGCGACGGCACCGGCCAGAGAGCGAAAGTTTTGATTCACGGGCTGCCTCACATCGGTTATGAAGTTGAATGAGCGCCAGGGTTTGGCCTGCGCCTGAAAACGAGTATTCGTTCGCCGTAATTGCGCGTCCAACGAGAAATTCTTTTTGCCGCCGATAAACAAACGTTATGCCGCCGAGGCATCCACGCTGTGACGCAGCAGTGCTTCGACGCTGCGTCCGATCGCGAGAACTGACGCATCGGCGAGCGCGGGGCCGGAGATCGACAGCCCCACAGGCAATTCGCCTTCGCGATGGCAAGGCAAGGTCAGCGCGCAGCCGTCCATGAAGTTGACGACGCTCGGATTGCGCAGCACTTTTGCGTTCATCGCGAAAAACGCTTCGTCGTCGCTCTCGATCTGCGCGATGGCGGGCGGCACGACAGCGACGGTCGGCATCAGCCAGGCATCGAAGCGCGCGAGCCGCGAACGCGCGTCGCTCGCAAAGTGTTCTCGCGCAGCAAGCAGGTCGATATAGTCGGCGGCGCTGCGCCCTTCACCTGCGCGCAAACGCTTCAGCACGCGCGGGTCATATGCATCGGCGTCACGCGCAACGTGCTCGCGATGCCATGCCCACGCCTGCGCAGCCGTGATGCCCGCGAGCGGATAGCGGGCCGCCACTTCGTGCAATTCCGGAAACGCGAAGCGCTCCACCGACGCGCCCGCGCGCCGCAACATGCCGATGGCGCGGTTGAATGCCGTGCTCACGGCTTCGTCGAGATCGTCGGCGACGTAGTCGGACGTGACGCCCAGCCGCAGTCCCGCGAGCGGGCGCGGCGCGGTATCGAGCGCTTGCCCGGAAATCACACTGTCGAGCAGCGCACAACAGTCGACACTGCGCGCAATCGGCCCGACCGAATCGAACGACGACGACAGCGGCACAGTGCCTGCGAGCGGCACACGCCGCGCGGTCGGCTTGAAGCCGGCCAGCCCGCAAAACGCCGCCGGAATACGGACCGAGCCGCCCGTGTCGGTGCCGAGCGCCGCGGCGACATGATCGAGCGCGACGGATACCGCGGCGCCCGAACTGGAACCGCCCGCGAGACGCCCGGCGTGCGCGGGGTTGAGCGGCGTGCCGTAGTG
>BBSL01000215.1 GCA_001319865.1 Burkholderia sp. E7m39 | reverse complement strand
GATCCATTCATCGATATGAGTACGCTGACATGCCGACCGCACTTCCTTTGCTACCGAACCACTCGAAGCGCATCGCTGTGAACCGTATGGCTGGCTGCTCGGCAAGCCGGTGCGCACGGATGGCGACGCGCCCGCGTTCGCCAGTCTCGCATCCGATTTCTGGCGTGAGCATCTGTTCGACACGGGCACAGATGGAGATACGGAAATACTGTGGGTGGTGTATCGCAATCGCAATGCGCAGGTTACATCGCTCGAATTGCATCGCCTGACGCAGCAGGCAATCGTGCCGTTGACGGCGCCTGTAGTGCATATCGTCGCGACATCGCTGGACGACGGTGAGCCCGACCTCTCGTCGCTGCGGGCATTCGAGATTCCCGTCGGCAAAGGTCTGTGCATGCGACCGAACATCTGGCATGCAACGCGGGTCGTGAATAGCGAGGCCACCTGCCTGATGCTGACGCGCCCGTCGACCACCTACGATCTCGTCGTTCATCTGAAGACGGGCGCGCCAGCTTGCGAAAGCGTCATCAAATCTATCGAATGTCGTACGCTGGAATTGGGTACGTCTTGAGCAATCGGGCGCAAGCATGCAAACTCGTATTGAGGCATAGTCGGTCTGCGGCATGATGTGACATATCCGTCGAAGGAGCAGAAGATGCCAGCGCTCGATAACATTGATACGTTCGTCGTTTTGATGCTGGAGAACAGGTCGTTCGACCATATGCTCGGCTACCTCAGTCTGACAGGAGGCAACGTCAACGGTCTCTCGTCCGATCCGGCATGGCTGAATAACTTCACAAACGTGTACGCGGGGCAGTCTTATCCCATTCACCGTCTCGGCCCAGATGTCACTTCCATACCGGACCCTCCACATGACCGGGCGCCCATCGCAACGCAGATCAATACGCCTTGCGCGCCGGGCGGCTGTCCCGAGCTGGGCGGGTTTGTTCAAAGCTATGCAACTCGCGCCAGTCCAGCGCCTAACCTTGCGGACGTGATGGGCTATTACGACGCCGCCGCGCTCCCGACTTTTGACTTCCTGGCGCGGCACTACACGGTGTGTGATAACTGGTTTGCGCCTCTACCGTCCGGCACGCAGGCAAACCGGCTGATGGCAATGGCAGGGGAGAGCACCCTCAGTGACAACGTGCAAGGACTCGGTTTTATCCCCGATCAGCCGCTTGTGTACGACTGGCTGCGCGAGCGCGGTATTCCCTGGTGCGTCTATCAGTCGGGCAGCTTCTTTCCTTTTTTCAGTCTGATGAAGAAATGGCTGCCGGAGATCATCACCTCACTTACTCTGCCGCATGATGATGTAGGTGGCAGTTTCCGTCGCTATGCCCGGTTCGCTGCCGACTGGCAGAGCAATGCGATCATGCCCAAGGTGATATTCGTCGAACCGGAGTACACGGACGGTCCGCACTTCAACGCCAACGACGACCATTGCCCGACAGGTATCGCTGCGGGGCAGGCTTTTGTCGCAGATGTCTACCGGACGCTGACGTCCAATCCGGATCGCTGGAGGAACACTCTCCTGGTCGTGACTTACGATGAGCACGGCGGGTTCTTTGACCATGTTTCGCCGCTTGCCATTGCGGCCAATGTCGCGGGATTCCCTTTTAAAACGACGGGGCTACGCGTGCCCGCCGTGCTTGTGTCGCCCTACGTCACTGCGGGCGGTGTTTACTCGGGAAAGCTCGACCATACGGCCATATTGCAGCTTCTCGCGGAAAAGCTCGATCCGAACGGGACGTATTCGCCTGCCGTCTCGGCGCGCAACAGTCACCTTGACAGGCTGAGCAGTGCGCTGAACGTTGCGCCAGTCGCCGGAACACCGCCGGCCCTTGCCGGCACTACCGCCGCGACGTTCAATGCGTCATTCAAGGGTCCTTTGAAGACGGGAGAGTCCGGATCGAATCAAGGTTTTCATGCGGTAGCACTACAGGTCGCTCGCGATCACCCACACCTTTTGATGTCGCCGCAGTGGGCTGGTCTGGCGCAGTATGTCGCCACCTATGGAAAGCATTGAAAGCGTCGGCAGCGTGTCGATAGCGCCAACAGTCGACGGGCAGGTTGTCGGCCAAGGGGCGCTATAGCCGGATATCGATGAATGGCGGTAGCCGAGTGCCGAGCTACCGCTAGTAAGGTTTTCGGATTGTTGACTCGCGACACGGCGGCGGTTTGAGGACGAAGCACTCAGGCGCGCCCACGACCATGCGGCAGGCGCTCGCGAAGCTCATGCAGACGCGGAATCGACGGGGCAGCACCTGCGCGGGTGACGCATATCGCTGCGGCCTGCTGGGCAAACGTGACGGCTTCGGTTTTTTCAGCACCTGAAACGACAGCGGCAGCAAATGCGCCGGCAAATGTGTCGCCAGCGCCAGTGGTGTCCAGCGCCTCGACCGATGATGCGGGGAAAAACTCTGTCACCGCGACGCTCTCACCCGAAAAGAGCGTGACGACCCCTCTTGCGCCGAGCGTGATAAGCACATGTTTTGCGCCCGCGCGATGAAGAATATTGGCAATCATCTTTGCGTCGTCGATCGTCTGCAGCTTCTGACCGCTGAGCATGGAAGCCTCAACTTCATTCACCACGAGAAACGCGACCCTGCTCAATGCGCACGCTGACATCGGCCCCTGAACGGGCGATGCGTTGAGCAGGACGGGGACATCGCCCGAGCTTGCAATGGACAGCACCCGCTCGACGGTCGTCATCGGGGTCGTGAGTTCGCAGAGGACAAGCGCCGCCGAGCGGAGCGCTTCCTCGTGCGCCGCCACAACGTCAGGCGTCAGATCGCCATTGCTGCCTTCCACGGTAACAATCGAGTTGTTACCGGTGTCGTCGACCATCACCATGGCAATGCCACTCGCCGAGCGTTCGCTCGTCACGACGCCGGCACAATCGATCCCTTCACTTTCAAGGCTGACGCGAAGCCGCTGACCGAAGTCATCGTTTCCGACGCACGCAATCAGCGCGACGCGCGCGCCCAGGCGCGCGGCGGCTATCGCCTGGTTGCCTCCCTTTCCTCCGGGCGCGACGAGAGTACCCGTCCCGCTCAATGTCTCGCCAGGTTTCGGAAAGCGCGACACGTAAGCGGCAATATCCATGTTGACACTGCCGACGACAACGATTCGTGGTAACGGATCGTCTCTCATTTCGATTCAGACATAGGTTGCTCGCGAGCGGGGCGGGGCGCGGTTGTGTGTTGCAGCGAGCATAACCTCATTCACGACGAATCGATTCAGTCGCGAGGGGCGACATGCAGTTCCGCTTACAGCGTCACTTGCAGAACGATTTCGTTTCCGTCCTGTATTGCGCGGATTCCGCTTAATTCGTGAACCCGGACGCTTTCGCCCAGGCCGGCTGCCGTCGAGGCCCATCCCACGGCGATCACCTGTGCACCCGCCGCGAGCCCGGCCTCGATACCAGCTGGCGCATCCTCGAACACGACACTACGGCGCGCGTCGAAACCGAGCCTTTGGGCACCCAGTTGAAATCCATCTGGAGCGGGTTTGCCACGCGAAACGTCTTCAGCACTCACCAGCTGTTTCGGCAGAGGCAAACCGGCTGCAGCGATACGCTTACGCGCAAGAACGGGATCTGCGGATGTCACGACCGCCCACCGGTCGGGGGGCAGCGCACCCAGCAGCTCTGCCGCCCCAGGAATCGCAATGACGCCATCTACGTCTTCCTGCTCCTGTTTCATCAACACCATGGTGTCCGCTTCGACATCTGCACCGGCGGGCGCCAACGCACGGAGCGTGTCAATCGTGCGTCGCCCGTGGGCCTGCTGGATCACCAGTGCTGCATCCAGTCCGTAGCGACCGGCCCACGCGGCATAGGCCCGGTGCATCGGCGCGCGGGAGTCGAGCAGCGTTCCGTCCATGTCGAACAGCACGCATTCACAACGAAGGAGCTTCATCTGTCGATGCATGACTTTCAAGTCTCAAGAAATCGTCAAGCCGCTATGAGCAAATCAATTCCGGCCGCTCTGGCAGCGGCACGGGCTTCTTCCGGGAGTTCGTCGTCACATACCCACATAGACACACGCTCGAACGGGGCAATCGAAACGAAGCCGCGTTGCCCCCATTTCGTGCTATCGACAAGAGCGCAGACCTGTCGGCTACGCGCAATCGCCGCGTGCTTCAGTTGCGTCTCGAGCTGGTTGGCGTTGGTCCATCCGGCTTCGAGGTCGGTACCGCGAGCGCCCATGAAAAAGAGGTCGAAGTGCAGCTGGCCGACCTGGGCGATAGCGACGGGTCCGACAGTCGCGAGTCCGTTGCGATAAATCTCACCGCCGATCAGATGGATGTCGTAGGCGGGGTGTCCAGCCAGCTCCATCGCGAGGTTGATTCCGTGTGTGACGATCGACAACTGCCTGACTTCCGGGAGTCCCTCACGAATGCGGCGGGCCAGCTCCATCGCAGTCGTCCCGGAATCAAGGTACACCACCATGCCATCACGGATTAACTCCGCGGCATGTCGACCAATGCGCTGCTTCTGTGTTTGACCTTCTCTCGCGCGCAAAGGGTAATCGACCTCGGAATCGATAAGCACCGCGCCGCCATGCACCCGCCGAAGTCGACCCTGCTCCTCAAGAGCCTGCAGGTCGCGACGCACTGTCATGGGTGAAAGTGCGAACTGCTCGGCAAGATCGCTCACCCGGCACTGGCCGCCCTTGTTCAGCGCATCGAGAATCAGCTCCCGCCGATGGTCGGCAAGCATGTCGGTCGTGTTTTTCTCGGGCGTAGGCATGAGTTTCGAGGCAGTGGGGCGGTCGCGGGGGCGCGTGCCGGGCAGGTTGTCTTCCAACTATTTTAATCCGTCAAGGATATCCGACGTCTGCGCCTGACCGTAGTAGGCGTTGGCGCCGTGTTTGCGCAGATAATGTTTGCGGATCAGCGCATCCTTGATTGGAGGCACGACCGGGTTAATGGTCCGCGTCAGATACGCCATGTGAGCGATCTCCTCGAGTACGCGGCTGTTGTACACCGCCTTCTGGGCCGTCTTGCCCCAGGTGAACGGACCGTGGCAGGCAACGATGACCATCTCGACCTCCTTCGGGTCCAGTCCGCGTAGCCGGTTCACGATCTGGTGTCCCGTTTCCACCTCGTAGTCGCGTTCAATCGCGTCATCGCTCATCGGCTCCGTCATGGGGATCGGCTCGGTCAGGTGGTCCGCGTGCGTGGTGCCAAAGACGGGTATTTCCCTGCAAGCCTGCGCCCACGCAACGGCATACATCGAGTGCGTGTGGCAAATACCCTTTATGCCCGCAAACTCGCGATAAAGCACCGCGTGTGTCTTCGTGTCCGATGACGGACGACCCGGACCTTCCACGATCGCACCGTCCAGATCGACCACGACCATGGCCTGAGGGTCGAGCTCGTCGTAGGGAACGCCGCTTGGCTTGATGGCAAACACACCCTTCGCACTATCGAACGCACTGACGTTGCCGAACGTGTAGATGGCGAGTCCCTGCTTCGGGATTTCGAGGTTCGCCTCGTAAGCTTCTCGTTTCAGTTCAGTAAACATGATGTGTCTTCGGTGTCTTCCGTTCCGTGCGTGTGACGTTGCATCTCGCGCCCGGCCTGTTCGACGAGTTCGCCGTACGACCGGTAATTGAGATACAGCTGCTCGTAGGCGAGACTGGCTTTCGCGTTGGGCCGGTAAACGTGCTCGAAGCCTGCGCCCATGTGACGCTGTGCCTCTTCTGCCGATCCGTGAATACCAGCGACAACAGATGCGAACATGGCGGCACCAAGTGCGACGGCCTGATCCGCCGCCGTGACGCGGATTTCCTTGCCGAACACGTCCGCCGCGATCTGCATGTTCAGAGGCGACTTGCGAGCCACACCACCCACCGCGATCACGTCATCAATTCGAACGCCTTCTTCCTGGAAGCGTTCAATGATGGCTCTCGCACCAAAGGCCGTGGCCTCGATCAGCGCGCGGTAGAGCTTCGGTGCGTCGCTGCCGAGCGATAGCCCAAACAGCGCTCCGCGCAGCGTCTGGTTTGCAAACGGCGTACGCCGTCCATTCAGCCAGTCGACAGCGACGATGCCCGTCGTGAGTGGGTCCTCAGCCGCCGCCGCGTGCTCGAGCGCGGGAAGAATGCGAGCGATGATGGCATCACGCTGCTCTTGGGAAATTGACGTCTCGGCAAGCAGACCGAGGGGCCACGAAAGTAGGCGGCGGAACCAGGCGTACACGTCCCCGAATGCGGACTGTCCCGCTTCAAGACCCGTCATCCCGCGCACAACGGAGCCATCGACCTGCCCGCAAATACCTCGAACCACGCGGTCGCCGATCTCGTCTGTGGGAACTACCACGATGTCGCAAGTCGACGTCCCCATCACCTTCACGAGCGTATGCGCGTGGGCCCCCGCGCCGACGGCGCCCATATGGGCATCGAAAGCCCCGACGCCTACCACGACGTCGGCAGACAACCCCAGGGCCTTGCTCCATTCGTCCGTGAGTCGGCCCACGGGTACATCTGCTGTGTAAGTGTCGCGATAGAGTCGTGCCC
The DNA here is from genome assembly GCA_001319865.1 of Burkholderia sp. E7m39. Taxonomy (GTDB): domain Bacteria; phylum Pseudomonadota; class Gammaproteobacteria; order Burkholderiales; family Burkholderiaceae; genus Paraburkholderia; species Paraburkholderia bengalensis. The sequence continues at coordinate 18,898 of BBSL01000215.1, read as the reverse complement.
TGATCCCCCCGAGCATCGGGTCGAGACGCGTGAGGAAGGCCTCGCTGGGCAGGCCGTCAAATGCCTCGTGCCACATTGCCTTGTGGCCTGCCGCGCACCGGCTGCGTCGGAGCACGTCCGGTCTTGTCGTCCCGGTCAGCAAGGCCGGCATCCAGTCGCAATGCTCGACCCAGCTGTAGGTACGTGCACGGACCTCGGGGTCCGCCCGAAACACGTGAAGCAGGTTCGCCCAGAACCACTCGGCCGAGTACACGCCGCCCACGTAGCGGGTGAAGTCGACACCGCCCCAGCTGCGAGCCAGCCTGTTGATTTCCTCGGCTTCACGTACGGCAGAATGGTCTTTCCAGAGCACAAACATAGCATTCGGGTTTTCGCCAAACCCCTCGGTCAATGCCAGTGGTACGCCATCGCGATCCACAGCGGCCGATGTCGACCCCGTCGTCGCAATCGACAGTCCTCTCACGCGCTGCCTGACCGCGTCGCCGGCAGCGTCCAGCGATGCCCGCACGGCTTGCGTTAGCGCCTCAATGTAGTCGAGTGGATGTTGACGGTAGACCTCGCGGTCCGGGTCACAGTAACGCTCCTCGGCCCATCGCGAGTACAGTGCGACTGCACTCCCGCGCTCTTCCCCCGTGGCCGCGTCAACCACTACGCTTCGACAGGAATCGGTGCCGAAGTCGACACCAACAACAAAACTGGATTCGTCGCGATTTGTCATTTCAGTTTGCCGTTCCCTTTTGTCGCCACTTGTCGAGAATCACGGCGAGCACAATGACGACACCCTTGGCTACGTATTGCCAGAACGACGACAATCCGAGAATCGTGAGCCCGTTGTTCATCACGCCAATGATCAGCGCGCCGATGACCGTCCCCCAGATTGTCCCGACGCCACCCATCAGGCTTGTGCCACCGAGCACGACCGCTGCGATCGCATCCAGCTCGTATCCCGATCCCCAGTTACCGCTCGCCGCATAAAGCTTGCTCGCGGACATCGCGCCGGCCAATCCCGCGAAGAGGCCGCTGATGGAGTAGACAAAGAGCAGAACGCTCCTGACCCGGATACCGGTGAGCCGCGCTGCCTGAGGGCTGCCGCCGACTGAGTAAATGTGAATGCCCAGCACGGTCTTCCTGAGGATGACCCACGAGACAAGGACAACGATGACGGCGATCCAGATCAACCAGGGAACGTGCAGGAAATCATCGTTACCGATCCACTCAAAGCTGGGAATCGTGTTGTTCAGCACCGTGGTGCCGTTTGACAGAAGATATGCAGCCCCGCGATACGCGGTCATCGTTCCGAGTGTGACGACGAACGGATTGATATCGAGGAATGCAACCATCAGCCCGTTCACTGCGCCCATCACAAGGCCGGAAGCGATAAAAACAGGAATTGACCAGGCGGCCAGGCTGCCCATGAGCGACAGTTGCATCCCGAGCACTGCAGAGACCGCCAGGATCGACCCGACCGAGAGGTCGATACCCGCCGTCAATACGACGAAGGTCATTCCTGCCGCCAGCACCAGGTTAATTGCAACCTGCCTCAGAACGTTCATCGTGTTGTCGGCTGTCGCGAAATTGGACGTTCCGTCAGCACTGAAATGCACCGTCAGAAAGTAGAACGCGATATACAGGACGATGAGGACGGGCAACATCCCGAGGCGATGCACAAGCGCTCGCGCTGAAAACGGTGTGCGCACTGCGGATGCGTTTGCATCGGCACCGATGCGGGGATTGACCCTCGTGTCTGATGTCTCAGCCATGGTTGATTTCTGCCTCCACGTCTCCGCGTTCGCTTCCCGACAGGCCATCCGTGTCGGTGGCAAGACGCATGATGTTTTCCTGCGTGATCGAATCGCCTGATAGCTCGCCCGTAATCGCACCTTCGCGCATGACCAGCACGCGATCGCAAATCCCAATGATTTCCGGCAGCTCGCTGGATATGACGATCACACCGACTCCCGACTCGGCCAATGCATGGATAAGCTGATAAATTTCGCTCTTCGCGCCAATGTCCACGCCGCGCGTTGGTTCGTCGAGGATGAGCACCTTGGGCCCGATCTCGAGCCACCGCGCGAGCAACACCTTTTGCTGATTTCCACCGGACAGACGGCCGACGGGCAGCTCAAGATGCGATGTCTTGACGCCTAGCCGCGCTACGGCGACCTTTGCGCGCGCTTTCAGTGCCCTGTGGTCAACCAGGCCGAAACGGGTATGGCGCCCAACAACGTTGAGAATGGTGTTTTCGCGCACGCCGAGTTGCAGGAAAAGCCCAAGCGACTTTCGGTCTTCGGGCACGTACCCAATGCCGGCCTGCATCGCAGCACGCGGGTTCGCGATATCGATTACTTTTCCCTCCAGCTGTATCGTTCCGGACGATCTGGCGTCTGCGCCGAAGATCAGACGCGCCAGTTCCGTTCGACCCGCGCCGACCAGCCCCGCAAGACCTAACACTTCTCCGCGCGCGATAGTGAAAGAAGCGGGTCGAACCTTACCGCCCCCCACGTCTGCGACGCGAAGTACCGGCTCACGTCCGCTACGTTCACGACGCTCATGCTGATAGAAGTCGTCGAGTGGCCGGCCAACCATCATCTGCACAAGGCGTTTCGAATCGATTGATTCGCGCTCGATTTCACCTACATATTGGCCGTCGCGCAGAACGGTTACCCTGTCCGCAAGCGCATACACCTCACTCATGCGATGGCTGATGTAGATGATCGCCATGCCTTCATCGCGAAGCTTGCGCACGACCGAAAACAGATGCTCGGCCTCCCGGTCGGATAACGCCGCCGTCGGCTCGTCCATGATCAACACGCGGCCCTGATGAATCAGCGCACGTGCGATCTCAACCTGTTGCTGTTCGGCAATCGATAGGGCGCCCGCCCGGTCCGAGGCGCGAAAGCGCGCGCCCAGTTGGCGCAGGACTTCGTCCGTGCGGCGAAGCATGGCGCCACGATCAGAGAAACCAAACCGCGAACGCGGTTCGCTGCCCATGAATACATTCTCAGCAACCGACATATGCGGGGCAACCGCCAGTTCCTGATAGATGAGACTGATACCCATCGCACGGCTCGCCGCCGGATTGTCGAGACGGACAGCAGCGCCCGCTATCCTGATCTCGCCGGCGTCAGGTTGATAGACGCCGGAAAGAATCTTCATCAGAGTACTTTTGCCAGCGCCGTTTTCTCCCATCAGCGCGTGAATTTCGCCGGCGTGCGCGGTCAGCTGCACGCCGGATAACGCGCGCGTCGCACCGAAAGACTTGTCGACGCCGGTCATTTGCAAAACAGGAGTGGTCATCGTCATCCTCGAAAACACGGACGACGGGCGCGTGACAAGCGACCCGTCGTTACCGGATAACGGTTACTCGTTAATTGCGAATCCAGCCTTGATATGTCGCGACGTTCGCGCGCGTGATAGGCGGGGTAGGCAACAGCTCCACCTTGTTTTTCGGAGGACGACCATTCATCAATGCATAGCCAACGTCGACAGCCTGTGCCGCCATGCCGTTGGGGTCCTGCGCAGGCGACACGACGAACAGGGATTGCGGAGTCTTAAGCGCCTGAACGCCGTCAGGGCCCCCGTCGACGCCACCGATCAGTTTGATATCGGACCGCTTGGCCTGCTTGATCGCAAGCTCAGCTCCGATCGCGGTCGGATCATTGACGCCAAACACCGCGTCGATTTTCGGGTAGGCCGCCAGCAGGTTGGATATCGATGTCAGTCCACCGTCCCGGCTACCACCCGCGTTCTGGTTGTCGGAAAGAATCTTGATAGCCGGATGTTTTGCCAGTTCGGCCTTGCAACCCGTCACACGATCCATGATGGACGACACGGGCGGCCCGTTGACGATGACGATACTGCCTTTGTCGTTCAGTTGCTGGGCGATGTATTTGCAGGATTCCTGGCCCGCCATCGTGTTATCGGACATCACCGTCGCATCCGCATTCTCCGCGCTCACATCGACGGCCACAACGACGATGCCAGCCTTCTGAGCCTTCTTTACTTCCGGCCCGATGCCCTTCGAGTCAGCGGCGCCCAGAATAATCAGGTCAACCTTGTTCGCGATGAAATTATCGATCTGGCCAACCTGGGTGTTGAGGTCGTACTTCGCGGAAACGACGGTTACCTGAGCGTTTGGGTTGATCTTCTTTGCTTCGCGCGTCACGCTCTGCCCGACCGCGACGAAGTACGGATTTGCCAGATCGCCGACGGTCACGCCCACTGACTTTAGCGGCTTGTCTGCGGCCTGCGCGCTCATAGCAAGGGCTAAAAATACACCCGCAAGCAAGCAGGTTGCTGTCTTCCTCATGTCGTGTCTCCTTGTTCGAAGTTTGGGCAAATCGTGTTTGATGTTCGATTTTCTGAAAAAACGCACTAAATCAAACACAATAAAACTATATCACCCAGATTCGAACATGCAAACCGGCAATCATGCTGCGATGCAAAAACCCAAAACGAGATCAGGTTTTCCAGCGCACGCGCCTTGGTGCGCGGTGCAGCCGGCCTCGCGTCGAACCGGGATCGCAGTTCAGCAATGCGCGCGCTTTCAGGAAGACGGTGAATCCGCGGTGACTACGTTCGCTGCGTGCAGCCAGCCCTCTAAGCGGATTTCAGGACTGGCGCTACGTGGCGCCACGGGCGGGCGCAATCATCGAGTTGTCCGCGGGTCAAAAAAATCCGTCGGTCATCTTCGGGTAGAACAGACAAAAGCAATCATTCTGGTCCGCGATGCAGTGACCGGCGGCAGAATGAGGGAGAGTGGCGTGTTGCGAGCGTAACGTCGCCGGCAAAAGTGTCATTGCCGAAGCACTCGCGTCAACAGACGCATATCCGGAGTACAGCACATGCATATGCTCAGAAAACTGCGTCCTCCTCGTATCGACCTCGCTCGGAATCGGCGCGGCGGGGCCAGCATTTGCGCAGACCGATGCTGCGGCAGGCGCGATCGCATCGTCACCCGCACCGACGAAGGCGCAGCGCAAGCAGGCACGTAAAGAGGCACGCGCCAAAAAGAACGCTGAACTGAAGAAGCTTGAAGACGCGGGCTATCAGCCGGGACGTGCAAGTGACCCGCATTACTGGCCGCGCCCTACTATGTATTCAAGGATGCTGGCGTAGAGGTGGTCCTCATGTCGCCAAAGGGCGGCCGGCCGCCGTTGGACCCGAAAAGCAACGAGCCTTCATTCCAGACGGATCTGACGCGCCGTTTTGAAGCCGATGCTGAAGCGAATGCTGTTTTGGCAAATACGGGAATACTCGCTGACGTCACGCAAGACGGTTTCGATTCCGTCTTCTATCCAGGCGGACACGGTCCGATGTGGGATTTCGCTGAAGATCCGGATTCCGCGCGTCTGCTGGAGAGCATGGTTGCGGCGGGCAAGCCGGTCGCGCTAGTGTGTCATGGGCCCGGTGCGTTGCGTCATGTGAAGGGTCCCGACGGCGATTTCCTGATCAAGGGCAAGAAGGTGACGGGGTTCTCGAACAGCGAGGAAGAAGGCGTCGGCCTTACGAAAGTGGTGCCGTTTCTTGTCGAGGACGAACTCAAGGCGAAGGGCGGGATCTATAGCAAAGGCCCTGACTGGCAACCCTATGTGCTCGAAGGTGGATCGCTGATTACGGGGCAGAATCCGGCATCGTCCGGACCAGGTGCTAAAGCGCTGCTGGAGAAGTGGAACAGAAAATAACGTGTCGGGCACAGCGCGCCAACGCGGCGGGCTGTGCATGGCGACGCGAAGCGTTGCTCATTACATGCCGGTCAACAGCGCGCCTGCGTTAGGCACACGAGCTTCGAGATCCAGCGTTTCGAGGATGCGATACTCGATCGACGTTGCAGCCAACCTCACAGGCTTGCCAAGGCGGTCTCCGACCGCCTGGGTCGCCGCCGGCAGCGACGGCATTTGCGCGCAGTCCGATCCCATTAGATCGTCAACCTTGAAAATATCCGCTTTGAGTGCCGGTGAGCCGATCATGACGACCTGAACCATCACTCCACAGTGGGTACCTCAGCCTTGCGGTCTTGCGGCGTTGAACGCATACCTGCGCCGACATACGGACTAGCCGTGCTCCAGGTGCTGCTGTGCCGCGCGATCGGACACGGCGTTCTGTATGAGCGATGCCGTGCCGATTGCGACACACATCGCGATGAATGCAACCCATGCATAGGGGAACAGAAGCGGCATCCCGACTAACAGAAGGCCATCATTGCCGCCCGGAATCAACAAGCTGCCCGATCCCATCAGCGCCCCGCCCAGAAAGCATTTGCACACCTGGGAAATCTGGACCACGGTGCCGCCGAACCGACCCGCCATGCGGCCGCCAAGCATGGCCCCAAGCAGCAGCGCGAGCAGTAACAAGCTTCGCGTGACGAGACTGCTCGTCATGCCGCGGGCAAGCTCGGTCAGCACATCGGTGTAGGACCACGTGCCGATGAGCAGTAGCATCAAGAAGAACGTGACGCCGATGACCGTGGTGGCCGCATGCGGCGACCAGACCCGGGTAGCGATGCTCTGGCGTATCCGGTGGAACACACCGGGCCCCCATCCATCGGGGCGGACTGTCAATAACGGGCGCGCGATGCGCCAGATGACGAACGCCACGAACAGCAGCGACACCGAGCCAGGCGCGCGCAATACGATCGAGCCATGATCGAGACTCTGATGTGCAGGGTGCGGCAGCCAGGTACCGAGGGTGAGGCATCCGACGTAAAAGCCGGGCGGTGTGGCCAGATACGCCCACTCACCGGAGCCGAGTCTCGCGATTGCGCCGAAGACGCAGGCACCGTTGATGAACGCACCCAGTCCGAGGAGCGCGCCGCCCAGTACGGTCAGGTAATTCACCGGATAGCCGGCGGGCATCTTTGCGAGCAGATGGAGCATGTGCGCGATCAACAGACCGCCTGTGACCCACAGCGACGCCTCCGCGATCGCCATCAGCCGGCTGCATTGGCGCTTGTTGACGACTTCGTGTACCGCGGCAACCGTGCACGTCGCCCCGCGTTGAATCGCAAAGCCCATCAAGCCGGCGCATAGGGCGGCGACCACGAATGCGATACCGGTTACCATCGGGTTCATTGGATGACCCTCCGTCAAGGTTTGCCTTGTTCGCGATGTTTTGCTCGCAGGTCCACCCGGAATGTTCCACGCAAGTTGCTTGAGCGTGGGAAGACAGCGGAAGCGGGGCGCTGCTGTCAAGGCGGGTTCTTCGCCATGGCGTTGCGAAACTTGCAGACGGTATGAACCGCCTGCTCGCTGTTGATCATGCTCGTCTGAGGGGTGATGTATCCGAATGCAGATCGAACCCCCAGCCGTGTAGATACGGCCTGTCAAAGCGGGCGTGCTCGTCCAGCGCGGCTAGCTCCGCCCAGAACTATTGCTGCGTGTCTTTAGCGGTGCACAGCCAGTTGTCGATCAGGCCATGACCAGCGTCCTCCTCAGGTGTGCTCGATCACCCCTTCGATCGGGTCGATGGCGACGGACTTCCATGGCGAGCGCTCGATCATCCGTTGCGCATCGGCGTATCCCCCACTGCGGCGCGACTGGATGCCTGCGCTCGTGAAGTCGATGTCCTTGGTGTGGTCCTCGCCGTCGATCCGCGGTGCCAGCAGATGCGCCACATGCATCGTTGTGCCGCAGCCCCAGGAGGCAAGCTCCTTGACCTTGGGGTCGTTCTGGCGGCTTCCCGGCAGCTGCCTGTGCAACTCGCGGATTACGTGGCGCAGGCGGTGGATCTGTTTCTGCCGGGCGATGTGGCTGTCGGCGCGGCTCGCGTACTGGATGTCTTTCTGCCGGCTCATGACCTGCCAGATCGATGCAGGCTCCGGCGCCGCCTGGTGCCACACGTTGACGGCGAAGATGAGGGAGTCCCGCCTGGGCTTGTCGTCCAGCACGGCTTCGATTGGAGTGTTGGAGTACAGGCCGCCGTCCCAGTAGGGTTCGCCGTCGACGCGCACCGCGGCAAATGCGGGGGGAAGGGCGCCGGATGCCATTACGTGATCGACCCTGAGTTCCTCATGGCGATTGTCGAAGTAGCGCATGTGGCCGCTGCAGGTGTTCACGGCACCCACGGTCAGCCGCGTCTTGCACTGGCACAGGTACTCGAAATCGACGAGCTCGCCCAGTGTTTCACGCAACGGTGCCGTGCTGTAGTAGGACGCTGCCTCGACGCCCACCTCCGCACTGGACCCGCCGATGACCAGGGCATTCGGCGTGAAGAAGCCCGGGATGCCGCGCGTCACCGTGTTCATGTTGGGCAGCAGGTTGCCCAGACCCATCCAGTCGAAAAGCCCTGCTAGCGGCGAGCGTTGCTCGACCCGGCGCCAGAATTCGTTGAGGCGATCGAGCCGGTCTTCGGGGCGGTTGCCGCTGATCAGCGCCGCGTTGATCGCGCCGATCGACGTGCCGATCACCCAGTCGGGCTCGATACCCGCTTCGTGCAGGGCTGCGTACACGCCCACCTGGTAGGCGCCGAGCGCACCGCCGCCTTGCAACACCAGCACGACCTGCCCCGGCAGGCCGGGCGTGCCAGGATCGGGGTCGGGCGCGGCGTCCGCATGCATGCGCCCGCAGCCGTTGCCTTGCCTGGTTGCAGTTCTTGTTGCCACGTTATTCTCCTTGCGACTTTAGTTGTCGGCGCGCAATCCATGCAAAATCGAGGCCTCGTCGACCGGGTGCGCGCTACGGACTTTGACAATGCCACCGTCGATGTTCTCGATGGAGGCTTGCGCGTGGGCGCCAGCACTCGACAGTGGCCCGACAGCCAGGCACACGCCGGACAACGAACGGGTGATTCGGGATGACATGACAGTTCCGTCTGGCCGACGTTGAACGGATGAGCTGGGCTGCTTTCCACTCGGCAAGCAGTCCAGCGCCTGCGCGGTGCGCGCTGCGGCTTGTAGGCCGCCTGGCGCATACGCTCACATCGTGTGCGCGTCCATCTTCGTTTCGATGGGAAAGAGATCGACCGAGATCAGCACCACCGGTACCGTTCCTTCGTTCTTCCACCAGTGTTGTGTGCCGTTGCGCTCCGGCGCCACCTCACCCGTCTTGTGCACGATCGGCACGGCGCAATTGCTCGCGTACTCGACGATTTCGCCGGAAACGATGTAGATCTGCGCTGGCCGGTTTTTGTGGCTATGCCAGGGCACGATGCCGCCCGGCGCCACGCGGAGTTCTCGAAGCCGCAGCGACCGCCCCTGCAGCGCGAGTGGCTCCTTCGACAGGTCGGTCGACGCCCGCACCGTGTCGGTTACGCCCGTCGGGACGCTCGGGCCGGGCTTCTGACCCTGGCCGTCCGCCACTTGCTTGTCAAGCGGGCATTCCCCGGCGCTTGCCGCGCCTGCTGCAACCGACAGCCCGGCGGCGATCATTCCCGCTACGACACACTGGCGCCAGATCGACGCGCGTTGCTGACCCTTGGTGCTCATGACGTACCTCTCTCCTCAGCTGAGTGATGGCGGACACACGCCCGCATGAATCCGGCGGAAAGACGCAGCCGGTTAAAGAAACCCGTAGTGAATGTCGACGCTCGAGCGTGGGCCTTTCGTGTCGTACCTGGTTGGGCCGCAAGGGCTGTCGATCTGCGCTGGCCTTTCACGCGACTCTTCTCGCGCGTCGCAGCCATGTTCCAGCGCTTAGTGTTGGGACCATCCGCCGTCCATTGCGAGGGCGGCTGCCGTCATCGAAAGCCCGCTATCGGAACTCAGGAAGACCGCAAGCGCGGCGAGCTCGTCGACCGTCACGAATTCCTTGCGCGCCTGGTGCACGAGCATCACGTCGCGTACCACGTTCTCTGGAGCGATGCCGTGTGCTTTCGCCTGATCGGCGATCTGCTTTTCGACGAGGGGTGTCTTCACGTAACCCGGGCAAATCGTGTTGCTCGTAATGCCATGCTCGGCGACCTCGAGCGCGACCGTCTTCGATAACCCGATGAGGCCGTGTTTCGCCGCGATATACGGCGATTTGAATGGCGAAGCGAGCAGGCCGTGAGCCGACGCGATGTTGATAATCCGGCCCCAGCGCCGTGCCTTCATGCCGGGCAGCACGGCCTTGATTAGATGGAACGCGGACGAGAGGTTGATCGCGAGGATAGCGTCCCACTTTTCGTCGGGCTGTTCCTCAATGGGCGCAACATGCTGGATGCCCGCGTTATTGACAACGATGTCAACCTTGCCGAACTCGGCGCTGGCGTAGCGCGCCATCACGTGAATGTCATCGGGCTTGCTCATGTCGGCAGCCGAATAGCGCACGCGCACGCCGTGCTCGCGTTCCAGGTTCCGGCGTATTGCCTCGATCTCGTGCGCGTCGCCGAAGCCGTTCAACAGCACGTCGGCGCCCTGCGCGGCGAATGCGGTCGCAATGCCGAGCCCGATGCCGCTGGTCGAGCCGGTGACAATGGCGGATTTACCGTGAAGCATGGAGGGGACCTCCGCTAGAAATTGCTGTTGACGTGATGACAGCCCGAGCGAAACCGGGGCAAGTGGAACGAGTGCGCCGCGCGTTGATCAGAAGTCGCAGTTTTCCGTGCTGTCTCGTCGGGCGTGGCGTGGGGCGTCTCGCGTGGCTCCTCATCGGCCTCATGCGAGCGCGTGATGCGCGAGTGCGTGATGCCGGTGGGGAAAAACATCCCCCAGCTCCACCCGAGAAGGACACGCAGCTTGGGCATCACGCCGGACGGTTCGGCATCGTGTGCGGCGGAAAGTGGCGATGACAGCTTCATGTTGGAACCTCGGGTCGTGGTGCGGTCAGGCGCAATTGCCTGCGTCCCGGGATGAAGTGTGCGCAACGCTGCTCACGGCTTTGTCGCCCAAAGATCAATTTTTCATCACGAAGCGTGGCCGTGCTGGACAGGCGACGCTAGGGATCTAAATTCGCTCTGGATGCAATGCGTTTGCCATTGGGGTTGTTCTTTTCATGCGGGCATTGCCGAGTCATCCAACAGTCCACTGAGGATGGACGGCCATGTTGCTCAACGTTCTGGTGATTGAAGACGACACGGTGATCCGGGGCCTGCCAAAAGCGGCGGCGCGATGCATCTGGGCCAGCCCATCATGCTCATCCCGGTTGCGATTCCCACTATTGTTGCCGCAGTCAGCATGTTTGGCATGGGACGCGAATTAGATCGTCGCGCTCGCTTTTGGTTGGGGAATTGAACCGACCCTGGGGCGCTGCGGCGATGATGGGAATGAGGGCGCCCGATGATCGAGGCGTCCTCATTGCTGGCGGAATGCCGTTACTGGCGAAGCTCTGCTGACTCTTGCATGGCTGACTGCATTTTCTGCACGGCATCGAGCGTCGCACGCTGCGCGGCAAGGCCGAAGTTACGCTTGAATTCGCTGAATTCGGCGTGGCCCGAGCCCGTCACGGACTTCTTCGTCACAAGCTTGCCACTGGGGTCGGTGATTGTGCATTCGAGCGTCACGCTGAAATCCGTCGGCGGCCAGGTGAGCAGGCTCGGCGACGACGACGTCGTCGTAATCGAGGGTGTCACGATGTAGCTGAGGTTCTTCGACTGCCATGTTGCGGCGTCGGGCCTGGTGTTGAGTTTGACCACGTCCTTGAAGACGTTGCTCAGTTCGAGATAGATCGGTAGCTCGAGGTCGTGATATGGCTTGTAGGCGACCTTGTCGCCACCGCCGCCCGGCGTGACGACCTCCTTGTTGCGTTCCTCGTCGGTAATGACGAGGCCGACGGTCTTGTTGATGGGTGAGGCCGCCTTCGAAACGAGAGCTGCGTTGTCGCCAGAGATCGTGATGTCATGAGCGCAGCCAGAGAGGAGTGCGATCACGCCTGCAGCGCATACCGCGCGCAAGATGTTGCCAACTTTCATGTGGGTCTCCTTTGGAGTGTTTGGAAATGGGGTTAACGAATCGCGCTGATGAATGCGGGGTCAGCATAGAGTTCGCCCAGCAGTTTCTGGACGACGAGCGGGTATTGCTGGGTTGCTTTCGGTACCGCGATGGCCGCGGCGAACGACGAGTCCCACTCGCCGCGCACCGTTTTCACCTGGTCATAGCGCACGGCGTTGTCGCGCTTGACAACGAAGCGGGCGGAGATAGTGCCCACGCCCGTGCCGATACCGACGTCGACGTTGTTTTCGAGCAGTACACCGTCGAGCTCGACCTGGGCGGCCGGGGATAGCGAGCCCGCGAGCGTCAGTTCCTGGGTGACGGCATTCGCGAGGTAGGCCGCGAACGAATCGCCGACGGGCGAGCGCATGACGTTCGCCCGAACGCGAACGGGGTACTCGTTATGTCCACCATCCTGGCTACGGAAGTCCCCGATTCGTGCATGCACAGGCGCGGCATTCTTGAGTGTCTGGATATTTTCGACGGAAGGCGAGTAAGGCGTCGCGACAACCGAACATGCGGCGAGCACGGTCAGCGGGGCGAGAAATATTAGTTTTCTGAGAATCATGTGGTCTGGTCGCTATGCAATTTGATTATGTGTGCGGGCTGATACGTTATTCGGCCCTCATGTATATATCGGCGGTGGAGCAGCATTGTTTAGGCTGCCAGCGCGATGCGAAACGTTTCGGGCAATGCCGTCCGTCGGGTCGCGGCAGCCCTCTCGCGGGTTATGTCGACGGACCAACCCGGTAGGCCGCTGTTACCTTTTGGGGCTCTCCCGCTCACACCGGGATGTGTTCCCAGCGCAATCGGGCAGTCGGGCGCCGCATTGGAAAATCGGAATTTTTTCGTTCGAAACGAGCCATAGCCCGATCTGACACGTGCGGCGGGGAATCACAGGTTGCGGCCTCCGGCTACCCGCGCGACTTTACGAGGCGTGTCGAGATAAGCGGCGGCGCGGGCTGCGTCCGTCGGACGTGCGTACCAGTAGCCCTGAATCTCCTCGCAGCCGTTTTCGATGAGGAATTCGAGTTGCCGGTGAGTCTCGACGCCTTCAGCGACTACTTGCATGCCTAGCGTGCGCCCCATGCCAATGACAGCCTTGACGATCACCTCATCTGCAGTCGATACGCCGATCCCCTTAACGAACGACATGTCGAGTTTCAGGCGGTCCGCCATGAAGCTGCGAACGTATCCCAGACTCGAATATCCGGAACCGAAGTCGTCTATCGCGACCGACAGGCCCATTTTGCGAAAGCCGCGAAGCGTGGCGACCGATTGCGCCGCCATGAGCACGCCTTCAGTGATTTCGATCTCTATGTTGCGGGGATTCACCCCGGTTCGCTGGATAACTTCCGTTACGACTGACAGCAGGTCGGAGCGCAAGAACTGAACAGGTGATACGTTGACCGAGACAACGATATCCGGATGCTGGAGCGCCCATATCTTCGTCTGTCGGCACGCCTGTTCGAACACCCACTCGCCGATTTCCGTTATGAGCCCGTTCTCTTCGGCAATCGGCACGAACAAGGCTGGACTAACCGATCCGCGCTTCGGATGGTTCCAGCGAACCAGAGCTTCGAATCCGTTCGCCAGCCCAGTTTCCAACGAGAGTCGCGGCTGATAGGCGAGCGAAAGCGCTCCGCAGGCGAGGGCATTGCGCAGGTCGTGCGCCATGGCGGCGCGCTCGCTGTTTTCCTGGGCGATCGCTTCGTCGAATATCTGCAAGCCGTTCGGTCCGACCGGTTTCGCCCTGTACATTGCGGAATCCGCGCAGCGTAGCAACGTTTCGGGATCTTGCGCGTGGTCGGGATACACGGCAATTCCAATGCTGGCTTGCGGACGGACAAGCCTGTTTTCGATCCGGACGTCCCGGCTCAAGGCTGCCTGCATCTCCCGGGCGGCGGTAACGAACCCGTCGATGTCGCCGCGACCGTACAACACGACTACGAACTCGTCGCCCGCGTACCTTGCGACAAACTCGTGCGGGCCGGTACGGCTGGACAGGCGGTACGCAATTTCGCGCAGCAGCGCGTCCCCGGCCGTGTGCCCCAGCGAATCGTTGACGACCTTGAAGTTGTCCAGATCCAGGAAAACGAGGGCAATCCGTTCGTTATCGCGTCGTGCCAGGCTGAACAGCCGGTTAAGTTGCGCGTTCAGACCAAGCCTGTTGGGAAGCTGAGTCAGTGGGTCCTGTTGAGCCAGAGCACGCAACTGTTCCTGATCCCGGATGCGCTCCGACACGTCATTGAAAACAGTCACGCAATGGGTCGGTCGTCCCGAGTCATCCAGCACCGGCGCAACCTGCAACTGGCTCCAATAGTGCGTCCCGTCGTGCCGGTGGCATCCGAGTAGCGCCGACCCCTCGGTATCTGACTGCATCGCCAACTGGACCGAACGTGCCTGCTCTGACGTCACGTCGAAGCCGAGCACCGACCAGTGTTCCAAACCGATGACTTCCCGTGCAGGAAAGCCGGTGATCTTCTCGAACGCCGCGTTCGCATACGTGATGATGCTTGCGTCGGCCGACTTCTCCGATATGAGAACGGCGCTCCTCGATGCTTCCAGTGCGCTGCTGCGAACACGCAACGCTTCTTTGGCGCGTTCGTGCGCGGTCACATCTCGCGCAGAGATAAAGCATGCCTTGCGCTCGGCATAGTCCAGAAGATGGAAGGCAATGTCTACATAGATCGTGGTGCCATCGGCGCGCCTGTGCCGACGCAATCCTCCGGAACCCCCCTGCACACCGGACTCGACATATTGCTTCAGATCCCGGCAAAAATGCTCCGCCTCCTCCGCAGGACGAAGTTGATCCATCCGCGTCTCCCGAAGCTGCTGCAGCGATGCGCCATATTGTCGTTGCGCGGCTGCGTTCGCCGTCAAAATCAGATAGGTGTCGACGTCGTAGATGAGCATCGCGACGGGATGATTCTGGAAGTACTCCTCGAAGCGCCGTTCGGCTTCCGACGCAACGACCTTCGCCGTCGCCCTTGCAAGGGCCGCCCGATGACTGGTGTAAAGCAGCAATACGAGCAGCAACGCACCGGTTGTCCCCAAGACGGAGAGAAATATCTTTTGCCCCGCCAGTTCAGACTGCGACTTGAATTGCATTTGTGCAATCTCGTCGCGCTCGCGGGTTCTGAGCATCGTCAGAATGTTCATGATCGAGCTAAACGTATCGTTCGCTCTCTGAAGAAGGCCTGCGTCAACTGGCGACGTCTCACCTGCCAGGGCGATAGTGCGAGCCGCCGCGTCGAGTTGTTCGGGCCAGATGGTGCTAAGTCGGCGCAACTCCTTCACGCTTGCGACGGATTCAGGTGTGTCGGCCAGGTCTGCTTCCAGCCGTTCGTAGGCGCTGGCAACTGCCGCGGCACGTCGCACGGGCCAGGCGCCGGAATTGAAGCCGGCCGTATGGGCACTGCTCATGAAGTCCGTGTTTGCGGCAACGTGTTGCGTAAGCAGTAACTCAAGTTCTGACGAGGCGGAAAGTGCGTTGCGCAGTCGGTCTTCTGCGGCCCCTTGCGAATAGGTCGCGCGCAGGGTCACGCCGAACACCACGAGCAAGGCCAGCACTATCAATGCGGCGGCCAGTGCGATGTGTCGGAGTTTTGAGGGCTTGTGGGCAGTCCGTGGCCCAAGGGCAGGTGCGGTCATTGTCGAGACGACGTGTAATGCGTCGGGGACGCAAGGACGAAGCGGGCGGATCACGTAGGATCGGGCCGCGTCTCGGATCGGCGGGGATAACAGTGCGCACGTCTGCGACGTGCGTCCAGTCGATATGCCGGATTGAGCGCTGACACCCCATATAACGGGTATTTGCGCTGCGACTTTAGGGCGCCGCCCTTCTTGCCTTCAAAAAATGCATAACGCATTGCAGTCGCCCATCCGCCATTGCATCGATGCCTGGGAGCGGGGCGTGTCTGTCAATCCGACCGAGGTGAGACGCTCCGTCTACTTCCGCAAACCGGCGATTTCGGCGCCCATTGCCTCGTTTGTCGATCATCTGATCGAAGCGGTGCGCGGTCGGAGTTCGAGCGCCAGCAGGCGGCTCGCAGTCACCGAGGCGCAGGACTGGTTCGTCGCAGCGGTGCTCGCGAGCCCTGTGCGTCGCCGCGGAACGCGCCGCGATTGCGTCGTATTCGCTCGCTGCAGGCGCTTGCAAGGATCGGTCAGGCAGCGATGCGGCTCGTGCCCATCTCCGGACGGCGCCGGTCCGGCGGAAACACGTGCCGTGTGCCCACGGCATGGCGAAAGAAGAACAGCGAGAACGATCCGGCCGGCCGTTCGAACTCGATGCAGACGCGGCAGGTGCCAGCCGTTCGCGCCGTCTGGACAAGCCGTTCCTGTCGGACGAGGGCCGCGCGATTCCCGACATGTACTGGCAATTTGCGTTTTGTTGCGGCGCAGCGATAGACGTTTGCTCGTACCGTGGAAGGACATGCGGTAGCGCGCCGGCGGCGGGCTAGCGGCCTGCTTGCGTCGCGCGTTTCGCGATCAGGCACAGCATTTCGTACATCAGCGTCGCGGCGACGAGCGCGGTGTTGCCGCTCGGATCGTAAGGCGGTGAGACTTCGACCACGTCGCCGCCGACCCAGTTGAGACCGTCGAGACCGCGCAACAGCGCCTGCGTCTCGTGGGTCGTGAGACCGCCCACTTCCGGCGTGCCCGTGCCCGGCGTGAACACAGGGTCGAGCCCGTCGACATCGAGCGGCAGATAAACGGGCGCAGCACCGCGCTGGGGAGTTGCGTTGCGCGCCGATGTCGCAATTCGTCGCATCGGTGTCGCGCTGGCATCTCAGAAGCCGTACGGCGCCGCCGTTAGTGCTGTAGACGGCCTGCGGTCGCATGGCCGGCTCGTTTTCGTTCCGACTATTGGGGAAACGCTACGCGCGCCGCGTTTGCTGCGCGCACGCTGGCTTGCGCTCATGTTCAGAAACACCACGATTCGCGGCGGGCTCGCCGCCACCATTTCGGGTTGCACGCTGCTGTTGATGCTGGTCATCGCGGCGGCTGTGTTTGCGCTCTTCAAGAGCAACGCCGCGCTCGACGCGATGTATCGCGACGACACCGCTTCCGTCGTGCATCTGAAGACCAGCTCCGAGCGGCTGCTGGTGTTTCGCACCGGGCTCGCCGACGTCGAGCAGCTGATCAGCGCGGGCAAGCCGGCTGCCGCGGAGATCAGGCAGCTGCATGTGCTGCTCGGCGAGAGCAATCGCGAGCTCGATGCGTACCGTGCGCTGCACACGCCCGACGCGCAGGAAACGACGCTCCTCACAGCGATGACGGGCAAGCGCGACCGTCTGCTGGCGCAGGCTTTCTCGAAGGCGCTCAAGCAGCTTGACGAAGAAAATCTGGTCGACTTCCTGAGCACGCAGCGCGAAATGCCCGTCGCGCTGTTCGACGAATACCAGAAGGCGCTCATCGCGCTGGAGGATTTTCAGGTGCAGCGCCAGCGCATGCGCTTCGATCATGCGAACGGGCGCTTTCACATGACGCTCTGGGGCTTCGGGGTGGCCGGACTGATCGCGCTGATCGTCGGCGTGCTCGCGGATCGGGCGCTGACGAGGGCGATCGTCACGCCCGTCAATGCCGCCGTCGACTACTTTGCGAAGATTGCGGCGGGCGACCTCACGGCCGTCGTCAAGACGGAACGCCGCAACGAAATGGGTTACCTGCTCGACGCGTTGAACGACATGCAACAAGGCCTCGTGGCGGTGGTGCGCAAGGTCAGGGCGGGGACGGACGCGATCATGCACGATGCGCAGGCGATTGCCAGCGGCAACCGCGACCTGTCGATGCGCGCGGGCGATCAGGCCGCCTCGCTTCAGCAGGCGGCCGCGAGCATGGAAGAATTGACGGCCACTGTGCGGCAGAACGCCGACAATGCGCACGACGCGAGTGCGCTTGCCACACGCGCGTCCGAGATTGCGACACGCGGCGGCGAGGTGGTGCGTCAGGTTGTCGACACGATGGATGCGATTTCGGATAGCTCGGCGCGCATCGTCGGCATCGTCGGTGTGATCGAGAGCATCGCGTTCCAGACCAATATTCTTGCGCTCAACGCAGCCGTCGAGGCGGCGCGCGCCGGAGATCAAGGGCGCGGCTTCGCCGTGGTGGCCAGCGAGGTGCGGCATCTGGCGCAGCGCAGCGCCACCGCCGCGAAGGAAATCAAGGAACTGATCGGCAATTCGACGCTGAGTGTGCGAACGGGCAGCGAACTGGTATTGCGCGCGGGATCGACGATGGACGACATCCTGCAGGCCGTGCAGAGCGTGAACGCGATCATGGCGGATATCAGTCTGGCGTCGCGCGAGCAGACGGCGGGAATCGAACTGGTCAACGCGACCGTCGTGCAGATGGAAGCAATGACGCAGAGCAACGTATCGCTGGTCGAGTCGGCGTCGGCTACGGCAGCTTCGTTGGAGGCGCAAAGCGAGCATCTGCACGGTGCGGTGGCGATATTCCGCGTGCGCGCGGACGAGCGGGCCGCGTGACCGTGCGTGCCGCCGATCTGTTGCATTGTCTCGCGTAACGGATGAGCGAATGTTGACCGCCATCCGCCATTGCGGCCAGGTACCCGAGCTGGTCGGACACGATTGCGGTGCGAGAGCCGTCGCTATTGCGTGCGGTCTGCGCAATGGCGCGGCTTTCCACCTCGTGATGCTATCGGTCGGGTTCGGTACGAACGATTCTCTGCAACCGCTGACCTATACGCAGGCCCGCGAATACCAGTCCGACGCAAGCTGGACTTACGGTTTCCGTGACGAATCCGTCGACGCGGCGTCGCGTCAAATAACACTCCCTATTTGTCGATCTTCCCCCGCGTCTCTTCTGCCAACTTCAAATGCTCTTGTAGTACGGGCGTCGCACTGCAGCCTGAGTTGCTTTTCGGCTTATCGAAATCCCGCTAGGCAAGCTGTAGTCTTTGCGCTTTGCGAGGCTTTCGCTGCGTCCGACGTGGGCCTTCTTCGCGGGCAAGGTTCTGTCCGACCCGATTTGGTGTTCATGCTCTTCTGGCTCCCGTCGTAGTTCAACTCGCGCTTCCACCTCGATCCG
>BBSL01000214.1 GCA_001319865.1 Burkholderia sp. E7m39 | reverse complement strand
GGTGGATATCGCAACTTTAATCGGTAGTATTGGCGGTGGTTTCATCTCGTCCAGGCTGATTCAACGCGGCTGGCCAGTGACGAAGGCGCGGCAAGCCACCATGCTGATCTTCGCGCTCCTGGCGATGCCGATCGCGTTCTCACCGTTCATCGAAAACATGTGGGCAATGGTTGGTCTTCAGTCTGATAGCCGCCTCGCACCAGGCATGGTCGGCAAATCTCTTCACAACCGCGTCTGACCTGTTCCCGGAAGCAGATGCTCGGTCACATCAATATTGGTTTTAACGTGCTGTTCGTCATCTGCGGCTCGAACTATCTCCTCGCATGGGTGCGATACGCGTCATTCGCTCGTCGAGCAGGCCCGTTGACATCGCACAACTCGCGCAGACCGCTCACAGTTGAAATCGGTCTCGCTTAGCGCGCCTCTCGAAAGCTCCTCAAGCTGGTGTTTGCGACAAACACGCTGGGATTGATCTGCGTGGTTCCCACTCATCTTTTGCAACTGGTCATCGAGCGCGGCCTCTATCGCGAAGCATCGATGCACATTGTGCTGCATCGCGACCATTGGCTGCAGGCGTTTGCGCGGCTGCGCTGCATCATGCCCGAGCAACGCTAATGCACGTCAGACGAGCGCCTGGCTACCAGCCGCAGCGCGGCCGCGCAGCCAGTTGATGCTGGCGAACAGCAGCACCGCAAACACGATCAGCATCGTCGCGATGGCGAGAATCGACGGATCGATCGAATCGCGGATGCCGCTCCACATCTGGCGCGGCACCGTAGTCTGATCCGGGCCGCCGATAAACAGAATCACGATCACTTCATCGAACGAGGTCGCAAAGGCGAACACGCTGCCCGTCGCCACGGCGGGGGCGATGAGCGGCAAGGTCACGCGCCTGAACGCAACCCAGGGTTTCGCGCCCAGCCCCGATGCGGCACGCAGCAGACTTTGATCGAATGACAGCAGCGAAGCCGTCACCGTGATCACCACGAATGGCGTGCCGAGCGCCGCGTGCGCCAGCACCACGCCCGGGTACGAATTGACGAGGCCGAGCGGCGCGAAGATCAGATAGAACCCGGCCGCCACGACCACGATCGGCACGATCATCGGCGAGATGATGATAGGCATGATGAGCGAGCGCAGCGGAAACTGCGTGCGGCTCAAGCCGAGCGCCGCAAGCGTGCCCAGGCACGTCGCGATCAGCGTCGAGGCCGCGCCGATGCCGAGGCTGTTCAGCAGCGCGCGTTGCCAGTCCGCGCTGGTGAGGGCCTGCTGGTACCAGCGCATCGAAAAGCCTTGTAACGGGTACGAGAAATACGAACCTGAATTGAACGAGAGCGGGATGATCGCGAGAATTGGTGCGATCAGAAAGAACAGCACGATTGCCGTGTGCGCGCGTACCCAATGCGTCGCAATGCGCTCCGTCAACACTTTCTTCCGTTGATTCTGCATGTCGGTTCCTTGTCGTGGTGCGCGTGTGACTCAACCGAAACGCAAACGGTCGATGCCGACGATGCGGTTGAACAGGAAGTAGAAGACCGCGGTGAAGATCACCAGATACGCCGACAGCGCGCCTGCGAGGCCCCAGTTGAGCTGCGTGTTGGTCTGCATCGCAATGAGCTGACTGATCATCTCGTCGCCGGCGCCGCCCAGCAGCGCAGGCGTGATGTAGTAGCCGAGCGCAAGCACGAACACGAGGAAGCAGCCCGCGCCCACGCCCGGCAGTGTTTGCGGCACATACACGCGCACGAACGCGGTGAACGGATGCGCGCCGAGCGATTGCGCCGCGCGCACATAGATGGGCGAGACGCTTTTCATCACCGAGTAGATGGCGAGGATCATGTACGGCAGCAACACATGCGTCATGCCGATCAGCACACCCGCGCGATTGAAGATGAGCGGCAACGGATGCGTCGCGAGACCGAGCCCCATCAGCAGACTGTTGATGACGCCGCCCGGCTGCAGTAGCACATACCATGCCGTCGTGCGCACCAGCAGCGACGTCCAGAACGGCACGATCACGAGCAGCATCAGCCGGTTGCTGCTTTTCTCGGGCAGATTGGCGAGCATCCACGCGACGGGATAGCCGAGCAGCAGGCACAGCAACGTGACCGTGGCGCTGATCGAAACGGTGCGCAGGAACGCTTGCCGGTAGACGGAGGCATTGTCCGGCACGAACGCAAGCGAGCCCTGCGGCGTGACTTGCGCATCGACGGCGGCGAGCAGGTAGTCCGGCGTCGGCGAAGCGGCGGCGCGTTTCAACAGACGCCATGTTTCAGGCGCATTCCAGCGCTCGTCGAGTTCGATGAGCGCGGGCTTCCATGCAGGTGGCGCGTCGGCGGGCAGGTTGCGGGCGCTGCGCATCAGCAGGCTGCGAAACTCCGGCTGCGCGAAGTTCAGGCGCCGCGCGACCGTGCCGAGCTGTCCGCTCTCGTGCGCCTGTTTGAGACCCGACGCAAGCAGCGCGAACAGAGGCTCGTCCGGTACGCCGCGTCCGTCCCACGCATCGAGCGCGCGCGTGAGCGCAGGCATGCTGTCGGGCATTTCGTGGTTCTGCACGCTGCGCGCGAGCAGCAGTGCGATCGGCGCGATGAACGTC
>BBSL01000213.1 GCA_001319865.1 Burkholderia sp. E7m39 | reverse complement strand
GCTCGGTTCGAACACGAGCGCGCGAGCCAGCGCGACGCGCTGCTGCTGTCCGCCCGACAGCTGCGCGGGGCGGCGGTTCGCCAGATGCGGCAACTCGATCATCTCGAGCGCGCGCATCACGCGCGTCTTCTGCTCCGCGCGGCTCACGTGCCGCACGGAAAGCGGAAACGCGACGTTCTCGGCGATCGTCAGATGCGGAAACAGCGCGTAGTTCTGGAACACCATGCCGATGTCGCGCTGATGCGGCGGCTTGTCGTCGAGCCGCCGTCCGTCGAGACGGATCTCGCCTTGGGTCGGCGTTTCGAACCCGGCGAGCATCATCAGCGTCGTGGTCTTGCCCGAGCCTGACGGGCCGAGCAGCGACAGGAATTCGCCCTTGCGCACGTCGAGGTTCAGATCGTCGACGACGTAATGCGCGCCGTCATACGATTTGCTCACGCCTGAAAATGAAATATAGGAAGGGTTCGACATCGTGCTTGCGTCCTGTCGGTGTTGCCTCGTAGTCAATGCGTGCCGAGCTTCGCCGCGAGATAGCGCGCGAAGTCATAGTTGGGGCGTTCGAGATGGCTCAGGTGACCGGGCTTCGCAAGCGGGGCATGCACGCCGCGAAACACGGCCTCGACGCCGCGCTTGTCCTCGGCGTTCACTTCGTCGAGCAGCTTTTTGAGCGTCGCCATGTACTCGTGCGCTTGCGGATCGGCGATAAACTCAGGCGCAAGTCCGCCGCCAAAGCGGATATGCACGCGGCCCACGCCTTCGGGTTGCAGCACCAGATACCAGAAGTAGCCGGGCGTCAGCGTGACGAGATGCGTCGGGTAGATCGCGAGCAGCGCGGTGGTCTTGCGCCAGTGTCCCGTCAGACGCGTGTTGTCGGGATGCGCATTGCCAATCGGCAAAGACGCTTCCTTCGTGATCCAGTGATAGTTGAAGGCGGGCAGACCGGGCGGGCATTCCATTTCCTCCAGGCGCGAATGCGGACCGACTGTCGCGCGATGCAGCATCGGCAGGTGGTAGCTCTCCATGAAGTTTTCCGCGAGGAGCTTCCAGTTCGTGTCCCACACGTGCTCCTCATAGAAGGTTTCGATGTAGTCCGCCATGCCGTATGCGGCGATCAGGTCGCTCAGCGCGGCGAGGCGCTGCTGCACGGGTTGCGCCTGTTCATCGAGCGTCACGTAGATCCAGCCCTGCCATTCTTCACATCGGATTGCGGGCAGGCGATAGCTTTCCTTGCAGAAGCCCTGTTGCCGATCCATCAGCGGCGCGCCTTTCAGCGCGCCATCCAGTGAGTAATTCCAGGCGTGATACGGGCACACGATCCTGCGCACATTGCCGCGTCCTTCCAGCAGCACCGACATGCGATGCAGGCAGACATTCGACATCGCCTTCAATTGCATCTGCTCGTCGCGCAACACGACGATCGGCTGATCGCCGATGCGCGTTGTCAGATAGTCGCCGGCTGCTTGCAGTGCGCTTGCACGCCCGACGCATTGCCATTCGTGAGCGAAGATGTCGCGCTCTTCCAGCGCGAGGAAATCGGCAGACGTATAGACGCCGGGCGGCATCGAACGCGCTTCGCTGAAGGGCCTGTCGCAACCGGTTTGCAGTTCGTCGACCAGCGCCTGCACTGCGATCGTCCTTGCCGGGTTTGCCATGCCGCCCTCCTGGTTTCGAGCTTGGAGCGCACGTTCGCGCTGGATTACGCGGTGTTGCGCTCGACACGGTCATCAATCTATCAAGCCAAATTCCCAGTCAAAATATTGTTTTCGGATACAAAGCAAAGCTTTTTCCTATGCAGTGGCGATGCTGCCGCAACGTAGATCCGACCTGCGTCTGCAGCGTTTCAGGCAGGTGTCATGTGTCGAGATGCAGCCTGCGGATATAGGTCTCGCAATAGGACGCAAAGCGCTGCACGACTTGCCGTGGCCGCATCGTGCGCGATTGCGCAATGCCTAGCGTCGTTGCGTTCACGTTGTCCTTGAAGCGCTTCACGACGAAGTCGCCGCCGTCCACCGTGCGGTTCGATTTGAGCGGAAAGTTGAGGATGCTGTAGCCGAGCCCGTTCGCCACCATGCCGCGCACGACTTCCGGCTGCGACGAGCGGAATGCGGGCACGGGCCGGCTGCCCACGGCATCGAACAGCGCGGCGAAATACTCGCGGCTATGCGGCAGATCCAGCATCACATAAGGCTCGTGCAGCAAGTCGGTGAGCGATACCTTGCGCGCGCGGGCCAGCCTGTGAGACGCGGGCAGGATCACATACGGCGGCAGCGACAGCAGCGGCGTGAAGGCGATGTCTTCCGTCAGGTCGAGGCTATAGGTCAAAACTATATCGAGCGAACCGTCGTGCAGACCTCTTAGCAAACCATCCTGATGCGCCTCGACCGTGCGGAACGCGATGCCCGCGTGTTCGGCGGCGAAGCGGGCAATGAGGCGCGGCATCAGTGGCGGCGCCAGCGAAACGAGGCAACCGAGTGCGATCGAGCCCGTCATGCCGCCGTCCATCTCCTTGGCCGAGGTCTGCAATTCCTCGGCAATTTTCAGCAGATTGCGCGCCTGTCCGAGCAGGTCGCGCCCGGCCTGGGTGAGCGACAGTCCACTCGCGTGATGGCGGATGAACAACTGCACGCCGAACGACGATTCGAGTTCCGCCAGCGCCGTCGAAATGGACGGCTGCGAGATATGCAGGCGCTTCGCGGCGGCCGTGAACGACAGCGCTTCCGCCGTCACCACGAAATACCGCAACTGACGCAGCGAGTAACGCAGGGGATGGCTTTCCATCGGTATTGCTCCATGTGCGGGCGTTCGTTGAGCACCATTTTGATGCAGTCAAAAAAGCGCTGCATAGGCAGACCAGATGCAATGCATTTTTTAAATATATTTTTCGGATTCGGAATGCACGCGTAGATTCGGCTTCGAGACAGCATATTGACGGCGCAGTACGCCCGTCGACAGGCTCGCTTCGCGAGCGCGGAGCGCAAAGCCGTGGCGGCCTGGATCAAATCGCCTTTGAGAAGGACCCTTGAGAAGGAATCAGCATGGCAGCGAAAACAATGTCGATCGACACGCTCGTGGTCGGCGCCGGTCAGGCCGGCATCGCGATGAGCGAACATCTGGGCAAAATCGGCGTGCCGCATGTGGTGCTGGAACGCGCGCGCATCGCTGAGCGCTGGCGCACGGGACGTTGGGATTCGCTGGTCGCCAACGGTCCGGCGTGGCACGATCGTTTCCCTAATATGGAGTTCGCCGACGTCGATCCGGATGGCTTTGCATCGAAAGACCAGGTCGCGGATTACTTCGTCGCCTACGCGCAGAAGGTCGATGCGCCGATCCGCACAGGTGTCGAAGTCAAGAAAGTGGTGCGCAACGCGGGGCGCCAAGGCTTCACGGTCGAAACGTCGGACGGCACCTATGAGGCGAACCGCGTCGTGGTGGCAACGGGACCGTTCCAGCGTCCGCTGATTCCCGCCGTTGCGCCGACATCCGAACGTCTCACGCAGATGCATTCCGCCGACTATCGCAACCCGCAGCAGTTGCCCGAAGGCGGCGTGCTGGTGGTGGGCGCGGGTTCGTCGGGGGTGCAGAT
The DNA here is from genome assembly GCA_001319865.1 of Burkholderia sp. E7m39. GTDB lineage: Bacteria > Pseudomonadota > Gammaproteobacteria > Burkholderiales > Burkholderiaceae > Paraburkholderia > Paraburkholderia bengalensis. The sequence goes on along the minus strand of BBSL01000213.1, from coordinate 5,712 downwards.
CGCAGATGAGCTGCAGCGCGCGGGCAGGCAGGTGTATCTGTCGGTGGGGCCGCATGACCGCCCGCCGCGCGGGTATCGTGGCCGCGACTTCTGCTGGTGGCTCGGCGTGCTGGGCGAATGGGACGCCGAAGTGATGCGCCCGGGCAAGGAGCACGTGACGATCGCGGTGAGCGGCGCGCGCGGCGGCCACACAGTGGATTTTCGCCGTCTCGCGCATCAGGGCGTGACGCTGGTCGGCTTGACGAAATCGTTCGACGGCAACGTCGTGACGTTCGATAGCGATCTGGCCGACAACATCGCGCGTGGCGATGAGAATTATCTCTCGCTGCTCGATGCAGCCGATGCGTACGCGGCCCGCAATGGCCTCGATCTGCCGGAAGAACCGCAGGCGCGCGTGATTCCCGCCGACCCCGAGTGCGTGACGAATCCGGTTCTCTCACTCGATCTGGTCGACGCCGGCATCACGTCGATCATCTGGGCGACCGGCTATGCGGTCGATTTCGGCTGGTTGCAAGTGGACGCGTTCGACGAAAAGGGCAAGCCGAAGCATCAACGCGGCGTATCGAAAGAACCAGGCGTCTATTTTCTCGGTCTGCCGTGGCTGTCGCGGCGTGGCTCCGCGTTCATCTGGGGCGTGTGGCACGACGCGAAGCATATTGCCGATCACATCGCGACGCAGCGCAACTATCTCGCGTATTACGACGCGCCGCACCCTCATGCAGAAGCACCGCATGGCGAAAGCGCGATAGACGCAAGCAAGGTCAGCGAACTGAACCTGAGTTAACGCGCAGCCGCATCCGGACGCTCGTAATCAACCATTCTTCCGTTTCAAGGCACACCGATGAGCCAACCTACGCACACTCGCATCCGCATGTTCAACACAAAGGACACGTATCCGAACCAGACGCTCGACAACGATCTCTGTCAGGCCGTGCGCGCCGGCAATACGGTCTACGTGCGCGGCCAGGTGGGAACCGATTTCGACGGCAAGCTGGTGGGGCTCGGCGATCCGCGCGCGCAGGCCGAACAGGCGATGAAAAACGTCAAGCAACTGCTCGAAGAAGCGGGCAGTGACCTGTCGCACATCGTCAAGACAACCACTTTCCTGACTGACGTGCGCTATCGCGAGCCGGTGTATCAGGAGGTCGGCAAGTGGCTCAAGGGTGTGTTCCCGATCTCGACGGGTCTCGTGGTGGTGGCATTGGGACAGCCGACGTGGCTGATGGAAATCGACGTGATCGCCGTGATTCCGGATGGTTGGACGCCGGCTCAGGCTTAAGGAGCAGAGATGACATTTTCTATCGTCGGACGATGTGTGGAAACGGGGCAACTCGGCATCGCCATCAGTTCTTCGAGCATTGCGGTCGGTGCGCGCTGCCCGTGGCTGCGCGCGGGCGTGGGCGCGGTGGCGACGCAGAACGTGACGCTGCCGGCGCTCGGTCCGCAGATTCTCGATCTGTTGCAGCACACGCTGCACGAACCTGCTGCGGCGCTCGATCGTGCGCTCGATGCGAACGACGGGAGCGAGTACCGGCAGGTGACCGTGATCGACGCGCGCGGGCGCACGGCGTTTTTCAGCGGCAAGGAAGCGCTGGGCACGCATCATGCGAGAGCGGGCACGCAATGCGTCGCGGCGGGCAACATGCTGGCGGGCGTACACGTGATCGAAGCGATGACGCCTGCGTTCGAAAACACGAAAGGCATGCTCGCCGACCGTTTGCTGGCCGCCATGCATGCCGCGATTGCGGCGGGTGGCGAAGCAGGCCCGGTGCATTCGGCGGCGTTGAAAATTGTCGGCGATCTGAGCTGGCCGATCGTCGATCTGCGCATCGATTGGGCCGACGACGATCCCCTCGGCAAGCTCGACGGCCTGTGGCAGGCGTACAAGCCGCAAATGCAGGACTATGTGACGCGCGCCTTGAACCCGACGGCTGCGCCAAGCTATGGAGTGCCGGGCGATGAATGACAGGTCGAGCCGCGCGCTGCTCGAAAGGCTGATCGGCTTTCCCACTGTGAGCCGCGACTCCAATCTGGAGATGATCGGGTTCATTCGGCAATATCTCGACGATTGCGGCGTTCATAGCGAACTGTTCTACAACGACGCGCGCACCAAAGCGAATCTGTTCGCGACGATCGGACCCGACATCAGCGGCGGTATCGTGCTGTCGGGGCACACGGATGTGGTTCCTGTCGACGGCCAGCCATGGACGGTTGAGCCGTTTCGCCTGAGCGAGAAAGACGGGCGGCTGTATGGGCGTGGCACGGCTGACATGAAAGGTTTTATCGCCTCGGTTCTGGCGAGCGTGCCTGCGTTCGTCGCGCGTGATTTGCGGGTGCCCGTGCACCTGGCGTTTTCGTGCGACGAAGAAGTGGGTTGTCTGGGCGTGCGGCCGATGCTCGCGGAACTGGCGCAACGCGCGCACAGGCCTGCGCTGTGCCTGATCGGTGAGCCGACCGAACTGAAGCCCGTGCTGGGTCACAAAGGCAAGCTGGCGATGCGGTGTCAGGTGAAGGGCGCGCCGTGTCATTCGGCGTACGCGCCTTATGGCGTCAACGCGATTCAGTATGCGGCGCGTTTGATCAATCGTCTGGAGGCGATTGGTGAGCAGTTGTCGTTGCCCGAGTTGCATGACCACCGCTTCGATCCGCCGTATTCGACCGTGCAGACGGGCGTCATCAAAGGTGGCCGCGCGCTTAACATCGTGCCGGCCGAATGCGAATTCGATTTCGAAGTGCGAGCGCTGCCGGGCTATGACGCATCGAACGTCGCCGACGATCTGCAGACCTTTGCGCGGACCCACCTGTTGCCGAAGATGCGCGCGGTGAACGCCGACACAGATATTCGCCTCGAGTCAATTTCCGCATACCCTGGCCTCGCAACGTCGGCCAGCAGTGACGCCGCGCAGCTACTCGCAATGCTCTGCGGTTCCCGCGAGTTCGGCACGGTGGCATTCGGCACGGAGGGCGGACTCTTCAGTGAGGCAGGCATACCCGCCGTCGTCTGCGGACCAGGCAGCATGGATCAGGGACACAAGCCGGACGAATTCGTCACAGTCCAGCAACTCGAAGCATGCGATGCCATGTTGATGCGATTAGCCGATCATCTTTCCACCCGGGCGGGCTCGTGATTCAAACGGATGAACGCAAGCAACGAGCTGCGGATGCATAGCGGGCTGTTGTTGGGCGGCCCTTCAGAGCCCCGAACTGACCTGTCCGGACGGGTGGTTGCCATCGCGTTTGGAGCGACGACACCGTGGCGTGTTTCGGTCGACGGGTAGACCGAGTGCCGAAAGAATCTGTCGTGCCTGGGAGAAGCCCCGCTCGGGATAGCACTCAAATATGCGGTTGAACTCTGAGACGAGCTGACGGGCTCGCTGTGGCCCCGGCGCGTCGGGGTCCAATGTCAAGGCATTCTGTGCAAACCGGGTGGGACCGGCCTTGATCATCGCGCGCAAAACCGCGTTCGCACTGCCGGTTGTAAATAGCTCAATGCCGTACGCACGGATCATGGCTCGCACGATTGCTTCGGCGGCGGGCGTAAGGGGAGGCATCGCTTCAATGAGGCGTAGTTGCGGCGAACGTCCATCCGGCGCAGCGAAGCGCCCAATATCGTCGATATCGGCTTCGAGACGCTGCACCGGCAGATTGACGCTGAACAGCAGGAGTTTGATGCGCTCGAAAAGCTCGGCTTCCAACGGGTCGATGATTAAAGTGTCCGACATTTTCTTTCCTTCCTGTTCACCTGCGCCAGAACTCATAGCCGCTCGGCGGGCGTCGAATCGCGCCGCGCGAGAACTGGCTGCTCGATCGGGTTTCTCGCTCGCTGTCTGCTGACGGGCATCACTCGATACGCCGGACATACCGTTCCGATATGACTGAACGTTGCTGGATCCATGCAACGGCGAGTTCGAGGGCTTCATCGCGTGCGTCCTGCGCATTGGGGAAGTCGCCATCTACCCCGAGCGTGCGAGTGTCGCCGACGCGGTCGGTGACAATGGCCGCTGCTGCATAACGTCCTGTCGCGGTTGGGGTTACCACCGGCCGGACCTCGCAACCGTGATACTCCATTACGTTTTCCGTTTGCATACGACACCTCCGGTAAGAGATCGCGCCGTGCCGGAAACGCGCGGGGCGACGCGAGATTGACCGACGGCCCTGCGGCGCACTGCATTCCAGATGGCGCCGCAGGTCCCATAAACCGGCAATGCGCGAACACGTGCCTACAAGAAGTCGTCGCCGCGATCCGGGGGCCGGTGTTGGCCAGCAATCTCGCGTCGCGCCGGGACGTCAAGCTAGGCGTTGCGTCACTGCCATTCAGCTTGCCAGTCGTGGCCCCACGCGATCCTTCGCGCGGCCATCGAACCGTAACGGCGTTTCAGGAGGTTCTCCACTGCCGCCATCGGTGGTCTTCCGGCTTCGGGATATGTCGCGTGGGTGAAGCGCCTCGAGAAAGGTTCTGCCCTTGCCGGTCAGGTGAGCGCGGCGTGCGCCCGAAGCGCGATGTTCCAGCATGACCAGTTGGCGTTCGAGCAGCGCGTCGAGCTCGGCGCGATCCATATCGAGCTGGTCCGGCGCCTGGCGGACCAGCATCAGCGTTGCAAACTCGTGTGGGCTGAGCATTTCCGTCTCCCGTAAAACATGACCTGGCCTGCGCGGCCACGGTGCAGAAAAACGTGCATGGTGCACCGCTTACAAGGGACGCGGCGCGATGCAATGTGTTGCTGTCATGCGAGGGGCCGCACAGGCACGTCCTCGCGACACGCGATCATCGGGGCCGATCGACCGCCCCGGCGCAAATACGAAGTTTCCGACGCTGTCGTCGGTGCTGTCGACGTCAGGGCCAGAGGACGTTTTGCTGCGCATCGCGCGCAAGCTCCCAGGATAGCGCGCAAGGACACCAAGCTTTCGTCGGTGCCGACGGTCGAAGTCGCTACACAGAGCGGTGCTGAAGAGAAGATTGCTCATGACCGGTCCCTTAAGCCACGTTAAGCCGGGGGCCTCTCACGACGAACGAACCGGACCACGCGCTCCCGTCCGTCCGTCGATGGAGATACTCCACCGGCAAACAAATCGAAACACGCAGCGCTAATCGCAACTGCCTGAGCGATGCATAAAATAGCTCAACGAACGGAAAATTCAAGAGGCTCTGCAACATGACTCCGAGGAGGCTTCATGGACCTTTTCGATACGCTTCATGATCAGATGGAGAGCGTGCGCCTGCCGCTCTTTGCCGTCACAGTCACGGCGGCGGCTCAGGTGAATACGCCACTCATCGCGATACTTCACTGGCACGGTTTCCGGCGCGCGACACCGCTCGTGCTGCCCGGCGTGGACATCCGACCAAGACCGGTTCCGGGCTCCGCACTCCGGCTTGATACGCCGTGGCGGAGCTTCGAGACGGTGGATGCGATGCTGCTCGATGCCGCATGGCAATTCGGCGCATGGGACGTTGAGCGCGTCGAGCGGCGTGGCTGCAACGTGATCGGTGCCAGCGCAAGCGAAGCGCTGGCCTGCCGTCAGGCGTTCGGCGACGATGGAGAAGATTTGGCGCGTGGCCCGCAGCTTGTTGCCGACGACACCGACCGCTTGGAGTTGATGCAGCTTGCTGCGCGCAAAGGCTACCTCCGCTGGCTGTTCAGGCCCATCAAGGGCGGGCTGTGGAGCGCCCTTGACGAGCCGGACGATACGCTCGCCGCTGACGGAGGACGCCAG
>BBSL01000212.1 GCA_001319865.1 Burkholderia sp. E7m39 | reverse complement strand
TCGCGTCATCCTACCGCGATGAAACATTTTGTTACAAAGCGCGGGGTTTTGGCCCTCTTGAAGACTAACGGGGCTGCCTCTATTTCGCTTTCCGCCAGTTATGGCACGGCTGCAGGGCGGCGCTGCGCGCGCCGCAACGCCTGGCAGCCGGATTCCCTTATTGGTGATCCTTTATCGCTCAGGAGATGGAAATGCAGATTCGTCCCCTCTACGACCGGGTTATCGTCAAGCGAATCGAGACGCAGCGCATGACAGCCTCAGGCATCGTCATTCCGGACTCAGCCGCCGAGAAACCCGAACAGGGTGAAGTCATTGCGGTTGGCAGCGGCCGCCTGTTGCAGGACGGAACGCTGCGCGCGCTACAGCTAAAAGTCGGGGACCAGGTTTTATTCGGCAAATACGCAGGCCAGACCGTCAAGGTCAACGGCGAAGAACTGCTCGTCATGCGCGAGGAGGACGTCATGGGCGTCCTCGAAGCCGATGCCGTCGCCCGCAAGGCGGCTTGAACCTTGGTCCCGTAGCAGGCAACCGATGTCCGCTACGCGTCAATGGCCTTTAACTGGAGCAAGAAAATGAGTGCAAAAGACGTCAGGTTTCATGACAGCGCCCGCACCCGTATCGTCAAGGGCGTGAATGTCCTCGCAGACGCTGTGAAAGTCACCCTCGGGCCGAAGGGCCGCAATGTCCTGCTGGAGCGCAGCTTCGGCGCGCCGACCATCACCAAGGATGGTGTCTCGGTTGCGAAGGAGATCGAGCTGAAGGACCGCTTCGAGAACATGGGTGCACAGGTCGTCAAGCAGGTCGCATCGAAGACTGCAGACGTGGCGGGCGACGGTACGACGACGGCCACCGTGCTCGCACAGGCGATCGTGCAGGAAGGGATGAAGCATGTTGCGGCTGGGCTCAATCCGATGGATCTGAAGCGCGGTATCGACAAGGCGGTAAGCGCCGTACTGGACGAACTGCGCAAGCTGTCGAAGCCGATTTCGACCAACCGCGAAATTGCGCAGGTTGGCTCCATCTCGGCGAACTCGGATGAGGCGGTTGGCAAGATCATCGCCGACGCGATGGAAAAGGTCGGCAAGGAAGGCGTCATCACGGTCGAGGACGGCAAGTCGCTTGAAAACGAGCTCGACGTGGTCGAGGGCATGCAGTTCGATCGTGGCTACATCAGCCCGTATTTCATCAATGATCCCGACCGGCAGGCCGCGTATCTCGACGACGCCCTGATCCTGCTGCACGACAAGAAAATCTCGAACATCCGTGATCTGCTTCCCGTGCTGGAAGCGACTTCGAAGGCGGGCAAGCCCCTGCTGATCGTTGCAGAAGATATCGACGGCGAAGCGCTGGCCACGCTCGTGGTGAACGCGATGCGCGGCATCCTCAAGGTGGCGGCTGTCAAGGCACCGGGCTTCGGCGACAGGCGCAAGGCCATGCTCGAGGACATCGCCATCCTCACTGGCGCCACTGTCATTTCAGAAGAAACGGGCAAGCAGCTCGAGAAGGCTACGCTGGAAGATCTCGGCCGCGCGAAGCGCGTTGAAGTACGCAAGGACGACACGATCATCATCGATGGCGCGGGCGACGCACAGCGCATCGACGCACGCGTGAAGTCCATCCGCGTGCAGATCGACGAGGCGACGAGCGACTATGACCGCGAAAAGCTGCAGGAACGCGTGGCCAAGCTAGCGGGCGGGGTGGCCGTTATCAAGGTCGGCGCGGCGACAGAAGTCGAGATGAAGGAGAAAAAGGACCGCGTCGACGATGCGCTGCATGCCACGCGCGCGGCCGTCGAGGAAGGCATCGTGCCGGGTGGTGGCGTCGCACTGCTGCGCGCGAGAGCAGCAGTGAGCAGCCTGCAAGGCGACAACAGCGATCAGGACGCGGGCATCCAGATCGTGCTGCGCGCACTGGAAGCGCCATTGCGGGTCATTGCGTCGAATGCCGGCGATGAGCCCTCGGTGGTGATCGCGAAGGTGCTCGAAGGCAAGGGCAATTTTGGCTACAACGCGGCCACCGGCGAGTATGGGAATCTTGTGGAGGCAGGCGTGGTCGACCCGACCAAGGTCACGCGCACCGCGCTGCAAAACGCGGCATCCATCGCCGGTCTGATCCTGACCACGGACGCGACGATCGCCGAAGCTCCGAAGGACGAGAAGCCGGCGCAGGCCGCAGCGCCCGAACTGGAGTACTGATTTGCCTTCTGCAAGCGCTGGCCAGCCCTCGCGACCAGCGCACTGCCTTCGGCGCCGCAATGGCTTGCATCTCGCGTTTGCAGCTCGCGGCGCCGCTTTTTGGCGAAGACAGAGATGAAACTCGACCTTTACATCGACTCGAAACCGCTCGACATCGAGATCGACGACGTCGTCGTGGGGCTGCTTGCCGTACGGCTTGATTTGCCTGCCGATGCGAATCAGCAGGATGCGCTCGCCCGCTACCTGAGCGAGAAGGGGGCGCCCTGGATGCTCGATGAGCAGCATATGCGCAGACGAATTCTTCGGCGTCTCATTCTGGACATTGCGACCCGGCGCTGGTTATCCGCCACCTCATGGCTGAAGAATGAACTGCTGCAGGCTGCATGCGCGAGTCGTGGCGGTACATTCCGCGTGTCGACAGCACCGACTTCCATCCATCGAAGAACACCGCCATGCCAGGCGTTCCTCATTCGCCTGCTAGCGCGCCGCCTCTCAGGTTGCTTCCCGCCGGCGTGCTAAAAAGGGACTACCTGAAGTTCTCACAGCTCTCGGTCGCCGATGAACTTGCCGCTGGCGAACCTCTTGACGACGCACAGCTGAAGCAAGCTTTGTCGGCCATAGAATGCGGGTCAATGCGGGCGGCGCGGCCAGCAATGAAGGTCTTCTTTGATGGCTGCAGGTTCTGGCTCGCCGGGCACTTTCATCGTTACGAGGCAGCGCGGCGTCTCGGTGCGCTGCATCAGGAATTCTGGTGTGACATCGAGTCGGGCTCGAAGGAGGCCGCGCTTCGGTGGGCGGCCGGTCATCCGCAGGTGCAATCGCAGCGGTTTCTCACCGCGCCGGTTCCGCCACTGCGACAGTTAGAGCCGGCGCGGTACGGCTCTCGCACTGATCGGTGACTGACGCGAAGCGTACAGGTCACTTCGTTGCTCGACCTCGACTCTGCTGAGCCTCGTCAATCCGTGACCTCCATTCGGCGGTGGGCAGTTCGAGCGGTCAGGTGAAGCACGGCGGCCCGCGGAAAGACGGCCAGAAACGCCGGCCAACCCAGGCCACGTCGCGGAGCGGTCGACTTTGATTGCCGATTGAACGCTCCGCAGAAGACGGGCCAATGCCTCCAACGCCTGCTTGTCATGTTGTCTGAGCCTCCCTCGAGGCCCTGTGTCCACTTACGCGTAGCACTTGTCCGTTGGGGTGGCGCGCCAAGGGTTAAGATGAAACAAATTTGAAACGTAAACCCTTGTAGCGAGCGCGCATGAGCGATCCAGGCACCACTCAATCAGCGACATATGGCACGGAACAGCAGTTCCGCATCCTCGTGCAGGGCGTGACGGACTACGCGATCTTCATGCTCTCTCCGACGGGAATCGTGACCAGTTGGAACCCGGGCGCGCAGCGGATAAAGGGATACAGCCAGGCGGAAATTATTGGGCAGCATTTCTCGCGCTTCTACACTGACGAGGACAGGGCGGCGGGCTTGCCGGCACAGATTCTCGCTACCGCGGCAAAGGATGGTCGCGCCGAGCGTGAAGGATGGCGCGTTCGCAGCGACGGCACCCGTTTCTGGGCGCATGTGGTGGTGGATGCGATCCGGGACGAGACGGGGACGCTCGTCGGCTTTGCGAAAGTGACCCGCGATATCACCGAGCGCAGGGAGGCGGCGGCGGCCCTCGAAAAGGCGAACGCCGCGCTGTTCCAGGCCCAGAAGATGGAAGCGATCGGGAGACTGACAGGCGGTGTCGCCCATGACTTCAACAATCTGCTATCGGTACTGTCCAACGGTTTGCAGATCCTCGCGATGCAGTCAAGAACGCCGCTCGACATGAAGATGATCGAAGGCATGCGGCGCGCAGTTGAGCGCGGCGCTTCCCTCACGCAGCAACTATTGTCGTTCGCGCGCCAACAGCCGTTGCAGGCGCAGGTCTGTGACCTCAATGCGCTGATCCGCGATTTCGAGCCGATGCTAAGACGTGCCGGCAATCAGCAGATACATTGCGAACTCGCGTTGCACGCACGCGAGGGTTGTGCGCTCGTCGATGCGGCACGTTTTGAAGCGGCGCTGCTTAACCTTGTTGTCAATGCCGTCGACGCCATGCCAGAAGGCGGTGTAATAACCATAAAACCGAGTTCCTCGAATCCCGCCTTCCGGTGACGGCCGCGCTGCCGGCGGGCAATTACGTTCGCATTTCGGTAGCAGACACTGGCTCGGGCATGCCGGAAGATGTGCTGGCCCAGGCGCTCGACCCCTTCTTCACGACGAAGCCGGCGGGCAAGGGCACGGGTCTTGGGCTTAGCCAGGTGTACGGCTTTATCACGCAGTCCGGCGGCGATGTCGTTATCTCAAGCAAAGTCGGTAACGGTACGACAGTTGACCTGTATCTGCCGGCCGCTCAGCCGGTTGATGCTGTGCAGACACCAGCGCCAAAAAGGAAGATCGAGACGGTGTTGCTCGTCGAGGATGAGCCCGATGTGCTCGCGGTTGCCACCGAGCTGTTTGTCAGCATTGGTTATGAAGTCGTGCCGGCCAGCAGTGCGTCGGAGGCTGTCGACATTCTCAACGAGCGACAGGACATCGGTGTGCTATTCGCCGATATCACCATGCCGCGCGGCATGAGCGGAATCGAACTCGCCTGCCAGGTCCGCGAGGCGCACCCCGGCATCAAGATCGTGCTGACGTCGGGCTATCCACAGGCCGCATTGCGCAACGAACACGCGGTCCTCAGCGACTTTATCTTTGTGCACAAGCCATATCGGCTTGCGGATCTTGCGAAGGCGCTGCGCGCATGAGCGTCTGTGCGCTGCAGGGATCGGCGTTGTCGCAGCTGTTGCGGCAGATCCTGGCGACCCGTCTATGCGGTTAGCTTCGCGTAGCTTTGCAAGAAGCAGTTCGTGCAGTCGGTCCTGGACGCCCGCGGCTGCCAGGCGCGCAGACGGCGCCAGCAGTTCATGCCGCCGTATCTGGCTCGCGAGACGGGCGGTTGCCGAAGCGCTCCCGCAGCCGCGATGAGTTCCCGACGCTTGCTGCCATTCAAAATCGTTGGTCCGCTCCTGATCGGCGGCTTTTTTGGCGTCGTCGCCGAGCGGGTGAAATCGGTCGCAAGGACGCGTTCGATTGCGTGAAGTTGGCGTTTGTCGCGGTGGAAATGCGAATGTCGGTCGAGCGAATCACATCTGCCAACTGCTGTGAAACTTGAATGTCGGGTCGACGGACATGTGTCCGCTTGATTGGCACCTTCACGGAGCGGATCAGCGGGACAGAAGGGTGCATTCGCCCGCGCATGACATGAATTCATGGTCGGACACCAATAGCAGGATCTGCGAACTTCAACACCGGCTTTGGCCGACGGCGACGCCCGCCGTGTCGTCATGCCGAAGCGCGAGGCGCAAACCGATCGCGGGACGATCGCCGCGTGGTGCAGGTCGTTGTCGTCAAAGCATGTCTTCGAGGCGGCAATTGATCAGCAATTCCGCGATGCTCGCGGTGTTCGGCAATTCGAGTGTGTTGACGACGATGGCGGCGATGTCGCCCGGCTGCGTCATCGCATCGGGCGGCAGGTCGGCGAGACCGGCCGCCATGTCGGTATTGACGAAGCCGGGACAGACGGCCGTCGCGCGCACGCCGTCGTCCCAGCCCGCGCGCCGTACTGCGTGCGTCAACGCGAGCACTGCATACTTCGACATCGGGTAGGCGACGTTCTGGTTTTTCACGCGCTTGCCTGACAGCGACGCGAGTTGCACGAAGCGCCCGTTGCCAGCACGTCTGAGATGCGGCAACGCGGCCTGCGCGAGCCTGAACGGCGCTTTCACATTGATGTCGAGCGTTTCGTCGAGCAGTTCGGTGGTGCCGTTCTCAAAAGTGATCATCTTGCAGATGCCCGCATTGCTCACCAGCACGTCGAGACGTCCGAAACGGTCGACGGTCGCATCGACCCAGTCGCGCGCCGCATGGTCGTCGCGCGCTTCGTACGCGAACACAAACGCGTCGAGATCGTTATCGAACGATGACGGATCGCGCATGCCGAGCGACAGCCTATACCCCCTGCTGTGCAACTCCAGCGCAATCTCGCGGCCGATGCCGCGATTCGCGCCCGACACCATCGCTACCTTGTCCATATGCTGTTTCCGATGACGATGTGACGCTCAGAAGCCGGCGTCGATGGTGATCTTCGAGCCATCGCTGAAACGCGACAGCCGAAACGCGTACGGATCGACGAGCGGCGCATCGTTGTTGACGATATCGGCCATCAGCTTGCCTGCCGCCGGGCCGATGCCGAAACCATGCCCCGAAAAGCCCGTGCCGATGAACAGGCCCGGCACACGCGCGGCGCCCGAGATAACAGGAATCGCATCGGGCGTCACGTCGATATAGCCGGCCCAGCGCTGCGCGATCTTCGCGTTGGCGAGTTGAGGAAACGCCTTCACGAATTCGCGCAACCCGTTATCGACATACGGCACCACAGGATCGGGATCGAGCGTGCGGATGGCTTCGAACACGGTCGGCTGGTCGAGCGGCCAGTGGCGCGGGCGCTTCAGTTCGTCGAGAAAGCGCTTGCCGACGCGGATCTGCAGTGCGCCCATCTGACTCTTCAGCGCCTCGATGTACTTGAAGAACAGGCGAAACGCGTCGGGCGTGAGGTCCGCGTGCGTGCGCAATCCATAAGCAACGGTATAGCCGCCGTCGGCGCGCTTGCGGAACGCGAACTCTTCGTTGTTGGCGCTGCACGTCGGGCCGCCTTCGAGCGGCTCGGTGCGCAGCACGGAAGCGCGCGTCAGCAGTTGCGGCAGTTCGACGCCGAGGTTGCCGCAGAAGTAGCGCGTCCACGCGCCGCCCGCGACCACCGCCGCATTGCAGCGGATCGTGCCGTGTTCGGTGACGACGGCGCTCACGCGTCCGCCACCCGTTTCGATGCCGCGCACCGCGCAAGGCGTGAGGATTTTCACGCCGCGCTTGCGCAGCGCGTTGGCAATGGCGGGCGCGGCCTTTTGCGGTTCGGCGCGTGCATCGCCTGGTGTGAAGATGCCGCCTTTGAAGCGTTGCGTCGAACCGGGCAGCAGCTTCGCGATGTCATTCGTGTCGATTTCGCGGGTGTCGAACGCATGGCCGGCAATCTGGCGGGCGCGCGCGAGCCAGTCGCGGTGCTTCGCGAGCGTCACGTCATCGTTCGATACATACAGGATGCCGCATTGGTTGAAGCCCGTCTCGATGCCGAGCGTGCGGTCCAGCGTGCGCCACAGCTTCAGGCTTTCGATGCTCAGCAGTAGCTCGCGCGGATCGCGCCGCGTGACGCGCACCCATCCCCAGTTGCGGCTCGATTGCTCACCGGCGATATGTCCTTTTTCGCACAGCGCGACCTGCAAGCCTTTTTCGCTCAGATACAACGCAGTCGACACACCGATGATCCCGCCGCCGATCACGACCACATCGACGCGCTCGGGCAACTGGGTATCGGCGGCAACAGTATCGACTTTGGGTCCCATGTTCGTCTTATATCGAGTTGGATGGATTCAATGATGGCGTTCGGCGATGCCGGCCGCGGCCGCCGATTGCAGCGCTTCTGCACGACGCGCCGCGCGCACACTGCGCACGTTCTTTCTGCCGCCGCGCTGACCGGGATTCGAAAAGCGGTTCGTCCAGCGGTCGATATGATTGATCGCGTGCGTGAGCGGCACGGTAATCAGCAGATACACGACGCCTGCCGCCACGAGCGGCGAAAGATTCGCGGTGTTGACAGCCGTGTTCTGCCCGATCGTGAAGAGATCGCGCTGCGACGTGAGAAGGCCCAGAAAATAGACGAGACTCGAATCCTTGACGATGGAGATGAACTGGTTGGCGAGCGCGGGCAGGATGCGCCGCACGCCTTGCGGCACGATCACATGGCGCATGCCGCTCCAGTAAGTCATGCCGAGCGCCTGACACGCATACATCTGGCCGCGCCCGACGCTCTGGATGCCCGAGCGGAAAATCTCCGCGATATACGCCGACGAAATCAGCGCGAGCGCGACGATCGCGAGCGGATACGGATTCGGCCCGAAGACCGACAGCCCGATGGGCGCGAGCCCCTGACCGACCACGAGTATCACGAGCGCGGCAGGCAGGCCGCGAAACACGTCGATAAACATCTGCGCCGGCCACGTCAGCCAGCGAGTGTTCGATACGGCCATCAACGCGAGCACCATGCCCGCGACGATGCCGAGCACCGTCGAGAACAGCGACAGGATCAGCGTGTTCGCGAGGCCCGTGCCGAGCAGCGACGGCAACGATTCGAGCAAAAGCGGCCAATCGAGGAAGTTCTGCAAAAAGGCGTCCATGTGCGCTCTCCAGGAGACGAGATCGATCAGGTGCTGTCCGGCTATTTCATTGCATACGGCGGCAGGCTGGTCGGTTGCGGATAACCCGGATGGAACTGCAGATAGAGCTTCATCCACGTGCCGTCGGCGACCAGTTCACCGATCGTCTTGTTCAACGCGGCTTCGAGCTTCGCGTTGCCCTTGTGAACCGGGAAACCCGCAGGCAGATTGACGGCGGAAATATCGAGCTTGTCGGCGATGTTCATCTGCGGGTATTTGCCTTGCAGACCTTCCACCAGCGTCTTGTCGACGAAGTAACCATCGATGTATTTATTGCGCAGCGCGAGGAAGCCCGCGTTCAGATTCGGAAAGCGCACGATCTGCGCGCCGGGCAGGTAGCTGGCGGAATACGTGTCTTCGATCGTGCCTTGCACGACGCCGATCCGCTTGCCTTTGACAGAGCCGACGTCGGCGGAAATGGGACTGCCCGGCAGCGTCGCGACGCTCAGCAGGCCCGTCAGATAGCCGTCGGAAAAATCGACCATCTTGAGCCGGTCTTTCGTAATCGAAATGGAGCCGGCTGCGAGATCGATCTGCTGGTTGGCGACGCTCGGCAAGAGGCCGGCAAAATCCTGCGCGCGGAAATCAGCCGACAACCCGAGCTTCGCGGCGATGGCGCGGATCAATTCGACGTCGAAGCCCGTCATCTTGCCGTTGTCGATGTACGAATACGGTTTGTTGTTCGCGTCGACGCCCACGACGATCTTGCCCGGCGTGAGCGTGCCGACATCCTCTGCATGGGCGGCCGATACGGCTGCGACGCACAACGAAGCGGCCAGTGCCAAACTGCGTGCAAACTTGAGGAAACGCATCATGAAGCTCCTTCGAAAGGAACGGCAGTGAACGGAACCGGTACAGCGGTGCCGGATAAGCGCACACCGCTCAATGCAGAATGCGCGACAGAAACTCGCGGGCGCGTTCCGAGCGTGGGCGCGCGAAGAACTGTTCTTTCGTGTCGTCCTCGACGATCGCGCCGCGATCCATGAACAGGATGCGATCGGCGACACGCCTCGCGAAGCCCATTTCGTGCGTCACGCACAGCATGGTCATGCCTTCCTGCGCGAGCGAGCTCATCACGTCGAGCACTTCGTTGACCATTTCGGGGTCGAGCGCGGATGTCGGTTCGTCGAACAGCATCGCAACGGGGTCCATCGACAGCGCACGCGCAATCGCGACACGCTGCTGCTGGCCGCCCGATAGTTGGGTCGGGTACTTGTCCTCGTGATCGCGCAGGCCGACACGGCGCAACAACGTACGCGCTTTCCCGGCGGCTTCTTCGCGGCTGCGGCCGAGCACATTCATCTGCGCGAGCATCAGGTTGCGGCGCACGCTCAGATGCGCAAACAGTTCGAAATGCTGGAACACCATGCCGACTTTCGCGCGCAAACGCGGGAGGTTCGCTGTCTTCGCTGTCACGTCCACGCCATCGACGACGATGCGGCCATCCTGCACAGGTTCGAGCCCGTTCACCGACTTGATCAGCGTCGACTTGCCCGAGCCCGACGGCCCGCAGATCACGACCACCTCGCCGCGTTCGATCGACGCGGAGCAGCCGTCGAGCACGCGATGCTCGCCAAACCATTTCGATACGTTGTGCAACTGGATCATCGGGGCTCCTCGTATCGTGTCATGCAATGAAGATCAGGACAGCGCGGCGCGCACGCGCCCACGCCACAAATCGTCGAGCTGGTACAGCGCAGAACCGAGCGGCACGGCCAGCTGACTTGCGATGCCCGCGCCGCTCAACGGGAACCCGCCTTCGCCGAATGCGCCCGCATCGCGATCGACACCGAGCATGTGACGGGCCACGCGGTGGCCGAGATAGCTCATCAGCGCGACGCCGTTGCCGTTGCAACCGAGCGCGTAGTGAATCCCTTCGTGTTCGCCGATATGCGCGAGCTTGTCGCGCGTCATCGCGACGAAGCCTTTCCATGCATGCGTGATGCGCACGTCGCGCAGCGCGGGCCAGAGTTGCAGCATCTTGCCGTACAGCAGACGCGCTGCGTCTCGCTCGCTGAGTTCGCGAATCGCCGGGCGCGAGCCGAAAATCATCCGCGTGCCGTCGGGCGACGGGCGCGTGTAGAACAAGTTGCGCTTCGAGTCGCTGATCATGCGGCGGCCGGGGTTGAGCGCGCGCATCAGACCTTCTGGCAGCGGCTCCGTCGCAATCTGGTAACTCGCCACAGGCAGCACGCGGCGCGCGAAGAACGGCAGTTGCGCGCCCGTGTAGCCATTGGTGGCCACCAGTACATGCTTTGCATCGAGCGAGCCGCGCGGCGTGTGGATGCGAAAGCGCGCGCCGCCCGCGATGCGTTCGATACGCTCGGCCTGCGCATGCGAGTGCAGCGTGGCGCCGCGCCGTTTCGCCAGCTCGCGAAGGGCGCGGTGATACTTCGCCGTATGCAGCCCGCCGTATTCGTCGACGAGAATGCCGCCGTAGTAGTAGTCGGAACCGATCATCGCGCGCTGTGCGTCACGTTCGATCACATGCACGGTGACGCCCGTCTTGTCGCGCAGCAACTGCCCTTGGCCGCGCAACTGCTCGAAGTGCGAAGGCGTGTAGGCGCCGAAGAAGCGGCCGGTGATCTGCAGATCGGCGTCCAGCGATTCGTCGGCAACGATGCGCTTCAGATACTCGAAGCTCGCCATCGATTCGCGCATCAGCCGCACGAGGCGCTCTGCGGAAACGCCCCGAATCGCATTGGTCAGCGCAAGTTTTTGCCCACTCGATATCATCCCGCCGCTGCGGGTGCTGCCGCCGCCGCCGATCTCGCGCGCATCGAGCACGGCCACGCGCGCGCCGTGAAGCGACGCTTGCGCCGCCGCCGACAGCCCGCAATAGCCGCTGCCGATGATCGCGACATCCACTTCACCGGGCAGCGGCGCGCGCGCCGTTTCGGGCGGCGCCGCGTCCCACCAGTACGGCTCGCAGCGAAAGTCTTGATGGAACAGCAGGGAATCGGGACGCATGTGCATGAACGGTTTTACCGGTTGAAACCAGTCTAGGTTCGGGCGGCTTATCCGGTCAAATAGCGACAAAAACGGCTTCTATTCATTTCTGATATGGCAAGCTGACGTCATTATTCGGACTCGGCAGGCGGGAGAGGCCATGAATCAGAGGCAGATCGAGGCGTTTCGTCTGGTGATGCTGCGCGGTTCGATGACGGCGGCAGCGGAAGAACTCGGCACGTCGCAGCCCAGCATCAGCCGGTTGATAGCCGAGCTGGAAACGGCCACGGGGCTCGCGCTTTTCGCGCGCAACGGCGGACGCATCCGTGCAACGGACGCGGGCAGTGCGTTCTATCGCGAGGTGGAGCGCAGCTTTGTCGGGCTGGAAAAGCTGGAGATTTCGGCGCGCGAGATTCGCCAGTTGGGCAGCGGGCGTTTGCGTATCGTTGCCGCGCCCGTGCTGGCGCTGTCGTTTCTGCCTGCGGTGATCGAGCGGTTTCTGACCGCGCATCCGCGCGTGATCGTGTCGCTGGAGATGCGCAGCGAAGGGACGATCCAGCGCTGGGTATCGGCCGCCTATTGCGATGTCGGCTTTGCAACGACGACGCCGGATGCGTTCGGCGTGACGAGCGCCGAGCTATATCGGTTGCCTGCGTTGTGCGCGTTACCGGCGAAGCACCCGTTGACGGCGAAGGAACGTATCGAAGCCAGCGATCTGCGTAATGAGCGGCTGATCCTGCCTTCCTATGCCGACGACACGCGCAGCCCGCTCGATCGCGCGCTGCGGCCCGCGGGCGCCGGACAGCTGCCTGCAATCGAAACGCCGTACGGCGCAACCATCTGCGCGCTGGTGTCGCGCGGACTGGGCGTCGGTGTCGTCAATCCGCTGGCGGCCATCGACGCGAACCCGAAGCGCATCGCGTTTCGTCCGTTCTCGCCGCAGATCATGTTCCGCGGCTTTACGCTGTGTCCGCAGTTGCAGCAACCGAATCCCGTGGTGCAAACGTTTCTCGAGATCGTCCGCACGATGATGGCGGAACAGATCGAAGCGTCGAGCGTTCAGAAAAAAGCGGGCGTTCGCAGACGCAACGCGTGAAAGCGTGAAATCATGCAATGCGCGGTGCTTGCGAACGCCGTCAAGACGGTCCGCGACCGTCACCTTCCCGATACGACAGCTTCCCGATCTCGCCGCCGCGTCCGGCGAGTTCGTCGCGACGCTGTGGACGCGCAGGCGGCCACTCAGGCAACGGGTTCTTGCTCCGGGATATTGCGACGTGTTGCCGAGTGGATCTGCTCCAAAGCCGATCCGGTCCAAAGCCGATCCGCGATGGAATGGTGATACTGATGAGTGTTCCTTTGAATGTTGGCGCTGAAGAGGTGTTGCGCATCTGCGGCGGACGCGGATGTGCCGCAGATTGGCGTATCCACGTCGCTCAGGCGGCAACCGAGGTGCTGGCGAGCACAGGGTAGTCGGTGAGGCCTTTCGCGCCGCCACCGAACAGCGTTTCGCGCTGGTGCTGCGCGAGCGGCGCACCGGCGCGCAAGCGCTGCACGAGATCGGGATTGGCGACGAACGGACGGCCAAACGCGATGAGATCTGCCCACCCGGCGTCGATGGCCTCGCGTGCCCGCTCACCCGTATAGCGGCCCGCGTAGATCAGCGCGCCCGGATAAGCGGCGCGCAACTTGCGCCTGAATTCGAGCGGCATGTGGGGCGCGTCGTCCCAGTCGGCTTCGGCGATATGAATGTAGGCCACGCCAGCCTCGCCGAGTTTTTTGGCCGCTGCGAGATAGGTCGCCTCCGGGTCGGCGTCTTCACAGCCGTTCAGGGTGGTGAGCGGCGCAAGGCGGATCCCCACGCGTTGTGCATCGCCTGTGCCTTCGATAAGCGCACGCGTGACTTCGCCGAGGAAGCGCAGGCGGTTTTCGACCGAGCCGCCATATTCGTCGGTGCGGGTGTTCGCGTTGGAGTCGATGAACTGGTTGACGAGATAGCCGTTCGCCGCATGCAACTCGACACCGTCGAAGCCGGCTTCGATCGCATTGCGCGCTGCCGTGCGGTACTGGTTCACGATTTCGCGGATTTCGTCGACGGCGAGTGCGCGTGGTTCGGAAGCCTGAACGAAGCCCGGCACGCCGTCGTCGCCGCTGTCGATGAACACGTTCACGCCCTTGGCCTGAAGCGCCGATGACGACACCGGCTGCTGGCCGCCAAGCAGGCTCGTGTGGCTCAGACGGCCCACATGCCAGAGCTGCGCGAAGATATGGCCATCTTTGGCGTGGACCGCATCCGTCACCTTGCGCCATCCTTCAACTTGCGCCGGCGTGTGAATGCCGGGAGTCCACGCGTAGCCCTTGCCGAGCGGCGCGACATAGGTGCCTTCGCTCACGATGAGTCCGGCGTCGGCGCGTTGCGCGTAGTACTCGGCCATCAGGTCGTTGGCTTCGTCGCCTGGCTGGCTCGCGCGCGAGCGCGTCATGGGCGGCATCACAATGCGGTTGGGCAGAGTCAGTGCGCCGAGTTTGAAAGGCTGGAAAAGCGGATCATGTTTCACGAGATATTTCCTGGTCGGGTTCGCGGCTCGCATGCCGCGAACGTTCAAAACGGCTTCGGGACTTCAGTCCCGCTTCAGTCCCACTGAGCGGCGAGACCCTCGGGGCTTACTTCGCGGCCGTTGCGTTCGAGCGCAGCGATATCCGCCATGTCTTCGTCGGTCAGTTGGAGCGTCTGGGCGCGCAGGTTGCTCGCGAGGTTTTCGCGCTTCGTCGACGACGGAATCACCGAATATCCGCGGCGCAGCGCCCAGGCCAGCGCCACCTGGGCCGGCGTCGCGTGGCGCCGTTCAGCGACAGCGCGAATGACCGGGTCGCCGAGCACCTTGCCGTAGGCGAGCGTCATGTACGACGTAACGTGAATGCCTTCCTGCTGGAGGAAGCCCACAAGCTTGCGGCCTTGCAGATACGGGCTTAGCTCGATCTGGTTGGTCGCGATGTTCTCCTTGCCGACGACGGCGATCGCCTGCTTCGTCAACTCGATGTTGAAGTTGGAAACACCGATCTGCTTCGTGAGGCCTTGAGACTTCGCTTCGGCGAGCGCGCTCATGAATTCCTCGAGCGAGACGCCGTTGCTGGGCGCGGGCCAGTGGATCAGCGTGAGATCGACTGCGTCGGTGCGCAGCTTTTTCAGGCTGTCCTTGAGGCTCGGGATCAGTTTGTCGCGCGAGTAGTTGTCAACCCAGATCTTCGTGGTCAGGAACAAGTCCTTGCGCGCGACGCGCGAAGCTGCGATCGCTTCGCCCACTTCGGCCTCGTTGCCGTAGATCTGTGCGGTGTCGATTGCGCGGTAGCCGACTTCCAGGCCAGTGCGCACCGAGTCGATGACGACCTGGCCTTGCAGACGGAAGGTGCCGAGGCCGAATGCGGGAATGTTGCTCATGATGTTCTCCGGTCATTGATGAAAAGGGAGGTCGATGTGGTCATGGTGCCCGTTTCGATCTATGCAAAAAACGGCAGTAAATGCGAAATTCGATTGAAGTGAAATCAAATATTGGCCGGTGGAAGGTCGCGGACCGAACTGTCCGGGCGACCTTCGGGCTGCCGGCGCTGAAGGGACATTTGCACGACTACGAGGGCGAGACCCGAAGCGGCGATCATCGCGCCCACGATGGGCACCGCGGCATAGCTGAAGCCCGCTGATATCGCCGCCCCGGCCGCGGCCGCACCCACGGCGTTACCAAGATTGAAGGCGCCCACGTTGACGGAGGAGGCCAGCCCTGGCGCTTCAGAAGCAGCGCGCATGACGCGCATCTGCAAGGGCGGCACGACGGCGAAGGTGGCGATGCCCCAGACCACGACTGCAATCGCGGTGCCGATGTGATTCTTCGCGAGGAGCGGGAACACGAGCATGATGGCGACGAGCAGGATCAGGAAGACGATCAGGCTGCCGTTGAGCGAGCGGTCGGCGAGCCGGCCGCCCGCCGCATTGCCAATCGAAAAGCCCACGCCCACGAGTACGAGCATGGCCGTCACGAAGGAGGGCGACGCGCCGCCGATGTGTTCGATTGTCGGCGCGATATAGGTGTAGAGCGCGAACATCGCGCCCGCGCCTAGCACGGTCGTGGCCATCGCCATCAGCACCTCGGGGCGAGTGAGCACCTTCAACTCGCCGCGCACGTGCGGCACCTTTCCGGCTTCGCCCTTCGGCAGCGCCACACGCAGGATCAGCATCGTGACGACCCCGAGCGCCGCGGTCGCGGCAAACGACATGCGCCAGCCGATCGTCTGGCCGAGCCAGGTCGCGGCGGGCACACCGCCAATATTCGCGATCGTCAGCCCCATGAACATGGTGGCGACCGCGCTGGCCTGCTTGTGACGGGGCACGACGCTCGCCGCGACGAGCGAGCCGAGTCCGAAGAACGCGCCGTGATTGAGGCTCGTGACGAGGCGCGCGAGCAAGAGCGTCCCGTAGTGCGATGAGACCGCCGATAGCAGGTTGCCGACGGTGAAGATGCTCATCAGCGCGATGAGCGCCGTTCTGCGCGACCAGCGCGAGAAGGCGAGCGTCATCAGCGGCGCGCCGACCATGACGCCAATGGCGTAGGTGGTGATCAGCATGCCGGCCGTCGGGATAGAGACGTGCACGCCCTGGGCGATAACGGGCAGCAGTCCCATCGGCGAAAATTCAGTCGTGCCGATGCTGAACGCACCCATGGCAAGCGCCAGCAATGAAAACCATGCGCTGCCGGATTGCTCCGGCTGATGCGGCTTCGATAGTTGCGCCCGGTTCATGCTGTTTGCTCCGACATGTCTTGATGGAAAAGGGGGAGGACTTCAGTGGCGATTTCACTGAACGTCTCGTCGAGCGGCCGGCGATTGCGACGGAAATGCAGGGCGATGTGATCGACGCCCGCGTGGCGCATGGCGTCAAGTTCTTCGACGAGCGCGCTTCGGCCCGCACGCGCGCCGAAGCGATGACGCTGCAGGGGCTCGTCGGGGTCATCAGCCAGATCGAGATGGATGAAGCTCACATAGGGCTTCGCGCCTGCAACCGCGCGCCATGCCGCGACTCGGCGCGCGTGATCCGCGGGAGTGCCGGGGTACGCAAGGCAACCGTCCATGTGCTTGCCAAGCCATTCCGGCTGTTGTTGCGCGAGACCCGCAACGAACAGGGGCAGCGGCGTGCGCGTCTGCGGCAGCACTTCGATCCCGGGCGGCAGGTAACCCTGCGCGCCGGCGCGCAAGAGCGCGATCTGCTCGCGGAAGTTGGCGCCTCTGGACTCGTAGTCCCGGCCGAAGAGCGGATACTCCACCGGCCGGTCGCCGCTCGCGACGCCGAGCAGCAGGCGCTCGGCGCTCAACGTCTGGATCGAGGCGGCCGACTTGAGCGTGAGCAGCGGCTCGCGCAGCGGCAGCACCACAGCGGCCGTGCCAAGCAAGACGTCACGCGTGATCCCAGCGAGGTAGCCGAGATAGGAAAACGTTTCGAAGACCTGAGCAGCATCGCCGAACGAAGGGTCGTAGAGCGGCACGTCACGCACCCAGAGCGCTCGAAAGCCGAGTGTGTCCGCAAGCTGTGCGAGTTCGGCGTGGATTTCCATGTCGGGCACCCCGTGGTGTCGCCCGTCGCGTTCGCACTTCGCTTTGCCGTCCGGCGACCAGTCGTTGTCGAGCGGCAGTTCGATGCCAATGCTAAGGCCGCCGTGAGTCAGTTTTTCGAGTGCAGTGGACATGATGGGATCGCGTTCGTGGTTTTCGCCTAGAGTGCGCGCAGACTGCCTTCGAGCCGGAAGAACTCGAGCGACGGCGCAGTCAAGAACGAGCGCGACGTGCCGGATGCGAAGTCGTCGATATGCACGACGGTGGCGCGGTTGGCTTCCTGCCACGAGATCGCGTAGGTCTCACCGGCGATGTGCTGCCACGTATAGGCGACCTCGCGCTTCGCGCCGGTGAAATCGCCTCCGGTGATTTCGTAGCGCATGTGGACGCCGTCCCCGGTATAGGCGTTGATTGCGGTGAGACCGTCGTAACTGACTTCGAAGGTTTTGCCTGCGAACGGGGGCAACTGGGTGGGTGTGTTCATGTTGGTGAATTCGGCGAAACGTGAAAGTGGAAATGGCTTCAGTGAACGGCTTCGACGGGCTCGGCCGTGCGCTCGGGCAGACCTTCGCGGCGGTCGAGCCGGCCGCTGAGCGTGGTGAGTACCCAGGCACCCAGCGTCACGGCTGCGGCGATCCACGGGGTATGACCGAGGCCGATGTGCGCGACGATTAGTCCGCCGAGTGAGGAGCCGCCCGCGACGCCAAGATTGAAGGCGGCGATGTTGAAGCCCGAAGCAACGTCTGCGGACTCTGGTGCGAAATGGCGTGCCTGCTTGACGACATACACCTGCAGGCCCGGCACGTTGCCGAACGCGACCGCGCCCCAGGCGAGCATGGTGAGCACGGCGAGCCACGGGCTGTGCACCGTGAAAGTGAGAGCGAACAGCACGACGGCGAGCAGCAGGAAGATGCGCTTGAGCGCCTTCACCGGGCCCACACTATCGGCGAGCTTGCCGCCCCACATATTGCCCACCGCGACGGACACGCCATAGGCGACGAGCACGATGCTGACTTCGGAAGGCGTGAAGCCCGTGATCTGCTCAAGCAGCGGCGCCATGAACGTGAAGGCGATCAGCGAGCCGCCGTAACCCACTGCGGTCATCGCATAGACGAGTGCGAGGCGCGGCTCAGCAAGCACGCGGAATTGCTTGAAGAGGCCTGCCGGCGGCGTATGCGCGAGCTTGCGCGGAACGAATGCCACCGCGCCGACGAATGCGACCAGACCGAACATCGCTACCACCAGAAACGTCGCGCGCCAGCCGAAGTGCTGACCGATGAAGGTCCCCAGCGGAATACCCGCTACGAAGGCTACCGTCATCCCGCTGAACATCGTGGCGATTGCGCTGGCCGCCTTCTCTTTTGGCACGAGCGTCGTCGCGATGATCGAGCCCACCGAAAAGAACACGCCGTGCGCGAGACCGGTCAGAATTCGGGCGACGATCAAAGATTCATAATTGGGCGCGCGCCAGGCCACGAGGTTGCCGATCGTGAACAGCGCCATGAGTCCTGCGAGCAGGAGCTTGCGCGGCATGCGGCCCGTGAGCGCGGTGAGCAACGGGGCGCCGACGGCGACGCTCAGCGCGTACAGGCTCACGAGCAGGCCGGCAGAGGGCAGGCTGATGGCGAGGTCGGAGGAGATCGTTGGTATCAGGCCGACGATCACGAACTCGGTCGTGCCAATGGCAAACGCGCTGATGGTGAGCGCTAGGAGGGCGAGAGGCATGGTATCCGGTCCTGGCTTCGAAGAAGATGGGACGAAGTTTGCGCCCTTTACTTTTGATGAAAAACCAGCTTATGAACGAATATGTTTTGATTTGAAGTCAAGAATGAAAATCGCCCTGGATGAGCTGCAGGCCTTTGTGAACGTCGTTGACAGCGGTTCCACCGCGGCCGCCGCGCGGCAACCCGGCCTCACGAATTCGGCTACGCGCTAGCAATGTAGGGATCGTCGACTTGCCGGAGCGGCGCACGGACGTAGCCATCCGGATCGGCGTGAAGCTTGCGCCACGCAACGCCTCAATCAGATGATCGACAAACGAGGCAATGCGCGCCGAAATCGCGGTGTTGCGTACCGAACCGCGTTGATCGGCTGCCGGACATCCTGAGTCTGGCGCGCGAAAGGCATGCACGAGCGCCCCCTCCGTCGTTCACGCGCCCTCATGAAGTCAGAAAGTCACACGATGTCGGCGCCCGCCAGAGCGCGTTGGCGCAACGTCGCTTAACGCGACCAGGTGGCAGAGCAGGTCACCCATATTTGATCATCGAGTTTGTGCGTCATCGCTACCTCACCACGGAAAGTCTGATATCTCACTTTGAGGATATGACGCGTGGCGGCGATTCCCTATGCTTGGTCATCGCGCTGCATCCCATGCGGCCCGACCATCGACCTGGAGACATCAATGCCCCTGTTTCTCAACGAAGTCTGGCTTGGCGATATCAAGCCTGATGTGATCGAAGAGGCGATTACCTTCTTTGGCAATCTGAGCGTCGGCACGAAGCCCGGCAATCTGCCGCCTGATTTGCGAATGATTGCCGGCCCGTGGCTTTCCGCGGAGGAGGCGAAGGTGATGTTCATCTTCGAAATCGACGACCCTTCCACCATGTTCGACGCCTACGCGGAGCGCGTGGTCAGCGGACTGTTCGCGCGCCGCAAGCTCACGCTGCTGTCGGGCTGGGACCAGATGAAGGCGTACACCGACCGCGTGTCGCTCTGAACGTAGAGGAAAAGACAAATGCCGAAATTCTTCAATGAAGTCTGGTTGCGCGACATGTCCCCGAAGACGATGCAAGGCGTCGTGAACTTCCTGGGAAACCTGCGCCAGGGCGTGCGCCCGCACAACCTGCCGGGCGATCTGAAGCTGCTCGCGGGACCGTGGCTGTCCAACGAGGAAGCCAAGGTCTACTTCGTGTTCGAGATCGACGATCCGACCGACACTTTCGAAGCGTTCGCGGAACGCGTGGCGGATGGGCTGTTCCTGAAGCGCCGGCTCACGTTGATCCAGGACTGGGACGGCGCGCGCAGTTTCTCGAAGTATCTCAGTGGCCGGGAAGCCCGGCCGGCGCGGGCCGCATAGGTCACCGACGCCGTATCGCCAGACACAAAAAACAGACCACCAACAAGGTTGCATGGGACCAGAGTCAGGCGCTGAAGCGCCGATTCTGGTCGAAGGAGACAAGTGATGAGCGGATTCAACAGCGGGCGCCGTCTGGCGCTCAAGCACGGTTTTGCCATGGCGGCGGCCTGCGCCGCGTCCGGCCTGATGGCCGGCAGGCCTGCGCGCGCAGCCGGGCAGGTCTATAACTACAAGCTCGGCATCGCACTCGACGCCACCCATCCGACCACCGTCAACCTGACCGCCGCGGCGGCCGAGATTGCCCGCGCGTCGAACGGACGGCTGAATATACGTGTGTTTCCCAGCAGTCAGCTGGGCAACGACACCGACATGATCTCGCAGGTACGTGCCGGCGCGATCGACTTCGTTAGCACGGCGGGCCTCATCTGGGGCACGTTGGTGCCGGCAGCGTCCATCAGCGGGATCGGCTTCGCTTTCCCTGGCTACGACCAGGTGTGGAGCGCCATGGACGGTGAACTGGGCGCGCATATCCGCAGCGAGTTCGCGAAAGTCAACCTGATGCCGATGCCAAAAATATGGGACCACGGCTTTCGCCAGGTAACCAGCAGCAGCCGGCAGATCAGCGCGCCGCAAGACCTGAACGGCTTCAAGATCCGGGTTCCGCTCAGCCCCGCGCTCACGACGATGTTCAAAGCCTTCGGCGCAGCGCCCGC
The DNA here is from genome assembly GCA_001319865.1 of Burkholderia sp. E7m39. Classification (GTDB taxonomy): domain Bacteria; phylum Pseudomonadota; class Gammaproteobacteria; order Burkholderiales; family Burkholderiaceae; genus Paraburkholderia; species Paraburkholderia bengalensis. The sequence continues at coordinate 25,354 of BBSL01000212.1, read as the reverse complement.
CGGCATCAACATGGCGGAGACGTACACAGCGCTGCAGACGAAAGTCGTCGATGGGCAGGAGAATCCGCTCACCATCCTGCAGACGCAGAAACTGTACGAGGTCCAGAAGTACTGCTCTCTCACATCGCACGTTTGGGACGGGTTCTGGCTTGTGGCCAACCTGCGCACGTGGAACGCGCTGCCCGAGGACCTGCGGCAACTCGCAGCCGCAACGTTCGACGCTTATGCCGTGAAGCAACGCCAGGCAGTCGAGGCGCTGAACACGCGCCTGCGAGACGAACTGAAGGGGCGCGGGATGGCCTTCAATCAGCCTGACATCAAAGCCTTCCGCAAGCATCTGAGCGAGGTCGGCTTCTACACGGGCTGGCAGCAGAAATTCCCGGCCACGAGCTGGGCCTTGCTGGAGAAGTACGCAGGCAGGCTCGCGTAGTCCTCCCCGATTTCCCATCCGGCGTACCGATGGCTGGTGGCAATTCGCCACTGCCACGGCGGCGCTCGCACTCGAATTCCAGGAGACATCATGAATGTTGTGAAGCGCGCGATTTCTGTCCTGACACTTGGTCTCACCCTTTCCTGCATGGCGACGAGCGGCGGCGCGCAGACGCCCGAGCTCAAAGGGAAATTCATGAAAACCCCGACCGGCTATCTGATGGTGCTCCGGCACGGCGACAACGTCATGCAGAGCCTGGAGCAACTGGCGCGCGACGAGAAGATTCCCGCTGCGAGTTTCGTCGGCATCGGGTTCATGTCGGAAGCGACTTTCGGTTTCTACGACTTCAACCGCAAGCAGTTCGACCCGAAGACGTTTCACAACGTCGAGATGGCGAACATGACCGGCTCCATCGCGTGGAAGGAAGGCAAGCCGTCCATTCACGCACATGGCACGGTGACGGGCGGCACCTTCGAGGCGACGGGCGGGCATCTGCTCGGACTGACCGTCGGGACAGGCTCATGCGAGATCACCGTCACCGTGTATCCGGAGCGTCTCGAACGCTTCACCGATCCTGAGATTCAGGCCAACGTGCTTGGATTGCCGCAAAAGTAAGGGGGCATCATGTCCAACCATATTGTCGAAGCGGCTCCGTGCGGTGCAGATTCCGTGGCGGACGAAGTGCGAGTTGGCTCGCCGGCCCGGGCGCTGCGACGCGTGGACAAGGCGCTCGGCGTCGTGACCGAGGTGCCGTCCGCCCTGCTGGTGGTTGCCGAGGTCGGCGTGCTGTTTAGCGGCGTGGTGAGCCGATATGTTCTGCATACGCCGCTGGTGTGGGTCGATGAACTGGCATCGCTGCTGTTCATCTGGCTGATCATGCTCGGATCGGCGGTGGCCTTCCGACGCGGCAGCCATATGCGCATGACAGCGCTGGTCGACAAGGCGGGGCCGGAATGGCGCAGCCTGTTCGAACTCGTCGCAACGGTCGCCGCGCTAACGTGGCTGGCACTGGTAGCGGCTCCTGCTTACGAGTTCGCCAGCGAAGAGACCCTGGTCACCATGCCGGCGCTGGACATCTCCAACGCATGGCGTGCCGCCGCGCTGCCCGTCGGCATCGTGCTGATCCTGGCGATGAGCGTAGTGCGGTTGCTGACGACGGCCAGACCGCGCGCGGTGCTCGCGGCACTCGTCGTGTGCGGCGCGGTCGTGGTCGGGCTCGTGCAGTTGCAGCCCCTGTTGCAGCAGCTGGGCAATGCGAATCTCCTGTTGTTCTTCGTCGGCATGGTGGGGCTGCTCGTGTTCTCCGGCGTGCCCATCGCATTTTCGTTCGGACTCGCGACGATCGGTTATCTGTCGCTCACCACGTCGACGCCGACCATCGTCGTGGTCGGGCGGATGGATGAAGGCATGTCGCACCTGATCCTGCTGGCGGTGCCGCTGTTCGTCTTCCTCGGCATGCTGATCGAGATGACCTCGATGGCGCGAGCCATGGTGCAGTTCCTCGCCAATCTCCTTGGACATGTTCGGGGCGGACTGTCCTACGTGCTGATCGGCGCAATGTATCTGGTGTCGGGCATTTCGGGCGCGAAGGCGGCGGACATGGCAGCCGTCGCGCCCGCGCTTTTTCCGGAAATGAAGAAGCGCGGCGCGGACGACGGCGAGATGCTGGCACTGCTGGCGGCCACGGGCGCCCAGACCGAGACCGTGCCGCCTAGCCTCGTGTTGATCACTATCGGCTCCGTCACCGGCATTTCCATTGCTGACCTGTTCACGGCCGGCCTGCTGCCGGGCGTCGTGCTGGCCGCCATGCTCGCAGGGGTGGTGTGGTGGCGTTCACGCAAGGCGGGCGCCGCATGCAGTCCGCGCGCAAGCTGGCGAGCGGTCGGCGAGAGCCTGCTGGTGGCGTTCCCCGCGCTGGCGCTGCCGTTCGTCATTCGCGCGGCTGTCGTGGAAGGCGTGGCGACGGCGACGGAGGTATCGACACTCGGCATCGTCTACGCAATCGTCGTCGGGCTGCTGGTGTACCGGAAGTTCGACATCCGGCGGATCTGGCCGGCGCTCGTCGACACGGCGGCGCTGTCGGGCGCGATCCTGTTGATCATTGGAACGGCGACGGGCATGGCGTGGTCGCTCACGCAGTCGGGCTTCGCGAGCGACCTTGCCGCCGGGATGGCAAAGCTGCCGGGCGGCGCGGCTGCGTTCATCGCGGTCTCCATCGTGGCGTTCGTCCTGCTCGGCAGCGTGCTGGAGGGGATTCCCGCCATTGTCCTGTTTGGCCCGCTGCTGTTCCCCATCGCGCGGCAGCTAGGCATCCACGAGGTGCATTACTCGATGGTCGTGGTTCTCGCGATGGGCATTGGCCTGTTCGCGCCGCCGTTCGGCGTCGGCTACTACGCCGCTTGCGCGATCAGCCGCACCAAGCCGGGCGACGGCGCGCGCCATATCTGGCGCTATCTGATCTCCCTGATCGTCGGCACGCTGGTGGTCGCCGCCGTGCCCTGGATTTCCATCGGATTCCTTTCTCACTGAGTCACCGACATGAAATTTGCAGCCTTTATCGAATATTCCGACGAACCTGAGCGGCTCGCCCAGTTCAGGCCCGCCCATCGCGCGTACCTGCAGGATCTGTTGCAACAGGGACGGTTGGTCATCGCAGGCCCGTTCGCCGACGGCAGCGGCGGGCTGTTCGTCTACGAGGTTGCCAACGAGAGCGAAGCAGCCAGGCTCGCCGCCGACGACCCGTTCGCGCGAGCGTCGCTGTTCCGTGGAATCGTGATGAAGCCGTGGAAGCTCGTCTTCGCCTGCGCCGACAACCTGAACCCGCCGCTTTGAGGAGATGCCCATGACGATGGATAGCTCGGTACTGCACCGGTTGGCGACCTCGCTTCGCGACGCCGCCCTGAAGCGACAGCCGCTCTCGCCGGTGCGGCACGAAATGGCCGGGATGGGTATCGACGGCGCCTACGCCGTTCAGGAGATCAACACGCGCCATGCACTCGAAAGCGGACGACGTCTGACCGGTCGCAAGATTGGCCTGACCTCGAAGTCGGTGCAGCAGCAACTCGGCGTCGATGCGCCCGACTTCGGCATGCTGTTCGCCGACATGGAACTCGCCCCCGACGAGGAAGTGGCGCCCGGGCGCGTGTTGCAGCCGAAGGTCGAGGCCGAAGTGGCCGTGGTGCTGGAGCGCGATCTGGACAGCGTAGAGGTGACGCTGTCGCAACTGATCTCGGCGATCGCCTACGTTCTGCCCGCCGTCGAAATCGTCGGCAGCCGGATCAGGGATTGGGACATCCGCTTGCTGGATACGGTCGCCGATAACGCGTCGTCCGGTCTGTATGCACTCGGCACACAGCCACGCAAGCTGTCGGAGGTGGACCTGCGCACCTGCGGAATGCTGATGGAGCGCAAGGGCAAGGTTGTCTCGCTGGGTGTGGGCGCTGCCTGCCTCGGTCATCCGCTGAACGCCGCCCTTTGGCTGGCCCGCAAGATGATGGAAGTCGGCCGGCCGCTGCAGGCGGGCGACGTCATCATGACGGGTGCGCTGGGTCCCATGGTCACCGTCGAGCCGGGTGACCTCATCGAAACCACCATTGCGGGCCTGGGCGTCGTCCGGACGGCCTTTTCCGCCAACTGAACGGAGAGCACTGCATGTCAACGAAAAAGGTCAAGGCTGCCATCATTGGCAGTGGCAACATCGGCACGGATCTGATGGTCAAGATACTGCGGCATGGGCGCAACGTGGAACTGGCGGCCATGGTCGGCATCGACCCGCAATCAGAAGGACTGGCGCGCGCGGCCCGCCTTGGTGTGGCGACGACGCACGAAGGCGTGGAGGGACTGGTGCGGTTGCCCGCGTTCGCCGACGTCGAGCTCGTGTTCGACGCCACCAGCGCCGCCGCGCACATCGCCAACGACCGCTTCCTGCGCGAACGCAAGCCTGGCATACGGATGGTGGACCTGACGCCGGCAGCCATCGGGCCATATTGTGTGCCCGTCGTCAACGGCGACAGCTGCCTCGATGCGCCGAACGTCAACATGGTCACTTGCGGCGGACAGGCCACCATTCCCATCGTGGCAGCCGTGTCGCGGGTGGCGACAGTCCATTACGCGGAGATCGTTGCCAGCATCTCCAGCCGCTCGGCGGGACCGGGCACCCGAGCGAACATCGACGAATTCACCGAGACGACCTCCCGTGCGATCCAGACGGTGGGCGGCGCCGGGCGCGGCAAGGCGATCATCGTTCTCAACCCCGCCGAACCGCCGCTCATGATGCGCGACACGGTCTATTGCCTGAGCGAAGAGACGGATGAAGCCCGGGTGGCGGCGTCCATCGACGAGATGGAGGCGGCCGTGCAACGCTACGTGCCCGGCTACCGGCTCAAACAGGATGTCCAGTTCGACCGCGTGCACGACCTGAACGTGCCGGGAATCGGCCGGGTGAACGGTCTCAAGACAACGGTGCTGCTGGAAGTCGAAGGGGCCGCGCATTACCTGCCTGCTTACGCCGGGAACCTGGACATCATGACCAGCGCGGCGCTGTCGACAGCCGAACAGATCGCCGGCCGGATTGCCGCGAGCGTGATTGAACAATCTGTGACTGCCATTTGAAGGAGCCGAACATGAGCAAGAAGATTTACGTGTCCGACGTCACGCTGCGCGATGGCAGTCACGCCATCCGTCATCAGTACAGCGTGGAGCAGGTCAGGACGATCGCCAAAGCGCTCGACGAGGCCGGCGTTCACTCAATCGAAGTCGCGCATGGCGACGGTTTGCAAGGGTCGAGCTTCAACTACGGTTTCGGCGCGCACACCGACCTCGAATGGATCGAGGCCGTGGCCGGCGTCGTAAAGCAGGCGAGGATCGCCACACTTCTGCTACCCGGCATCGGCACCGTCCACGATCTGAAGGAAGCCTACGCGGCGGGCGCCCGTGTAGTCCGGGTCGCCACGCACTGCACGGAAGCGGACGTGGCGAAGCAGCACATCGAGACCGCGCGAGAACTCGGCATGGATACGGTCGGTTTCCTGATGATGAGTCACATGACCACACCCGCGAAGCTGGCCGAGCAGGCCAGCCTGATGGAGCGCTATGGAGCGACCTGTGTCTACGTGGTCGATTCTGGCGGGGCGCTCGGCATGGAGGACGTCCGTCATCGGGTTCGCGCGTTGAAGGACGTGCTCGACGCCAGCACGGAAGTGGGCATTCATGCGCATCACAATCTGTCGCTCGGCGTCGCGAACTCGATCGTGGCCGTGGAGGAAGGGTGCGACCGGGTCGATGCGAGCCTGGCCGGCATGGGCGCAGGCGCGGGCAACGCGCCGCTGGAGGTCTTCATCGCCGCCGCCGATCGTTTGGGCTGGGACCACGGCTGCGACCTGTTCGGCCTGATGGATGCGGCCGACGACCTTGTCCGGCCGCTGCAAGACCGTCCCGTGCGCGTCGACCGCGAAACGCTGGCACTGGGCTACGCGGGCGTGTATTCCAGTTTTCTCCGGCATGCGGAGGCAGCCGCGGCGAAATACGGTATCAAATCCGTCGACATCCTGGTGGAACTCGGCAAACGTCGCATGGTAGGCGGCCAGGAGGACATGATCGTCGATGTCGCGCTCGATCTCTTGCGCCGGCGCGCGAGCGCAGAGGCCCGCGCCTCATGACCGCGGGTTGCGACGTCGCGTGCCGGCGGGCGGTTGCTTGGCCGTTGCTGTCTGCGGCTCGACGGGTGCACTGGTTTGCGTCAACTTCCGGATCAGGCTGATGACTGTCCGGCTCGCGTGGGTCAGCGGGCGCTGGGTGCTGGTGGCCAGTACCAATGTCCGTGTCAGCACGGGGTCGACGATGCGGCTGACCCCGATCCGCCCGAGCCGAAGGTCCACTTCAACGGCTTGCCTGGTCAGGATCGTATATGCGGCGCCATTGGCGACGACTTCGCGCATTGCCGTGAGCGAGTCGACCTCGATCTGGGTGTTCAGGGACACGCCCACTTTCTTTGCTTCATCCAGCAACATCATGTGAAACCCGTCTGGCGCGCCGGGCAGCACGAGCGGCAAAGCGGCGGCATGCGCGAACGGGCAACTCGGGCTGGCGATGTTGGGGTCCCCGGCAGGGGCAACCAGATACAGTTCGTCGGTGGCGAGCGGTTCGTCCGTCTTGTGGAGACGATCGCCATATCGCGAGAAAACACCCACATCCGTGCGGCCGTTCGCAAGCGCGTCTTCGATATTGCCGGCGAAGCCTTCCATCAAGCGCAGTTCGATCTTCGGATAATCGGCTCGCACCTGCCGGAACAGCGGGCCGACAATATGCTGTGTGATGGACGCCTGCAGCGCCAGTCTGACGGGGCCGCTGGGCACGTCGGCGCGGTCGGTGATCTCGCTTTTCAGTAACTCGAATTCGCCTAGCAGCGACTTCACCCGCGGCATGATGGATTGTCCGAATTCCGTCAGCACCACACCGCGGCCGGTGCGATAGAACAGCTTGGCGCCGAATTCGCTTTCGAGTGTGGCGATGAGCTTGCTGAGGGCGGATTGGGCGATGCCCCGCGATGCACAGACCTTGCTGAGGCTGCCCGCCTCGACGATGTCGGAAAAAAGTTGCAGGTGCTTGATGTCCATCGCCAGTATGTATCAGAAGGAGGGCGCTCCGCAGCGTCGACACTCCGTTGTCGCCGATTCCAGCACTGAGCTGTGCGCCAGGTTGATTGTAGCGAAAGTGTCATGAATGGCGTTCAACAAAGCTCGCGTGCCGCAGCGCGTGAATATCGTCGACGCGCGGGTTTCTCCGCCGCCAGGTGGCTTATCGCTGGACCGCAACGGTTTCGAGTTGCTGGGCACGTCAGCGCGCTCAGCGATTTCTCCGCTCCGTGGAGGAGTTGTTCAAGATGTCCTTCGCTTTAGCAATCACAGGAGCATCTACCATCTTTCCGTCGACGCTAATCGCCGAACCGTCGCTTTCCCGGACAGCGCTTGTCACTCGCTGCGCCCAGTCGAGCTCCTCCGGAGCGGGAAGGAAGGCGGCGTGAACAGGTGCTAGTTGCTTCGGGTGGATACACAGCTTGCCTCGAAAACCGAGATTGCGCGCACGAATCGTGTCTTGCCGAAGCAGTTCTGCATCATCGATAGCTGTAGTCACCCCATCAACCGGGGCGGCGATGCCGGCAATCCGCGATGCAAGGGTTAGTTGCGAACGAAAGTAGATGAGTTCGTCGCCATCGCCTTTGATGCCCGTATCGACCTGAAAATCGATTGTGCCGAACATCAATCGCGTGACCTTCGGCGTCCTTGCCAAGGCCTTAAGGTCGTCAAAGGCTGCCGCCGTCTCGATGAGGGGCAGCAGCGCGGTGTTATTGGAAAGCATGTTCGACAGGTGCACGAGCACGTCGGCTTGCTCAGCTTTTGGAACGACGATGCCACAAAGCGTCGGACAGCCAAGAAGAGCTTCGATGTCACCAACGAGTCGCCGCTCCAACGGCTACACAAGCTCCAAACGAGAACGGAGATCACCAGCCCGAGAGGCACACCCACGTTCGGCAACGATGCCATGAAGCCACGGCGCTTGCCTTGATGGCTCTCCATTGAGAGCAGAACAGCACCGCCCCATTCCCCGCCCACGCCAATTCCTTGCAGGAACCGAAGGGCAATGAGAAGCCAGCCGGCGGTGGGGCCAATCTGCTGGGCCGTCGGCAGAAGACCGACGAACAAGGTTGCCACGCCCATCAAGCGTCAGTGTGGCGACAAGAGTCGATTTGCGACCTACACGGTCACCCATGTATCCGAAGATGGCTCCACCCAAAGGTCGAGACAGAAAGCCCACGAAAATGGTGGCGAATGATTCCATGAGGCCTTCTGAACTTCCGTGTGCGAAAAAAAGCTTTGGAAAAATAAGAGCCGCCGCAGTGCCGTAGATGAAGAAGTCGTACCACTCAATCGTGGTGCCAATGACGCTCGCAATTGCTGCGCGGCGTTCAATGCGGTTCGAGTCCTTCGATGGGGTCAAGGCGTCGGGCTGACCGAGGTGGGATTTCGAGTGCATCTTTGTCTCCAATCTTGAAAGATTCCGTCAACGCAAGCTTGCATGCGCCTAGAACGAGGCTTCAGCTCGCATCGAGACGGCACCGCCGGTTAAGCTCACCCAAACCACGAGCTGGTCACCGTCTGGCGCGGCGTTGAACTCCAATTCGTTACCGAGTATCGCGGGCTGAACTGCGCGATAGCGAAAATGCTTCAGCCGACGTCCGCTCACTTCTTCTGCAAAGCGGGCAAGAAGCGTTGCATTTAGTGGGCCGTGAATCACGAGGTTCGGATAGCCTTCGACTTCGCGGCAATAGTCCGCGTCGTAGTGAATGCGATGGCCGTTGAACGTCAGCGCGGAGTAGCGGAACAACATCGTCGAATCTGGTTTTACCCGACGCGTTTGCTGCGGCTCGGGTATCTCCAGCATCGCGGCCGTGGCACCCGCCTTGGACGCTTCCTTGTAAACAATGTCGTGGTGCTCGGTGACAAGGACTTTGCCTTCGCGCAGGACTTCATGCAGAACCGTCACGAAGACAAGCTCGCCAGTTCGTCCTTGCTTGTGTTCAACCGACGCGATGCTCGAGCGCTTTTGAACGTTCGCACCCAGCGGCAGGTCGCCGTGGAATTCGAGCGCGCCGCCGGCCCACATGCGGTTCGACAAAGGTACGGGAGGCAAGAAGCCGCCTCTTGCGGGGTGGCCGTCTCGGCCGAGCGCCGAAGGCGGCGCGCCGCTGAGGAAGTAGTGCCAATGCCAGAGCGGAGGCAATGGTGTGCCGTCGACGAAGTCAGACTGAGGAATCCCGAGCGTTGCGGCCATTAGCCGCGCCTGGCGCGACGAGAGTACGTCAAGGTCAGACTGGCTCCTGCCAACCCACTCGCGCAGGTGAGTGATGTCGACGGCGCTCATGCAGGTTCTCCCACTTGTGCCCGACTATCAACACCTTGCGGCCGCCTGCCTGCGCGCGCTGCTCGGGCGTCGCGTCGGGCGGCAGGGCAGCCATCAGTGCTTTGGGCGAGTACTGGTTCGCAATCTGCGCGAGGTACTTGCGCGCCTGTGGCGTCAATTCCGCCGATCCGGCGACGAACTCGTCCGATTTGTTTTCGAGCCGGACGTCCAGGCCCACGGTTGCGGGTCTGTCGGCAGAACCAGCGTTTGGCCTGGCCTGAGTGATGGGCGCCGACGCCAGCTTCAGGCCGTTTGCCTGCGCAATCCGGTATAGCTCGCAGCGGCGCGCGTCCAGCACATGACCGACCAGAAAGCCGCCGCCGGCCCCGATCAGAGCGCCGGCGGCCGCGCCCTTCGCCCCGTGAGCCAGATAACCGATTACGCCACCGGCGACCGCGCCAACGGCAATGCCGATATTGCGGTCATTGTTCGAGCAGGGGTCTTCGCTGTGAAAATGCTGTTGAACTGGGTTTTGACGGAAGCGGCGACTTCCGGTTGACCGGTTTGCGGATTGATGGCACATCCGGAAACACAAAGAGCCACGCCCAGCGCGATGGGGCTGCGAATCGTCATTCAAGTCCTTATATAGATCCGAAGGCCAGGCCTCTCTACCTGACCGACCAGCAGGCGCCAGACCAGCGTCGATCGCCGGTCTCAGCACACGAGTCCGGGTTAATGGCATAAAGGTCGTGCGCCTTTAATCGCACCCGTGGCGACCATCAACTGGCGCCTGGACGTGGGTCATGCGAATATGGGGCGGCGTGACCAGGGGAGGCTTCTATATGCTTCCCGTGTGAGGTCACCGTCGCCGAACATTTCTTCCGGGAGGTCGCGCAATGTGGTCCGATATTCCTGATCGGCGATCCGCGTTGGACGCAATCGACGCCTACGCCGAGGCGGTTACCCAAAAGGTCCTTCCCTTGTTCGACGACCTCAGGGCGCAAGGGGAGGAGGAAGACAAAAGCTTCCGGGAATGGCTACACGGGGAGTGGGCCGAATTTGATATCAACGATGACATGACCTTTCGCTGCCTCCATGAAGCAGAGGAATATCACAACACGCGACAACTCCTTTATTTCGACGCAATACCTCGGCAGATGCTGGGATTGGCGATGGCTGGGCTATATCACCTCTGGGAACAATTGGCCAAGCAGATCGTGTACTGGGCGTTGAGACCGTCGCAAAGCGATCACGAATCTTTCTCAAGCCGGGTGTCCAAAGCCGATTTCAAGGCACTCGAAAAGGTGGCTGACCTGTTTCACCTGGAATAAAGATGGCACGCCGTTCGAAAGTCAGCCGTTTTACCCGGGGCTGAAGCTGTTGCGCCTCATCGCCAATGTCGTGAAGCACGGTCGCGGAGCGGCCGCGCAGGAACTGGAAATGATTGCGCCCGAGCTTTTCAATTCGAATGAGACTTCTCCGATGCAGGACCCGGGTTCAGTCGACCTGATGCTTGCTCCTGAGCATTTCGACGCCGCTGTGGCCGCGGTGCAAGGATTCTTTGAGGCCTTGCCCTCAAAACTCGCGCGCGACCGATTGCCCTGGTACGACCGATGACTAGCCTGTCCGCTGCCACATCTCTCAACCGCATGGAGGGGGATACGCTCGCTAATGCCTTCGTGCGGGACAGGCAGGCAGAATTGCCGAATGCGAAGATCGGACTCTGCTAGCGGTACTTGTCAACGCCGATTGAATTCGGCCCGCGCCCCGTTCCTGACGTCAACGAAACCGGACACGATGCGTTATTCCAGTGGACGACACGCGCCGTCGCGGCACATGCAGCACCACCCGGTACTCGAACAGCGGCAGATCGCGAACACGCAGAATCCAGATGTGCCGAACGACGGTTCGCTGGTATCGCTGCGAACGCCCGTAAAAAAGGTCGCCGTTAGCCACGGTGATTATGTGGCTAGCGCACAAACCGGCTCACGCAGCATATTTTGATGCTAGCTCGCGGCGAGAAAGGCGACCGCTTTTCCAGCCATCGTATCCTGTCCATGATGGTGCACAGCGTGATCGAGGAGCCCTTGTATGCTGCCCCGTGTTTCCGTTGGACTGGCGCGGAACTTGAAACCCGAGCTTTGCAGATACTGCGCGCCGTAAGCCTTGAGCCTGGAGAAATAGGCCACGCCACTGTTATACGTCGCGCGGTCGACCACTTCTCTGCCATCCTGGTTTTCGTCTCTAAACAGGTTGACCATTGTCATCAGGCTGCCACAAATGCCTGTGTTGAGCGTCAGCATGGGGATCATCGGACTGGCGTCACAGCCCTCCTGGAACAAGGCTGTAAATCTATCGACGTCGTGGATAATGCCGCCTCTCTGCGGGTCCATGTTAGGTTGAAACTCCAGGCCGCGTGGGCCGGGATCTCGTGTGGCCAGTTCCCGTTCCTGAAGATAGAACTCGCGAGCCTTGACCAGAAACGCGTGGATCTTGCTTTGCTCCCACAGCCGGAACGCGAATTTCACCAGCCACTCGACGCCCGTGACGATGGCCGATACGAGGCTGCCTGCGCCCGGCAAGAAGGAACTCAGCGCCATCGATACCGCACCCTTCAGCGTGCTCCACAGGCCCTGAAACATGCCCTTCTGCATCTCTCCTTCGAGCGATGCCGCGATCAGCTCCGGGTGCCCTGCGTTCAACTGGATGCGTCTCCGTTCGAGCCAAGCTCCCACTTTTTCCGCCGCGGCCCGCACGGTCTTGACGATCCCCGCGCCGAGATCCATCGCGGCTCCGACAAACGGCGCCGCGCTGGCCAGGCATTGCGTCACGACGATCTTGATCAGTGAACGGACGATGCCGCCGGACAACGTGAACGTCGAGGCCGACGTGCCGAGCAATGCGTTCTTGATTTTCTCGAACGCCCACGTGACGGCGCTCTCTATCTCGCGGCGAAGATTATTGAGCGTCTCCGTGATCGTGACGATTGCCGAGCCCGCCACGGTGGTGGGCAGCATCCAGGGATTGAGGAACAGGGCTGGATCGTCCTTGACCATTTCAAATCCGGCTTTGGTCACGGGATACGTCCACGTCACCTTGGACTTGATCGGCCCGCTGCCGGCGTTATCCATGGCGGGTCTGACGGTGCCTGTCGGCGACCATCGCCGTTCTCTGCCCAGGGGTTGACTGATGCCGAACGTCTCGTCGAGTGTCTTGCCTGCTTTGGGCAGCGTCTTGATGGCCGTCGAGGAAGCGCTGACGATTGCCTGCGCGGAAACCTGATGTCCTGCGATATCGACGTGCCGGCTCGCCTGACTGACGCTGTCGAGATGAGCCATGTTCGCAGCAAAACCGGAGCCGATTGCGCCACCCACGGCAGCGACGCCTTCCATCGCGATATTGAAGCAGTTCATGTCGATGTCGATATTGCCCAGCAGATAAAGCACGCCGTAGCGGGAGTGGGGGATATCGAACGACTGGACTCTGTGGCGAGCAGCGGCGGCGGACGGGCGAGCGGGGGCAACCGCCTTCGCCTGCCCGTAGATGTACTCCATCAGTCCACCACTTTCGGCGTTGCGCGAAACCTTTGACCAGTTGCCGCCTTTCTCTGCCAGATAGTCGTCGAGCGCATCGCGCAGAGTCGCTGCCTTGAGCGTATCAAAGCGCGCCGTGCACCATGCGGCATACGCGGCATCGACGCGACTTGTGCTTGCGCTACGAGAACTGAAGGTCAGCGCCGTGCGCCGTATCCATTCGCTCGCAGTGACGACTTCCAGCGGCCCTTTTGCGCCCATTTCTTTCCCCGTCTCGCGGTTGTTGATCTAGCCGACTCTCGCCGGCAGCAGTATAGCCGCGACGTATTCATTCTGGATGATCATTTGATGTCAGGTCTCGTCCGGACGCAACGCACTTTTCTTTATCGGCCTGCGGGACATTTTTCCTCGTATTGCAGAGTAATGATCCCAACGAGAAAAAGGATGCGGAGTGCACGACGGGAACCTGAGAATGGGTTTATCGCTCAGGTTCTGGAAGTTCGCGCATTAGCTCTTGCACCCAGCAACGCTGATAGTCGGTGAGATGACGCAACGCCCAGAGGGCGTCGAGCCGGTTTGGCCAGTAAGCGGTCGCAGCGGAAACGCGGCCGAAAACAAAGGTCCCCATGACCCGGTCGAGGTGCGCGATCTCCGGTTCGACGAGTACGTTCGGCTGCACCTCTTGAGCGTCCTCGCAGCGATGCATCCTGCGTAAAAAGTTGGCGCCGCGAACGATACACGGACCACTGCGCGGCAGCAATCACTTACGCATTGGCGTTTTCCCTGGAAGCGGAGAATACGATCCGAATAAGATCGCCCGTTTTTAGGGGGTGAGATATAAAAAATCCTGTGCAAATTCAACCAATTGATTTTGTCGCGTATCCAAAGAAACAACGTCGCTTTATTCAGTAACGCGCACTACGCCACTGATGCGATTAATTGCCAGTAAAAGCGCACGCCGCATGCCTGTTTTCGTCGAGGATCCGAAGCCCTGCCTGTTTGCAGAGTCTTTCAAGTTCTTACACCATATTCTTACACCATATGTGGGCCGAAACGGGTTAGGGAGCGCTGACCATTCATCGTACGTTCGTGTTTTTATGCCGGGCCCAGCCGCAATGAAACATGGCGCTGGTACTTGATGTACTTGTCGTTATTCCGGTGAAAAAATATCTCGCGCGCACTCGAAAACTCGTCTTGTAGCTGAAAAAAAGCTGTGGTCTAATCCTGCGTCATTAAAAGGCAGGTGAACAGGTGCCGATCGTGCCTGGTTCAATACCGCCTGAAAAAGAAGTACCGGTTTCTTTCAGCATGGCCAACTACTCCTGACCAAGGTAGAGCTTCTGGCCCGGAAGAAATCGCGGGGGCGAGCGCCATTAACACTGCTACCGGCGCTCGATACGGCAGCCTTCCACCCGAGAAAGGCTCGCCCGGCCTGTCGTAGTGGGTAGCCTGATTCAAAAGAATATTAAAGAAGGGCGCTCAGCTTGACGACATCCTGTCAGCGGGGTCTGCACGCACGTACGCTGCGAATGCGTTCCTGCGCTCTTCGAATCCAATTTGCAAGGTGCCCATCGCTCGCGGGCTATGCGAGCGAGTTGTTTCTTAAACACACTCGTGCTTTTCCGGAGAGGTTCATGTCGAACAGTTTGCAGAAATGGGTAGGACGCAATCGTCCGCCGCGCGTTCAGATCACCTATGACGTAGAAATCGGCGACGCAGTCGAGAAGCGTGAGCTTCCGCTCGTGGTCGGTTTGCTTGCGGACCTGTCGGGTCAGCCCGCAACGCCGCTGCCCAAACTCAAGGAGCGTCGACTGGTCGAAATCGATCGAGACAATTTCGACGAGATCATGAGCAAGATTGCTCCGCGTCTCGATCTCTCCGTCGCGGACACGCTCAAAGGCGACGGCAACATCAAGGTCGAACTGAAGTTCGAGAAGTTCGAAGATTTTCATCCGGAAAGCATCGTCAAGCAGGTGCCGCGTCTGGCCAAGCTGCTTGAAGCGCGTCAACAGCTGCGCGATCTGCTCGCCAAGCTCGACGGCAACGACGAGCTCGATTCGATGCTCGAGCGCATCGTGCAGAACAGTGAGGAGCTGAAGAAAGTTCAAAGTCAGGCGCATGCCAGCGACGCTCCCGCAGCTGCTTCGGCAGCACCCGCGGCGGCCGAGGCAGCGGCCGAGCCGGCCGCGCCCGCTGAGGACACGCCTGCCGCCTGAAGGCAGCCGACAGAAGCCTGATATGCCCTTCCTGATGGGCGCAACGAACTTTCAAAGGTGATTCAGATGGCAAGCAACACAGCGGCCGGTGCGGCCGCGCGCGAAACCCAGATGCTCGACGCCGCGGGCGCGGAACTGAGCCTGCTCGAACGCATCGTGCATGAAGGCAACATGGCCGTCGAGCCGTCGCAAAGCAGCTACGCCAAAAAGCTGATTGGCCAGCTCGCTTCGCAGATTCTCGACGAAGGCATGCGCACGAGCCCCGATAAGAGCGTCGTCGCGATGATCAACGAACGCGTCGCTGAAATCGACAAGCTGCTGTCGGACCAGCTCAACGCGATCATGCATGAAGAAGCGTTCCAGGAGCTCGAAGCGTCCTGGACGGGCCTGCATGACATGGTCTACGGCACGGAAACGGGGCCGCAGCTGAAGCTGCGCCTGCTGAACGTGACGAAGAAGGAGCTGCTCAAAGACCTGGAAACGGCTGTCGATCACGATATGAGCACGCTCTTCAAGAAAATCTACGAAGAGGAATACGGCACATTCGGCGGCGCGCCGTACTCGTTGCTGATCGGCGATTACTCGTTTGGTCGTCATCCGCAAGACATCGCGCTGCTCGAGCGCATTTCGAAGGTGGCAGCCGCCGCGCATGCGCCGTTTATCGCGGCCGCATCGCCCAGCCTGTTCGATCTGAAATCGTTTACGGACCTCGGCGTCACGCGCGATCTGTCGAAGACCTTCGAGAGCGCCGAACTCGCCGCATGGCGCAGCTTCCGCGACTCGGAAGATTCGCGTTACGTGTCGCTGGTGCTGCCTTCGTACGCTGCACGTCTGCCGTATGGCGCGAAGACCAAGCCCGTCGAGAACTTCAACTTCGAAGAAGATGTCGACGGCACCGATCACAGCAAGTACCTGTGGGCGAACTCGGCCTACCAGCTCGGTCTGCGCATCACCGATGCGTTTGCGAAGTACAGCTGGTCGACGGCGATCCGTGGCGTGGAAGGCGGCGGCAAGGTCGAAAACATGGTCGCACACACGTACAAGACGGGCGAAGGCGACATTGTCCTCAAGTGCCCGACGGAAGTGACGATCACCGATCGCCGCGAGAAGGAATTGAACGACCTCGGCTTTATCGCGCTGGTGAATTCGAAGGGTTCGAACTTCGCGACTTTCTTCGGTGGCCAGACGACCAATCGCCCGAAGGTGTACAACAAGGACGCCGCCAATGCGAACGCGCAACTGTCGGCGCGTCTGCCGTACGTGCTCGCCGCATCGCGCTTCGCTCACTACATGAAAGTGATCATGCGCGACAAGGTCGGCAGCTTCCAGTCGCGCAGCGATATCGAGGCGTATCTGAACAACTGGATCGCTGACTACGTGCTGATCAACCCGTCGGCGTCGCACGCGCAAAAAGCGCGTTTCCCGCTCGGCGAAGGGCGCGTGGACGTCACGGAAGTGCCGGGCAAGCCGGGTGCATACCGCGCGACCTGTTTCCTGAAGCCGCATTTCCAGATGGAAGAACTGACCGCGTCGATTCGTCTCGTCGCGGAACTGCCGGCAGCGGCAGCCTGATGATCCGTCGCGCGCGCCCCTCGCGCCGCGCGGCAAAGCAAATACGTCACCTATTGATAAGAGAGATTCATGGATACCGTTCTTCTTAAGATCAAGGACATCAAGGGCAATTCGACGCTCGACGGCGCGACGGATCAGATCGTGCTGTATTCGTATTCGATCGGCGTGTCGATCTCGATGAACCGCGACGTCGGCAATACGGAACGCACAATGGGCCGTCCGAGCTTCCAGGAGTTCAGCCTGAGCAAGGCGACCGATCAGGCAACGCCCGCGCTGTATTCCGCGTGCGCTGCTGGCACCAAGCTCGGCGATGCAACGATTTCCATCGGCCGCAACGAGAACGGCAAGTTCATGTCGCTGCTCACGTACACGCTGAGCGACGCGATGATTTCGTCGATTTCGACGAGCGGCGGCGGCGAGTCGGCAGATACCTTTTCGATCAACTTCTCGAAGATCACGACCGTCTACACGCAGCAGAACGTCGATTCGACGAAGAAGGGCACGGCCTCGTTCGGCTGGGATCTGTCGAAGAACGTTTCGGCGCCTCCGGCGGCCTGATCATCGCTTTAGCGCCGGAATCCGGCGCTAAAGCGTTATTTGGAGTCATCGCGCAATGCCGGCAATCGTCAGCGGTTCATCGATGCCACTGTTCGACCGCCTCGCCGCCAGCGGCGAGGCGCAGCTCTCAGGCGCCGATGCGCTGCGGGAGTCGGTTGCGCGCGAGCTCGGCAGATTGCTCAACACACGATCGCGCCTGACGTTTGAACAATTTGCAGTCAGCGACGGCACCGTACTCAACTACGGCGTGCCAGACTTTTCCGAAAGGTCGTTGCATTCCGGTCCTGATCGGGACGCAATTGCCGCTGTCGTCAGACGCGCGATTACGCTGTTCGAACCGCGCCTCGCCAACGTCACCGTGGGCTTTGTGTTCCCTTCCGATCACTCGACGCACGCTGTGCTGACCATCGACGCAGAATTGCGGTCCGGCAACGGCGTCGCGCACGTCGCTTTCGAACTGGCGACGGACGGTCACACGGTCAGCGAGGCCCGGACTGCTGCTGAGAGCTGACATGGCGCCCGACGACATCCTTCAGTACTACAAGCGCGAGCTCTCGTACCTGCGTCTGCAAGGTGCGGACTTCGCTCGCCGTTACCCGAAGATCGCATCGCGCCTCGCGCTGCACGGCACGGAGTCACTCGACCCGCACACGGAGCGGCTGATCGAAGCGACGGCCTTTCTTGCTGCGCGGGTTCACCGCGATCTCGACCAGGAGTTTCCGCAGGTCGCATCGGCGTTGCTCGACAACGTGTGTCCTTCGCTCGTGCAGCCTGTGCCGTCGATGACGATCGCGCAGTTCGATCTCGATCCGACCCAGGGCAAGGTAACAGCCGGGTTTCTCGTGCCGCGTCACACGGGCCTGCAGGCGCGCACGGAAACAGGCGAGACGTGCCGTTTCCGCACGGCGTGGGACACGGTGCTGTGGCCGCTGAAGCTCAGTCACGCCGCGTTCGGCGACGATTCGACGCTGCGTCTCACGCTGGAATGCTCGCCGGGCGTGGACTTTTCCGAACTCGAACTGAAGCATTTGCGCATCCACCTCCACGGCGACTGGATGGTGACGATGCCGCTGTATGAATTGCTGGTGTCGGGCGTGGCGGATGTTTCCGTTCGCCCCGAAGGCCGTGCAGCCGCAACGCTGCTGCCGGCGCGCGCGTGGCGCGAAGTGGGCTACGCAGAAACCGACGACGTATTGCCGCGTCCCCCCAACGCTCAGCCGGCTTACTCGCTGATGCAGGAGTACTTCGCCTTTCCACGCAAGTTTCATTTCTTCGATCTGCACCATCTGGAAGGGCGGCTCGGATCAGGGCGTCGCTGCGAGATCGTGCTTCATCTGGACCGCGCGCCGCGCGGCCTCGGGATGTTGCGTGCCGAACATTTTCAGCTTGGCAGCACGCCGATCGTGAATCTGTTTTCGCAGACGAGCGAGCCGATCGTCGTCGACCATCGACATTACGAATACAGGCTCGTCGCCGACCAGCGGCGCGAGTCGATGACCGAAATTCATTCGATTGCGTCTGTCGTCGCGTCCGACCCGTCGTCGGATCGGGTGACAACGGTGCCCAGTTTCGCCGCTATCGATCACATCGACACGAATGCCAGCACCGTGTTCTGGTCGGCGCGGCGCGAACATAGCCTGCGCGAGAACGTCCTCGGCACAGACATGTTCCTGAGTTTCGTCGATGCCACCAACACGCAGTCCGAGCCAGGCGCACCCGTGGTGTACGCGAACGTGCTGTGCACCAACCGGCGGCTGGCGGAACACGTGCCTGTCGGCGCACGCATGATGGTCGAGAAGGTGTCGCAGAACACGCGCGTGCGCTGTCTCTATGAGCCTACCGCGCAGCGCAGCCCATCGCTCGGAAGCGAGACCCTGTGGCGGCTGATCTCGCTGCTCACGCTGAACTATCACTCGCTGGTGAGCGGTGCAACGGGGCGGGCGCGGTTGCAGGAGATGCTGCGGCTTTTCGCATCCGATGGTACGCGTGAGCAAGATCAGATTCGCGGCATCCGCAGTGTGCAAGCGCGCAGCGTCACGGCGCATGTCGGCAATGACGCGTGGCGCGGCTACTGCCGCGGCACTGAGGTCACCGTCGAGTTCGATCCCGAGACCTTCGTCGGCGGCTCACCCTTGCTGATGGGCGCCGTGCTCGCGCGTTTCTTCGCGATGTACACGTCGGTCAATTCCTTTGTTCGGCTGGTAGTGCGCCGTGGAGACGAGATATGGAAGCAATGGGAGCCGATGACGGGCTGCCAGCAGCTGCTCTGATCGCCCGTCTCAAGGCGAACCCGCAGAGCTTCGATCTGTTCCAGGCGATCAGCCTGCTTGAACGGGCTGCGCCGTGGGCGCGGCCGCTTGGGCGCGGCAACGGTCTCGGCGAGGCTGTGCGTCTCGTCGGCCACGTTTCGCTCGCGTTCGAGCCTAGCGATATCCGCAGCGTACAAGAACATGCCGGGTCGCGCGGCGGCCACCACGCTGACGTTACGGACGAACATGAGCCCGCATCGCGCGAGCGGCATGGCGCACACGACATGCACGCGAGCTATACGGTGACGACGCCCGTCCTTACGCTGGCAGGCGCGAACGGACCGCTGCCGATGGCCTATACGGAACTGGTGCTGGCGCGGCGCGCTCAACGCGACACGGCGTCGGCGGATCTGCTCGACATCTTCAACCATCGCTTTCTGTCGTTCCTCTATCGCAGCCGCAAGAAGCACGCGCCGGGATTGAACTGGCGCTCGCCGCACGGCTCCGCGCTCGCGGCGGCGCTTGATGCGCTGAGCAACCTCGGACTGCGCGCGGGCGCGAATGGCACCAATCACGGCCCGCATGGCGAACGCCTGTGGATGCGCCACGCGGGCCTGCTGGGCGCCGCGCCCCGTTCGATGATGGGCTTGTGCACGTTGCTTGCCGATCGCCTCGGTCTCAAGGTGCGCGGTGCGCAGTTCGTCGGCGGCTGGCGTGAGATCGATCCCGCCGATTCGCTGCGCCTCGCGCGCGCCGGTTCCCGCACGCCACGTCTGGGCGGCGCCGCAGTGCTCGGACGCCGCACGTGGGACGAAGCGAATGGCATCTGCATTGAGTTTCCCGAACTGACGAAGGCGCGCTTCGAAGCGCTGCTACCCGGCGGCCAGGATCACGCGATGGCCGCGTGGCTCATCAGGTCGTATCTGCAGCAGGACTTCGATGTGCAGTTCGTACTGCATCTTGCGCCGCAACGTGTCGAATGCGCGGCGGGCGGCTTGCGTGCGGCTCGGCTCGGCTGGACCTCCTGGCTGGGCGGCGCGAATCACGACACTCACACGCCGAAGCCGGTGCGCCTCGCCATGCGCGAAGCTGCTGCGCCCGCGCCAACGAATCTCTGAGAACAACGCGCATGGACATCGATATCCGAACCCTGTTGAGCCGGCTCAACCCGGAATGCAAGCTTGCGATGGAGCAGGCCGCGCAACTGTGCGTGCGTCAGACGCATTACAACGTCGATGTCGAGCATCTTCTGTTGACGCTGCTCGAATCCGATGCGCCGGACCTGCGCGCGATTCTCGCGCACTTCAGCATCAAACCTGAAGCGCTCACCGCGCAACTTCAGAAGGCCGTCGATCTGTTCAAGCGCGGCAATGGACGCACGCCCGCGCTGTCGCCGAATTTTTCTCCGCTTTTCCAGGAGGCGTGGCTGCTCAGTTCGATGCTGCTCGGCGAACAGCAGATCCGCTCGGGCACGCTCGTGCTGGCACTGCTCGAGGTGGACAGTCTGCGCGGCATGCTGCTCGAGTCAGCGCCCGCATTGCTGAATATTCCGCGTGCGAGCTTGCGCGAGCGCCTTGGCGCCGTGCTGGCAGGTTCGGCTGAAGATGCCGGCGGCACGCAGGCGGGTTCACCGGCGGCGCCGGAAGCAGGACGAGCCAATGCAACGCCCGCTGCTGCGCCCCAGGCGCAAGCGGCGATGCCTTCCATGGCGCAAGGCGGCGCGAGCCAGGGCCGCAAGACTGCGCTCGATCAATACACCGTGGATCTCACGGGGCTTGCGCGTGAAGGCAAGATCGACCCCATTCGCGGACGCGACGCCGAGATCCGGCAACTGATCGATGTGCTGCTGCGCCGCCGTCAGAACAACCCGATCCTGACAGGCGAGGCGGGCGTCGGCAAGACGGCCGTCGTCGAAGGTTTCGCGCAGCGTATCGTGCAAGGCGACGTGCCGCCCGCGCTGACCAATGTGTCCGTCCGTTCGCTCGATCTTGCGCTGTTGCAGGCAGGCGCCGGCGTGAAGGGCGAGTTCGAGAACCGGCTCAAGTCGGTGATCGCGGAGGTCAAGTCGTCGGCTGTGCCCGTGATTCTTTTCATCGACGAGGCTCATCAGCTCATTGGCGCGGGCGGCAGCGAAGGTCAGGGTGACGCGGCCAACCTGCTGAAGCCGGCGCTCGCGCGTGGCGAGCTGCGCACGATTGCCGCCACGACATGGGCCGAATACAAGAAGTACGTGGAGCGTGACCCAGCGCTGGCGCGGCGCTTCCAGGTCGTCAAGGTCGAGGAGCCGAGCGAGGCCGTCGCGATCGAAATGCTGCGCGGCATGGTACAGAAGCTCGAAGAGCATCACGGGGTCGAGATTCTCGATGAAGCGGTCCGCGATGCCGTGAAGCTCTCGCATCGCTATATCTCCGGGCGGCAGTTGCCGGACAAGGCGATCAGCGTGCTCGATACGGCCTGCGCGCGCGTCGCGATCGGTCAAAACGGGTTGCCCGAAGAGATCGAAGCGCTCGGCCGCTCGCTCGATACCGCCGAAAACCAGCTTCGCATCGCGCGTCACGAAGCCGCCATGGGCGCCGAGCGCGCCGACGCTATCGCTGCCATCACGAAGCAGCTCGAAGACGAGCGCGCGCAGCACGCACGCCTTGCCGAGAAGCTCTCGACGGAAAAGCGCGCGGTCGAAGAGGTGCTCGCCTGGCGCAAGAAGATCCGCGCCTATCTGGCGGATCAGAGCGGCGCGGCGGAGTCCGAAGAAGGCGAGTCGCTGACAGCGAATCTGTCGCGGCTGGAGAAAGGCCTCGAAGCCGTGCAAAACGACGAGCCAATGGTCCCCGTGTGCGTCGATTCGGAGACGGTCGCGAAGGTGATATCCGGCTGGACGGGCATTCCCGTCGGCCGGATGCTCGCCGACGAACTGCATACGGTGCTTTACCTGCAGGACAAGCTTGCCGAACGCGTGGTCGGACAGGATGAAGCGCTCGACGCCATCGCGCGCCGGGTGCGTACGTTCCGCGCCGATCTCGACGATCCGGGCAAACCGGTCGGTGTCTTCCTGCTCGTTGGGCCGAGCGGCGTCGGCAAGACGGAGACGGCGTTTGCACTGGCGGATCTGCTGTATGGCGGCGAGCGCAACATGATCACGGTCAACATGTCCGAGTTCCAGGAGGCGCACAGCGTCTCGGGACTGAAGGGCGCGCCGCCGGGGTATGTCGGTTACGGCCGTGGCGGCGTACTGACGGAAGCGGTGCGCCGCCGCCCGTACAGCGTCGTGCTGCTCGACGAAATGGAGAAGGCGCACCCGGACGTGCTGGAACTGTTCTTTCAGGTGTTCGACAAGGGCGTGATGGAAGACGGTGAGGGCGTCCCCATCGACTTCAAGAACACGCTGATCCTGCTCACGTCGAACGCGGCGCAGGACGTGATTACGGAAGCCTCCCACGGCGGCCGTCGCCCGTCGCCCGAAGAGCTGATCGAGAAGCTGCGTCCGGCGCTGCTCAGGCAGTTCAGTCCGGCGTTTCTCGGGCGGCTCGTGCTCGTCCCGTACTACCACCTCGGCGATGCGCAGATCAACGCGATCGTCAATCTGAAGCTCGAACGGCTCGCGCAGCGCTTTACGCGCAACCACCTCGCGCAGTTGACCTGGGACGCGGATCTCGCCACGCTGATCGCGCAGCGCTGCAAGGAAGTCGACAGCGGCGCGCGCAATGTCGACCACATTCTGACGCAGTCGGTCCTGCCGGAACTGGCGCGCCAGGTGCTCGAGAGAATCTCGATTTCGGAGCCGTTTGGCGGCGTGCATCTCACACTGGGCGCGACGGGCGATATCGAGTTCCGCTTCCTGCCGAAGGAGGCGTAAGCGCATGTCCACCGTGCCCAGCCAGGCGAACTGTTTTGCATCCGTCTCGACACCGTTCGGGACGGACGTGCTGCTGCTCGATGGTTTTGGCGGACGTGAGGCCATCTCGGAGCTGTACCACTTCGATCTGCGCATGCGGTCGACCAACAAGGCGCTCGATCCGCAGCAGATCGTAGGCAAGAGCGTGACGGTGACGCTGAAAGATCACACTGGCGCCACGCGATATTTCAATGGCATCGTCACGCGCTTCGCCCATGCGGGCGCGGACGTGCAGTACGGTTTCTATTCTGCGGAACTGGCGCCGCGCCTGTGGCTGCTGACGCTCGGCCAGGATCGCGTCATCTGGCAAAACCAGAGCGCACTCGACATCATCAAGCAGGTGCTCGGTGCCTTTGGCGTGACCTTCGAGGACGGGACGAAGCACGCTGGCAACTATCTGGTGCGCGACTATTGCGTCCAGTACGACGAGAGCGCGTTCCGGTTCATCTCGCGCCTGATGGAAGAGGAAGGCATTTTCTACTTCTTCACCTTTGCGGACGGCGCGCACACGATGGTGCTGGCGGACGACCCGTCCGCACACGAAGCGACGACGGCAGGCACGCTCTATTTCGCACCCGATTCGGGCATCGGTCCCCAAGCACAGCGACTCAGCGCATTCGAAATGTCGCGCGGCGTAGTGGCCGGCGAGCATATCGTCAGCGACTACGACTACACACAGGCGGCCACGTTGCTGTCGTCGTCGAAAGGCACGTCGAGCATTCCGACCGGGTCGCGCTTCACGTTTCCCGGCAAATACGTCGCCGCGTCGCACGGCGACCAGATCGCCGGAACGTTTCGCGAGGCGCACAACGTCGGGCAGCAGACCGGGCACGGTGAAGGCGGCTACTACGGCCTCACGGCAGGCACCACCTTCACGTTGAGCGGCCACCCCGACAGCGCGCTCAATGTCAGCTACGTGGTACGTGCCGTGCGCCACGCGGCTTCGAACCTGATGTATGGCAACGAGTTCGACGTGTTTCCTGCCACCGTGCCGTTTCGTGCGCCGCTCGTGACACCAAGACCCGTCGTGTCGGGCACGCATACGGCGAAAGTGGTCGGCCCGTCGGACGAGGAAATCTGGACCGACGCCCAGGGGCGCATCAAGCTCAAGTTCTACTGGGATCGCACGCCCAATGCCGATCAGAACAGCTCGTGCTGGGTTCGTGTCGCGCAGGCATCGGCGGGACCGGGCTGGGGACATCTGTTTCTGCCGCGCATCGGCGAAGAGGTCGTCGTCAGCTACGTCGACGGCGATCCCGACCGCCCGCTCGTGACGGGTTGTGTTTACAACGGCACAAACGTGGTGCCCGTGACCTTGCCGTCGATGCAGACGCAAAGTGTGATCCGCTCCCGTTCATCGAAAGGCGGCACGGCGGGCAATGAAATCCGCATGGAAGACAAGCTCAATTCCGAAGAGCTTTACGTCCATGCGCAGAAGGACATGACCGTCGAGATCGAAAACGCGCTTTCGACCACGGTCAAGGCCGGCGCGGAAACGCACGTGGTGCAGAAGGGTGATCGCAGCGTCGAGGTCAGCGAGGGAAAGGAGACGCATACCGTCAAGGGTACGCGTACGGTCGACGTGTCGGGCGATGAAAGCCACACGAACCACGCGGCGTTCACGCACACCATCAGCGGCGATCACACGCACAAGATCGACGGCAACTACACGTTGAAAGTAGGCGGCAACCTTGTGATCGAAGTCACCGGGTCGATCAGCATCAAGGCGGGGACATCGTTGGCGAGCGAGGCGGGCACGTCGCACGCAAGCAAGGCGGGCACGACGCTCAGCAACGAAGGCATGACGGTTTCCCACAAGGCCTCGGCCACGCAGACGGTCGACGGCGGTGGTCAGCTCGCCCTCAAGGGCGGCATCGTCCAGCTCAACTGAGAACGCCCATGTCGACGCCAACGCTTGCCGGCAGTTTGCCGCCCCGTACGGACGAGGTCGAAACCGTCGTGGTCGAGACGCATGACGCAGACGGCAACCTCGTCAACCGCGCGTC
>BBSL01000211.1 GCA_001319865.1 Burkholderia sp. E7m39 | reverse complement strand
CGACGGCGTGACATCTTTCTATCAAGCCGGGCGTCTTGCGAGCCGTAATCACTATGTGAGCGGGTTGCTGCATGGCGAGAGCGCGACGTATGCGCCTTCGGGGCTCGTCACGTCGCAGATGACGTACGAGGCGGGAAAACTGGAGCGCGAAGCCGTGTTCATGCACGACGGCGTCGTGGTGAAGCGTGCGCGCTACAGCAAGGGCAAGCTCGAAGGGGAGACGCGTGAATATGCCGCCAACGGGGCGCTGGTTCAGAGTTCGCCGTATCAGGCGGACCTGCTGCACGGCACCGTGCGCCGCTTTGCACCGGACGGCACGGTGATGCAGGAACGGCTTTACCGGCAGGGTAAGCCGCAGGGCGAGTGGCATGCGCCTGAGACGGGCACGCCGCAGACGGGCGGCGCGCGCGGACCGCGCCTTGTCAGGAATCTGGAAAAGTGGGTCAGAGGATAAAGGCAGGGGGCAAGAGGCAGATATGGGGATTCAGGTGACTTCGGGCACCACGCTGCAATGCAGTTTCGGCGTCGCGCCGTCGGCATTGCAGGTGCTGCCCGTCAACCGGGTGATGTGCGGCGCGCCGGCGGCCAACATCATGGACTGCGCGCCGATGGTCAACATCATGCCGTTCGGGCAATGCAGTTCGATGGCCAACCCCATGGTGGCCGCCGCCACGGCCGCCGCCCTGGGCGCGCTGACGCCGATGCCGTGCATTCCCGTCACGCCCGCGCCGTGGGCGCCCGGCTCGCCGACGGTGCTGATCGGCTCGATGCCGGCGCTGCAGAACTCGTCGAAGCTGACCTGTGCGTGGGGTGGCGTGATCCAGGTCGTCGCGCCGGCGCAGTTCACCACGATGACCGCCTGAACGCGAGGAGACCATGCAATACGTTTTTTCGATGACTTCGCGGATGGTGACGATTGCCATCACTTGTGCAGTCCTGCTGTGCGTGCTTCTGTTTCTGCTGGGTGTGGAAATCGGCGCGCGCATGAATCATTCGTCGCCTGCGACGGAAACGGCCACCTACGAGGCACGCGTGTTGCCGCCCGTCGCCGCCACCGCTCCGCCCGCTGCCGTCGCGCAACCGTCATCGCCGGCTACCGCGGACATCGCCGCGCTTCCCGCTTCTTCGACTCCCTGAAATCGGTAATGTCATGTCGTGTTCTCTTTTCACCCCCGTCTGCAACGATCCGCGCGTGATGCATGGTTGTCGGCGCGCGCTTGGCAACTTCCTCACGGGGGTTGCGTTGCTGGTTGCAGGCGTGACTACCCAAAGCGCGTCCGCTGCAACAGCGCAGCCGGTTGGCGCGCCCGCCGTGGCGGCACCTGCCAGCGCACCCGTTGTCACCTCGACAGGTCTCGTGCAGATGCCGGATGGCCGCCTGCTTGCACCCGAGTTCGCGCGCATCATCGGTCGGGGGGAACTCGTGGTTGCCGTTCTATCCGTCGATCAGCCGCCGTTTTTCGAAGAGCATGACGGCAAGCTCACAGGGCTCGATATCGATCTCGCCCGCGAAATGGCGGCCAAGCTCCACGTCAAGGTGCGATTCAATCGCGATGCACACACGTTCGACGACACGGTGAGCCTGCTCGCGAAAGGGCAGGCAGACATCGCAGTCAGCAAGCTATCGCGGACGTTGTCACGCGCGACGGTGATTGCGTTCAGCACGCCCTATTTGCGCCTGAAACGCGCGCTGCTGCTCAACCGCGTGAAGTTCGCGCAACTGGCGCACGGCCGCTCGGTTCCGGAAGTGGTGCGTTCCTATGACAGCACCGTTGGCGTGGTGGCGAACTCGTCATACGCGGGTTACGTGGTCAACAACTTCCCGCACGCGCAGGTTCGCAGCTACGCGACCTGGGAGGATGTGCTCAAGGCACTCAATGCTGGCGATGTCACCGCTGCGTATCGCGACGAGTTTGAAGTGAAGCGGGTCCTCAAGGTCGACCCCACGGCGTCGCTGCGGTTGCGCGTCGTGACGCTGCAGGATCTCGAAGACACGCTCGCCATTGGCGTCAACGTGAACGAGCCGGCCCTCCTTTCGTTCGTCAATCAGTTCCTCGCTGATCGCAGCACGAAGCTGGACGTCGGTACCGTCCTGCAAGCCGCCGATCACTAACCCATCTAGCGCGCAAAAGAGAACAGAACAATGAATTCCAGCAGGATCTACGCCTTTGTGCTCAATCCGTGGGTGGTCATCGGCAGTCTCGCGCTCGGTGGCGCTTTCGGCCTGTTCGCACCTGAGGCGTCGCAGAAGCTCGGCTTTCTCGGCGACATCTACGTCGATCTGCTGAAGATGACGACCTTGCCGTTCATGATATCGGCGGTAATCTTCAGCTTGCAGCGACTCTTTCGCGACGGCGGCACCTCGCGGCTGCTGATGCGTGTGGTCACGGTATTTCTCGGCGCATCGCTAACGGTTGCGGTTGTGGGCGCAATCGTGCTGCTGGTCATGCATCCCGGCGCAAATATCTCGACGGCAACGATGCAGACGTTTGGTCTGATGGTGGGCAGTGACAGTTCGTCGAGCGACACGGTGATGAACCTGTATGGCGCCGATTTGCCTCAAAAGACGCTCAATTTCTCCGACGTGCTGACGAGCCTCGTGCCGACCAACATCTTCGCCGCGCTCGCGAACGGTGACGCACTGAAGGCGCTCGTCTTCGCACTGCTGTTCGGTCTTGCCGTGGGGCGGGTGCCGGAGCGTATTTCCGTCGGGCTTAGCCAGTCGCTGGAAACCATCTACCACGCTTGCCAGAAGCTGATGCACTGGCTGAGCTACGCCTTGCCCCTCATTCTGTTCTGCATGAGTGCCGCACAGTTGGGCAAGTCCGGCGTCGGACCGCTGCACGCGATGCTGCAGTTCGTGCTTGCGTTCTTTGTCACCTCGGCGCTCCTGCTGGTGCTTGCAGCCGTCATTATCTGGAAGCGTTCGACGCATAGCCTCGGCAAGACGCTGGACGCATTGCGCGCGCCGTTTGCGCTCGCACTCGCTACCCGCAACAGCGCGGCGTGCATGCCGAGCATGATCGAAAGTCTCGTCGATAACCTCGGCTTCGCCCGTTCGCGCGTCGAACTGCTCGTGCCGCTGACCATCTCGCTGTTGCGTGTCGGCCCGATGGTCTACTACGTGTGCGCGACGCTTTTCATCGCCCAGTTGTACGGCCATTCGCTCGGCGTAGTCGAGGTCGTTACCGTGCTGCTTGCGTCGGTGCTGGCGGGATTCGCTTCAGCGGGCATGACGGGGCTCGTCACCGTTTCGCTGGTGGGTATGACCTGCTCCTATCTGCGACTGCCGTTCGAAGCGGCGTTCATCCTGTTTCTTGCTGTCGATCCCATCTGTGACATGCTGCGCACGCTGATTCTCGTGATCGGAAATGCGGCCGCGGTTTCCGTCATCTGTCCTCGTCCGCTGAAGATCTAGGACCCGCCCATGGCACTCATCGGCATTCTTGGCGGCATGGGGCCGCTTGCGACCGTGGACTTCATGGACAAGGTCGTGCGGCTCACGCAAGCGAGCCGCGACCAGGAGCATCTGCCGCTCCTGGTCGCGAACCTTCCACATATCGCAGACCGTTCGAGCGCGATTCTCGACGATGGTGCCGATCCTCTGCCAGCGCTGCTCGCGGGCATCGACATGCTGAACAGGAACGGCGTCGGGCTGATCGCGATTCCGTGCAATTCGGCGCATCACTGGTATCCGCAGATTCGTGCGCACAGCGCTGCCCCCGTGCTGGATATCGCCGAAATCTGCATAGCGGCGGTGCCATCGACAGCACGACGCGTCGCTGTGCTCGCGACGGGCGGCACACTGGTGTCCGGTTTCTATCAGCGCGCGCTCACCGAACGCGACATTGAACCCGTCACGCCAGATGAGACGGTGCAGCCGCTCGTCGCCGCGTGCATTGATGAAGTGAAGTCCGGAGACCTCGATGCCGCTGCAGCGCATCTCGAGCGTGGTCTCACGATGCTCGCCGAACAGGATGTGACGATAGCGTTGATGGCCTGTACGGAAATCCCGCTGGCAGCGCAGCGTGTCGCCGCGTTGCCAATCGCGTTGATCGACAGCTCACTCGAACTGGCGCGTGCAACCGTTAAGTACGCGTGCGAGCGCGGCTGGAATCGCCCGCAATGAAGACGCTTCGCACGCTCTCGCAAAGCACACTCGGCCTTATCGTCTGCCTGGCGGTGGGCGGTCTGTGCGGTGTGTTTGCCGAGCCTGTAGGACAATTCGCGTATTTCGTTGGCCAGCTGTATCTGTCAGTCGTTAACATGGCGGCGATCCCGCTGCTGGTCGTGGCGACATTTTTCGGCCTTCGGCAGGTCATCGCGTTGCCGAGGCCGCGCACGCGCGTCGGCACCATCGTCGGTCTTGCGCTCGGGCTCGTGGTGGTCAGCGCGATCGTCGGCACGCTGCTGGGCGTGCTCATCATGCCGGGCGAGCACCTGTCCGCAGCCGCGCATGCGCACCTTGGCGAACTCGTTCTCAAGAGCGCCAGCGATGCGGAAGAAGTGCGCGTGACGCTGTTCGACCACGGCGGCGGCAGCGATGAAGCAGCCAACGGCGTACTCAGCATCGCCGATATTTTCCCCGACAACTTTTATCGCGCGCTCGCGGAAGGGCGCTCGCTCGGCATCCTGACGGGCACGCTTCTGTTCGGCATGGCGTTCGCCGCGCTCTCGCGCGAGAAAACAAAGATGCTGAGCAACGTATTCGAGGGTGTCTATCGCTCGCTCGAAACGATCATCGCGCATGCGAATCTGCTGATCCCGGTGCTGGTGCTTGGCGTTGCCGCCAATCTGACGTCGCACACGCAAAGCGCCACGCTCGATGCGATGAGCGGCCTGCTGCTGTGCTTCGCCGTGTCCACAATCGTGCTCTCGACGGTGGCAATCGGTACGATCGCTACGCGCGCGGGACAGCCGTTCCTGCGCGTGCTAGGCAGCCTGAAAGCGCCGCTTCTGATCGGACTCACGTCGGGCAGCGCCACGGCGCCCATTCCCCACACCATCGAAGCGATGAGCGGGCGCCTCGGATTCAGCCGAGGCGTCGTAGAACTGGTCGTACCGTTCGGCTCGGTGTTCGTTCGGGCTGGCTCAGCGTTGTACTACACGCTGGCGACGGTGTTTGTAGCCAACCTCTACGAACGGCCGCTTGGCCCGGGTGAGATCGTGGTGATCTGCGCCGCGTCGGTGATCGCTGCATTCGTATCGGCCGGGCAGAACGGTGTCGCGACGGTCGGCTATACAGGGCTGGTGCTGTCGCTGCTCAATCTGCCCGTCGAGGCCGCAGGCATTCTTCTCGTCACGGTCGATCTGATCTGCGAGGGGCCACGCAACGTGTTG
The DNA here is from genome assembly GCA_001319865.1 of Burkholderia sp. E7m39. Lineage (GTDB taxonomy): Bacteria > Pseudomonadota > Gammaproteobacteria > Burkholderiales > Burkholderiaceae > Paraburkholderia > Paraburkholderia bengalensis. The sequence goes on along the minus strand of BBSL01000211.1, from coordinate 222 downwards.
AGCCTGCTTTCGGTGTGTACGGTGATCGCACTCGTCTCGGCGGGCTTGCCATCGGAACGGGTGGCCGCCGTCGATACGCGAGGCACAGTCGTCGAATTGAACCCGGTGTTGCGCTTCACTTTCACGCGCGGACAGCTTGTGCTTGCCGTGGGCTGCGTCGTGATGGTGGCGTCGCTGATCCTGGTGATGGGAATTGGAGTGGGAGCGAGATGATCAACTGTC
>BBSL01000210.1 GCA_001319865.1 Burkholderia sp. E7m39 | reverse complement strand
TATCCCCTGTGTGCCTTGCTGGGGCGCTCGGAGGATGCAGCGTCCTCGGGATGAGCGGTGAGAAGGCGAAATGGTCACAGGTGACATTGAGCGCCAGCGACGAAGTCAACAACAACAGCGCTGTGGCCGTGGACATCGTCCTCGTGAGCGATGACGCGTTGCTTGCCCGCATTGCCGAGATGCCGGCCTCGAAATGGTTTGCCGGACGAAACGATCTCGTGAACACCTACCCGAAGAATCTGCGGTATCGCGGCTGGGAGATCGTGCCGGGCCAGCGCGTCGAGGTGAGCGGCGATGATTTTGCCGGGCCACGCGTTGCCGGCGCGTTTGTGTTTGCCAATTACGAGGGTCCGGGCGCGCATCGCGCGCGGATCGAGCGCTTCAGCGGCCACATGGTGGTGCAGCTCGAAGGCAACAACTTTTTCGTTCTGGATGCGAAATGATGCATGACGCCAACATGGCGGTGACCGACCGTATCGAATGGTTCGAGGGCATGCTGCTCTCGCCGCAGCATTTTCAGCAGATGGCGTCGCGTGTCGATTCTCTGGTTGCGTGGCAGACGCTTGCAGCCGCGCCGTTCAGCTGGGGCGTGCGGCGCCTCGTGTTCGACCACGGCCTGTTGCCCGCCGGTCTGCTGCGTGTACTGGAACTCGACGCGATCATGCCCGATGGCACGGCCGTGACCTGGCACGCAGAAGCGGAAGGCGCGGCGCGCCTTGAACTGGCGCTCGAACCGTTCGCGGCCGCGCTCTCGAATGGTCCGATCGATTTCTATCTGGTGTTGCCTGTAGCGGCCACGATGCGCCGCAGCGCGCAGATCAAGCGATTCCGTTCGAGTGCGAGCGCACCCGTCGAGGATCAGGTTTCCGATGCGCCGCCTGTCGATATCCCGCGGCTGATGCCCAATCTCGCGCTCGCGGCGGGCGAACTGCCGTCGGCGATGCACGTATATCTGCGGCTTGGTACGCTGTATAAGGACAACGAGGTGGTGCGGCTCGGCGAGCATCTGCCGCCGCTGCTGGAAGTGGCGCGCGACAACCCGCTGTGGACGAGCGTGGCGTCGCTGCTCGGCCAACTGCGCGGCAAGGCTGCGTTCGTCGCGCGGCAAACCGCGAATCCCTCGTCGAAAGTCGACGACCGGCTGACGCAGCTGGAACTCAAGGACCGCTTGCGCAGCCTGCTGAGTGCGTTGCCGTTCGCCGAAGCGACGCTGCGCACGCCGCATCTTCATCCGCTCTCGCTGTATCTGTCACTGGCGGCGCTCAACGGATCGCTCGCGATGCTCAAGCCGGGCGGCCTGCCGCCCGTGCCTGCCGACTACGATCACGCCGATCCGCTGTCGGTATTCACGCCACTGTTGCGCTCGCTGCGCGAATCGATGTCGGAAGTCAACGAAGAGTATCGCGAGCACAAGTTCGAATTCCGTCACGGCGCATTCGAAATCTCGCTGCATCCGGACTGGATCGGCGAGCGGCTCGTGGTCGGTCTGCGCGGCCAGTCGGATCGCGATCTGCTGGCGTGGATGGACGGTGCCGTCATCGGCTCGCAGTCGGTCTACGCGTCGTTGCGCAGTCGCCGCGTGCTCGGCGCCGCGCGGCGAGGCATCGACTACGCCGAGGATCTCGGCTTGCGTTCGGGTTCGGGCTACCTGCTGTTCGAGGTTCAAGCCGAGCACGCGCTGGTGCTGGCGAGCGAACTACTGGTGATCGGCAACCCCAACGAAGGTGCGAGTGCGCAGCGGCCGCAGGAAATGCTGCTGTTCGTCAAGGGATGACACGCGCCATGATGGCGATCACGACAGCGACCACATACGCGCACACACAGGCAACGATCAAGGCAACCTGAGCATGGCACGCAACCGACCCGAACCCGAAGAAGACGATCTCGTGACGGAACAGTTCCGCACGTTTCTCGACGAGCTCGTCAGGGCGCAGACGCGATTTTCCGAGTTGCCCGATGCCGACCCGGACCTCGCCGCGCAGAGCATGAGTCGTCATCTGCTCGATCTGCTCGAAATTCAGACGCTGCAGTCGCGGCGTGACAGCACGCGCTTCGAGATGGAGACGATCGCCGACGCCCGCTATCTGAAAGCGGTCCTCGCCGACGAAATACTGCTGAACTCGCAGTGGTCCGGGCGTGATCGCTGGACGGGCTATCTGCTCGAATCGACGCTGTTTCGCACGAACGTCGCCGGGGATCAGATTTTCCGTCGCATCGAGCAGCTACTGTCGGACCGTGAGCCGTCGGACCGCAATCTTGCGCGGCTCTACCTGTTCGCGCTGGCGATGGGCTTCCAGGGGCGCTTTCGCGATACCGACGCGGCGGCACGTCTGCGCAGCTATCGCGAGGAACTCTACGAGTTTGTTTATCAGCGCCGCCCGGATCTCGGCGGACGCGAGCGCGTGTTGTCCGAGGCCGCTTACGGGAACACGCTGTCGCACGTCGCGCCGCGCAAACTGCCGACCGTGAGCCGCTGGACCGTGATTCTGATGCTCGCCGCAGTGTCGCTGCTGGCGATTTCTGAAATGCTGTGGCTGTGGCAGTCGTGGCCCGTACGCGACGCGCTGCATGCCGACCCGGTGACGGGGAGAAGTTCATGAATGTTCGCTGTTATGTGCCAGCTTTCGGGCCTGACGCTGTGCCTCCGATGCAGTCGCCCGGATGCCTGTCATGTGTGGGAGTGCGTCCATGCTGACAAGCAACCTGTTTCTGCTTTCGGTCGCGCTGCTCACGCTCGTGGTATGTGTCGTGCTGGGCGCCGTGCTGTATTTCGCGGTCCACGGTTCGCATGCGAAGCCGCAAACCGAGCGCAAGATCGTACGTCTGCGCTCGGACTCGCTACGCAGCGCGTTTCGCCAGGCAGTCGAACTGATCGAAGGCAATATCGCGACGCGTGCGGAGCGGTACAACATTCCGTGGATCATGATCCTCAACGAAGGAGACGATCCACGACCACTGCCGATCGCCCAGGCGGGCGTGGCCAGCGTGCTCGGTGCTGACGCAGCGAGCCCCGCTGCGACGCAAGGCATCTCGTGGCATTTCTTCGACCGTGGCATCGTGGTCGATATCAAGGCGGCCTATCTCGGTTCGCCGGATGACGATGGCGATGGCAAGCCGTGGGACGAGTTTCTCAGCCTGTGCCGCAACTACCGGCAGCAACGGCCGTTCGATTCCGTTGTGATCACGGTGCCGGCCGCCACGCTGCTCGGGGACAACACGGATGCGCGGCTCGAACTCGTGCGCCACGCGAAGCTCGCGCATCGCCGTCTCTGGCTCGCACAGAACCGCTTCGCGATGCGCTTTGCCGTCTACGTGGTCATCACCGGTTGCGAGGCGTTGCCCGGCTTCTCGACCTTTGCGCATGCGCTGCCCGAGCCGATGCGGGCCAGCATGCTCGGCTGGTCGTCGCCATACGATCTCTCGACGACCTATCAGCCCGACTGGGTCGACACGGCGATGAACAGCGTGATGCGGTCGGTTTCGGATGCAAGCGCCGAACTCTTCGCACTTGATTCGGCACATCTCGACGCGCGGCAGTTCCTCCAATTGCCGTCGCGCATCGATGCGATGCGTGCGCAACTGCAGCTCTATGTGGATGAGTTGCTGCGCGCGAGCGCGTATCACGAACCGTTCTTTTTCCGTGGCATCTACCTCACAGGCGACGCGAGCGAATTCGCGCAGTGGAGCGTGACGCAGGGCGGGGATTCGTTGGCGCAACTCGAGGCGTTGCCCCCGGCATCCGGGTCGCAACGCGACAGTGTCACGTTGTATGCGGACGGCGCCGCGGATGAACCCGCCAACATGGGCGACGGAAGGCAGGAACCGGGCGGCGCAATCAACAACCTGATGTTGCAGCCTGCGTTCCTGCGCGACCTGTTCGAGAAGAAAATCTTCCTCGAATACGGACTGACGCGCCCGTCGCGCTCGCAGCATCTGACACGCCCCGTGATGAACCGCGCGCTGCGCTGGGGCAGCATCGCGTTGCTCGGTGGCTGGGGCATCGGTCTGGTCGTCGCCACCGTGCAGCTAAGCCATCGCAATGGCGAACTCGTCGCCGCGCTCGCCTCGCTGCGTCGGGATGCGGGCGAGCGCGCCGCGGCTGCGCAGCAAGGCCAGGAACTTCCCGCCGACTGGTATCGCCGCAAGGCACTGGCGCTCATCGTGCTGAACCAGAATCTGAAAACCGACAGCACATGGACGGTCTTCATGCCGGGCTCCTGGAGCATTGTCGACGATCTGAATGCACGCGTGAAGGAGCGCTTCGAGCGGGAGTTCGGCGAGATCGCCGTCGCCGCGCTCGAGCGGGAGATGTACGCGACGGGTGAGTC
>BBSL01000209.1 GCA_001319865.1 Burkholderia sp. E7m39 | reverse complement strand
GCGATCCGAGCACGGGACAGCTGATCGCGGGCGACGACTGCACGGCGCCAGGCGGCATGCGTGCCGATGTCAGCGCTGCACCGAGTCTTGCCGTCGAAGACCTGCCCCAAATGCGCGCATTGCAGCTTTACGTGAACAACGTCGACCAGTTCGACGCCGCGTTGCAGGCGCTGCAACGGCTCCAGCATCCTGCCGCTGATAACGCCGACGCGTTGCGTCTCGTGGTGCGCTACGCGCTGGGTGCGGAGCTTCAGGGCAACGTATCCGGGAGCCTGCCGTATTTTTATCGCGAGCCAAATGGACTGACGGCTGCGCGCACGTCGGGTATCGATCTCGTGCCCGTGCAACAGGCGCTGCGCTGTACGCTCGACAAGGGCGCACAGCAGGTCGATAACGGACTGTTCACGAACAACCCTCTGCTGGTTGCTGAGCGTACGGTGACGGACAACCTCAACGCGCTTTCCGTCTCCGACGCAGGCGCCAGCGACTTCCCGAAACTCACGGCGGGTTATCGGGCGGTCGTGACGGGTATCGATGCGCAGCGCGATCTGCTCGCTTCGGGTAAGGGAGGGTGGCTGCATCAGGCGCTATTCACGCCGGGGCCGGTCTACGATCGCACGCTCATGCGCGTCGCGCAGAACCGGCTGCTCGGCGCGGACCTCGCGGCACAAATCCGTCAACGGGACGACGCAGGCTTCCAGGCTTTCCGCAGCGAACTGGCGCTGCGTTTTGGCGGCACCAATAGCGGAATCGTCTGGAGCGACAAGGATGCGCGCTACAGCATCTCGCCCGATCGCGCCGCCATGCGTGACAGTTTGTCGAACCTGTTGAACCAGCCGTTCATGGTCGCACCGCGCAATCGCGAGTTGCCGACGTTGGCCGACGGTTCGACGATTGTCTGGGACCGCACGCAACTCGATCAGGCGCTGGCGCTTGGCGACGTACGCAAGCGCTTCCTTGCCGAAGGCATGAACACGATGCCCGCGGCAATGCGCCCCGCGATCGAAGAGGCGCTCGATCTGCAGTTCGCGCGTCTGATTCTCGATCAGACGGCGGCCGCGGCGACCGTGACGACAGCGCAGAGCGATCAGGACAGCGCCGCGTTCGACGCCGCGCGTGGGCGTCTCGCGCGCATCGAAGCGCTGCTGACCGAGCTGGGCGCAAACGCGCAACTCGAAGACCTGCAAATGCTCGTGTCGGCTGACGCGATCGCGCATCTGCAGCGCGTCGACAATGCGCTTACGCAGTCGGAGCTGTACATGACGCGGCAGGATAGCGGCAACGATGGCGCGCGCAGCGGACGCTCGCCCGTGCTGGCCGCGTTCGGCGTTCCCGACGCCGCTGCGCTCGCACCGTATCTGGACCAGCAGGCGGCGCGGGCGTTGTCGCTCGGCAAACAGGCTTCCGTGTATCTGGCCGCGCTCGATGCGAGCAGCGCGACAGCACCGCTGGTGCAACGCTGGCAGGCTATCAATCGCGATCTCGAACGCTACCAGCTCAAGAATCCGAACAGCAGCCTGTTGCGTCTCGAACAGTTCGCACTATCCGTGGCGGCAGACCCGGGGCCGGCGGGCTGCATGTCGAAATTCACGGGGCGGCCTTCCACGAATGGTGAAGGCGACTACTTCGCGATCCTGCACGCGCGGCTCTATGACCGGTTGCTTGCACGTTGCAGTGAGTCTTACGTGTTCGACCTGCGCCAGCGATGGGCGAATTTCGCCTCGGCATTCAACGAGACCGTGGCCGGTCGTGAACCGTTCGACAACAGCAGCGTAATTCATGTCGCTACACGTGCGGACACGGTGTCGGCCGATTTCGGCGAACTCGGGCAGGTGCTGAAACGGTATGCGCCTGTATCGGAGGCGTTCCATGCAACGCGTGGCAATGCTGCGCAGGCGAGCGTGGCGGGCGGCAAACTGCGCCAGTTCATCGACAATTTCGATCAGGTCAGAACGCTGCTCGCGCCGCTGTATCCATCCGACGACGGCGCGCCCAACGGCTACGACCTGAATGTCGAGTTTCGCGCCAATCGTGGCGGAGAGATCGCGGCCAACCAGGTGATCGACTGGACGCTGACAGTCGGCTCGCAAAGCATTTCGATGAATGAAGCGCCGCACACGGTGCACTGGGACTACGGCACGCCTGTCTCGCTGGTGCTGCGATTTGCGAAGGATTCACCGCTGACGGCAACGGCCGACCCGCAGCAGCGTGCGCTGTCGACGGATGGCCGCACGCTGACATGGCAGTTCTCCGATCCGTGGGCGCTGATTTCGTTCATCAACCGCCAACGCGTCGCCGATACCAGCCCGCGCGGCGACAACACCGCGCAGTTGCTGAAGTTCGATTTCCCACTTGGCACCGTCGATCCCGCCAATCTCGCTCTCTTGCCGAAGCAGGCGCACGGACGCGTGTTCGTGCGGCTTGCGCTGATGCCTGCTGGCAAGAAAACACCGTTGCCGTGGCCCGGCAGCTTCCCGGTGCGCGCACCGGACTGGACCGCGTTATGAAACAGTCGTATCCGATGGATGTCGCTACCGGCCTCGAAATCGATCTGGAGGCGCTACTTGCGCCCGTGCCGGAAGGGGATGGTGCAGGTGTGTCGCTGCGCTATGAACCTGTGTACCAGCAGATTCGCGATGCGCGCACGCAGGACGATGCAAGCGTGCCGATGGGCGAATGGGAACGTCCGCTGATCAAGGCGGACTGGAAGTGCGTCGCGGCGCTTGCAACGCAAGCACTCTGCACGCGCAGCAAGGATTTTCAGCTTGCAGCCTGGCTATGCGAAGCATGGACCCATCAGCACCGTATCGAAGGTTTCACGGCGGGCACGCGGGTAATGGCGATGCTCGCGGAGCATTACTGGCAAAACGCATGGCCCGCGCTCGAAGACGGCGACGCCGATGCGCGTGTCGCGCCGTTCGTCTGGCTCAACGACACGCTTGCCCTGGTGCTGACCTTGCATGTGCCGCTCCTCACCATCGAAGGGCGCGAGCCCGCACACGTGAATCTGGACGAATGGCAACGCGTCATCATGGAAGGCATTGATGAAGACGGTGCCGAACTCACGCGAGACCTGCTCGCCAAACATGTCACGCAAGGAGATAACCTCGCTGCATTGACAAGGCTGCATCAGCAGCTTGAGATCGCGCATGAGACCTGGCGCGGGTTCGAACGTCTGCTCGACACACTGCTGCAACACGATGCGCCGCATCTTGGGCGTGTGACAGACGTATTGATGCGGCTTTCGCGTGCCGTAACCAGCCTGCTGGGCGATCGTGCAATGCCTGTGGCGCCGCCGTCGCCACAGCCGGACGTACCGGCGGTTCCGCCAGACAACGTTGCGCATACGAGGGCGGAGCGGCCGTCCTGGGAGAACGGGATGAGTGATGTGTTGCACGATGCACCGGTCGGATCGCAGTCTGCCGTGTCGCGCGAGAAGTCGGCTTTTGGGGGCATCGAGAGCCGCGCTCACGCGTATCAGCTGATCGAGCTGGCGGCGCGCTATCTGACGGAACACGAGCCGCACAGCCCCACGCCATTCCTGCTGAAACGCGCGGTGGCCTGGGGTCAGATGTCGCTGCCCGAACTCATGCGTGAGGTTGTACGCACTGACGGCGACATGTCGCGGTTCTTTGCGTTGCTCGAAGTCGAGTAGTCCGCTCTCGTGCATCGGGCGTGCCGCTCGCCACGTCATTCATATTCCGCGCAGGTCGTTTGAGCGCGTCAGATTCATTGAAAACAACTCGTCGTCCGCGCTAGCGCGGGCGGTATGGAGAGGCTGCGATGGCAGTGGGTTTCGAGTTCGCGACTGGCTGGGATATTTACAAGTTGAACGACGGAGTCAATCCCGTCCACGGTACCGCTATCAACGACCAGTGGATTGCGGCGAACACCACGAGCTACCCGAAGGCCGCCGTCGTGCGAGGTGGGCTGGGCTGGTCGATGACGGTCGACGGAACAGAAATCGAATGGGTGGTAAAGGAGGTGGAAGAGAACGCGGCGGGAGCGATTCAGCTGACGCAAGTCATGAACGACCTGACGCGTTTTGTGGGCATGCTCAACAAGCGCAACATGCAAACCTTCCTGACGGCGGCCGATTTCCCGATTGGCACTTTCCGCGCGCCTAACGACCGCTTCATCATCCACATCAAGCAGGACATGCGGATGAAGCCAATCGAGGCTATCACGCAAGTGACGGGCGGCATCCGGCTGGCACGCGTGCGCAAGCTTTGGCGGCTACTGGCCGATCCAAACTCAAATTTCGCGAAGGTGATATTCGGTGGCGAAGGCACTGGTGCGCAGGGATATGCAGGCCTGCTCAAGCCCATCATCCTTGACCACACGAACATGTACGACCCGAACTGGCCCCGTCACGAGCCGAGTGCGAAGATGCGTGGGTTACTGACAATGATCATGACCTACCTCCGGCGCGGCTACTCGCCGACCCAGCAGGGCGTGGGGGCAGTGAAGTACCTTTTCCTGCTGATGTCCCGCACCAGCTTCGGCGCGCTCTTCAAGGACCTGCCGGCGGAGGAGCAGATGCACTACCGCGGCGTTGAAGGAAAGGC
>BBSL01000208.1 GCA_001319865.1 Burkholderia sp. E7m39 | reverse complement strand
GGAATGGTCGTCGAACGTAAGATTACCGACCGTGGAAATCTGTCGACCGCGCCAGTGACGCTACCTATCACCCGCAAGGCGTGGCTTGAGGGGATGGTAGACGGCAACGACCTCTTGAGCGCGGCTGCGCACCCGTTGGGCGGCGACGACAACGATCTGTGGGCGGACAGTAACCCCGAGCTCGGTCATCGTCTGCGCGGGCTTGCGGGGTTGGTGACAAGATGGATAGCGTGATGTACGGAGGGCGTGAGAACAAGGCGGCCATCATTGAATTTCGCGCCAGGCAGGCCGCACTCGAATATTCTCTGTGGCCCGGATACGCCGCGGCGATGCACAGCTTCATCACCGAAATCAACGAAGGCGAGCGGCATGGTGTGATAGACCTGGCGCCACTTGCCTAGAGCAAATGTATTGAATTGAGGTGCGTATTCATAGCGGAAGCTAAGCGCGCAAAAAACTCGTGTCGCGGGGATGCCTTCGTCAAACCATGCCAGTCGGGCGGACCGGACTAAACTTGGGAAAGAGCACCTTGTCCTGAGTGCGCGTGGCGCGAAAGGCGGCATGGGCTCTAGTCGCATCGTGCGCAGTTGCAAACTCGATAAAATGCCAGCGCTTCCCGGTATGAGGATCCCTGAAGTCGAGCGGATCGTGTGCAACGAATCTAGGGAGCGCGCGGAACTGCTTGTGGACCTCCTTATGCTCAGAATTCGTCGAGCAACCGATGCCAAGTACCACAGCCTGGTTACGGACTGCGAGTATTGCGCTTGGCTGGATATTGCCTTTGATCAACAGTTCCCGGGTACGCAAGACATCTCGCATTCCAAGATATGCCTGCCCGGCGATATCGTCGGTGGTGTGGTGCGCGTTGACGAGGACGTCGTCCGGTGAAGCATGGAATGAGGGGTCCTGAAGCTGCGCCCGCGCAGCGCGCGGTGTGTGAAGGTCATAGATCAGATCATCGTTCACCATTGCCAGGTCTACCGTCACAGCGCCGTACAAACTATTAAACGCGTATCCACGCGTTGAAATTGCAGGGTGGTTCGATACTCCCGTCGAGACGAAGCGCTTACTGCCTCCCCAGCCGCGCGTATGTGAGAGGATCTGCTGAGCTATTGTCAGGTCGGTATTCACGACCACTGCATGCATGTGGCCACCGATCTCTTTTTCAATTGCCTGATCGTTTTGCAAGACAGCCATTAAGGGGAATCCTCTCGCGAGGTTCATCGCGTCAAATCCGTTCAGTCCGCGACTTACATATCGACGCACGAAAGTGCGAGTGTGGTTGACGAATATATAGTGCCGCTTGTGCGGATCATCGCGGCGATAATAGATGTCCTTTCCATTTACCCGTCTCGCGCCTGTTGTCACGAACCTCGAATCCTCCAGAAAGATCATGCCGACTTTCCGCTTGAACCCTCCTATTTTCCCGAAAACGTTATAACTGTTGCCTATCCGCTCGAGTTCTACGTTTCCATCCGTATTGCGCATGATGTCCTGCAGAAGTGCGGGCCAATCGCCAATATTCAGGTAGCGCTTCTCATACCGGTGAAGAACCTCGTGCACTTTTCGTCCACGCACACCAAGTTCGGCCTGCATCACGCGCAGTGCAAGTCCGCTTTCGGCTTTGCGGATGCTCTTGTCATCACTAAACGCCGCCGAAAGGTATGCAATGATCGGATCGAAGGCGCGGTCGACATTCCGGGCCGGTACGAAAAGATATTTATCGCGCATTTTCTCTCTTCTTTTTTTCTAGGATTTTTGGCTCACGCTACAGGCATAACATTACCCAATCAAGTCATTGCGAGCAACGCGCAATCAGCGGGGCTCGTTGGTGCATCGATCGGTGCCTGGTACCAACCGAAGATGATTGATCCTCCTGGTCACGGTCGCGCGCGTGGATTGCCGGTGCGAAGGACCGCGCCACGTATCTGGTTGCCGGCAGTCCCTCTGCCAATGCGCCTGCCTCCAGGAAGACCGCGAAGCCTGGTAACCACGTTCACGGCATTCGGCCAGCCCTTTACGCGTAGCACTGGACTGGCGCTACGTGGAGCGGCCGTGGCCGCGCGCTCGTCTGGATTGCTGGTGCCGGGGATCGCAGCAAGTTCCTGATTGCAGACAAGGGAGAACCCAAGGTTGAGACGAATGGTCTAGGTACAAAGACGGCGGCCGTGAAGAAAGCCGCGCCGAAGAAGGTCAAGAGTGCAGTCAAGAAGACGGCGGTTGCCACGAAAGGCCCGACGAAGAAAGCACCGGCCAGGACGTCTGCGGTCACGAAGGCAGCGAAGAAGGCAAACAGCTTGCTGGATTGACGCCTCCGACTGGCACGAATGACCGGCAAGCTTGAGAGGGATTTGTTGAATCGGAATCCGTGCGTCCGAGTTGCTAGTCCAAAAATCAAAGATCCCGACCTTCGGTGCGTGTTGAGGCCGACCGCCTACTCAGGCGATCGGTCACTTTTTGCTTCCTGCGAGCAACGAGAGGACGAAGGAGGATCATTATGAAAGTGCCGAACGTGTGCGGTACGCCACCTTCGCGATTTTGCGCGGGTGCAGAAGTCATGATAAAAGAGCAGTCCGCGTCAGGCACGGCGCCGTTGGCGCGTAACATCAAATCAGGACATTCAGGAAATGGCAACAGGTATTGTGAAGTGGTTCAATGACGCAAAGGGATTTGGCTTTATCACACCGGACGGTGGCGGGGAAGATCTGTTCGCACACTTCTCGGAAATTCAGACGAGTGGCTTCAAGTCGCTTCAGGAAAACCAGAAAGTATCGTTCGAAGTAAAGCAAGGCCCCAAGGGCAAGCAGGCAGCGAACATCCAGCCGCAATAAGCGCTCAGGCGATGCGGCGAACCAGATGGCCTGTTGAGGCCATCTGGTTTTCTGGAAGCGCCGGCAGCTTAAGGGATATAACAACGACGATCCGGTCCACGGGGCTGCGCCACGAACCGACGCTTTCCCGAAGGAAAAATTTCAGACAGTTGGGGACTGTATCCCGCCTATTTGGGAGAGGACCGGTCGTTACGCCCGGATTCATCGCGTCTTTCGTTGGCAGTGTGCAACCCACTGAAACTCAAGAGCGTGTCATAACAGGACCATCTGCTGCAAAAGTTTCTGAGCTTTGAGTTCATCCAATCGCCCCGTGCGGGCTTTACCTGCCAGGGTCTTGCGCAATGCTTCCGCAATCAGACCGATGCCGTGAACCCCAGCGGAGACAGCGCGAACAACAATGTCGCGATCCGTGAGCATGCCGTTCAGACGCGGTCCGTCGCAGACTGTCAACGCTGCCACGTTCAGGTCGTCCATCAGTTTTTCCGCTTCGCTTAAGGTCTGCGTCGGTCCAATCGTGGCGGCGTCTCTTGTCATTACATCCGATACTGCAGTCATGGTGTTCCCGGTAATTGCCAACATGGCTCGGTTGCTAAAGCATCGCCCGTTCCTCGCATCTCAACGGAACGACTGCAGGTTTCGCAGCACCTTCAAAGATTCGAGATGACGGTACTCGTGAACGCACTCCCGCCCACGCGCGCTTTCACGCTATCCCCTGTGAAGCGGTCGGTCTGCCGGACTCGAACGCCGAGTATTTAGCGAGCGTGCGGCGTGAACCGTGAGGCGAGCGCGTCGCACCGTTCGCGCCGCGCTAATCTGGCTGATGCAAGAATGCACGGAATAATGCGGCCCCATCGGATGTTCTGAATTAGACATCTGAACGGAGGAACGCGACATGACCGATGATAGCCGTAACGCCAGGCCCGCGGAAATCAGCCCCGATTCCCTTACACGAATCGCCAGAAAGACCGTTTCCAAACTGCGCGCACGAATCGCCGAAAAGCCGCAGCAGGACATGTTCGGGAAAGGTGAACTTTGGGCAGACATCAAAGGGAAAACGGACAGGCGCTTCGATACGTGGGTGGTGCTCGGCGGCCATGCATGGGAAAACGAACGAGCGCTGCAGCAGGAGACGCTCTCGCTGTGGGTCACGGGCACGAACGGCATGCTTGCCTCGCAAGGCGTTGCGTGACGCCAGCATCACGCGCATGCGGGCCGGCTTTACGAAC
>BBSL01000207.1 GCA_001319865.1 Burkholderia sp. E7m39 | reverse complement strand
ACGAACATCGCGTCGGTGCGCAATCTGACCGCGCCGACTTCCCCGGTGTATCCGCCCACGGGCGATCGTTTCCAGTGGCGCGTCCTCTCGCATCTGGCGCCCAACTATCTGTCGCTGCTCGACGCGGAAATCCTGTGTTGCGCGCAGTTGTAAATTGGTACGGCAACGCAGTTAGGAATTGATACGCCTCGTTGTAGGGTTGCTCCTTTTGGGCGGCCCGTGATCAGCTACGAGGAGTACATGAAAATCGAGATTCTGCGTCACCAGGGAAACAGCCTCCTGGGACATCGCGGTTGAGACCGGCAAAAGCGAAAGTCTTCGCAGGCTCATGGCCGCGTTCGAGAAAGTCTTGCCTTTACGGAAACCATCGAATCTGTCGCGACGTGAGATTGTCCAGCTCGTTCTCGAGATAAGCGGAGGGCTGACTGGCGCCATATCTACGATCCTCAACGATGCAGCAGAGTTGGCGATCAGGAACGATGACGAGTGCATCGATATCGCTCACATTGAGCAAGTTGCCCGCGCACATGTCTGACACCCGCAGGCCGTGGCCCATCGCACTTCGCCCCTTCCTGGAAGAGGCGTTTGACAGCTGGTTGGGTCGAATCGCGGCGCGGTGTCAGGCGAGCGTAGACTTGATCTGGGAATCGGGCACAGGCCTGGCGATGCCTGGCCTGACCAAAGCCGGCTGGATCCTCTTTCCCCCAGTTCCATCCCCAACCCTCAGCCGTCTATCTCGCGTGGCGCGGCTCAATGACGGCATTCTGGACATGATCCAGACGCCGCGTGAGTGGGTCTTTGACCAGAAGTACATGGTGTATTGCTTCAGATGTCTTGTTCTGAACGACGCCGATGTCACTGCATCACGGTGGAAGAGGGAGTGGCTCGATCCGTCAGCCGACTACTGCGGGGTGCACCACAGCCTGCTCGAAACTGTTCCGCAATCGATTTTCGCCAGAGCTCCCAATTTCGACGCTGCGCTGCGGGCGATATCACGTTATCGATGCCCACCGCTTAGGCTGAGCAAAACACTACGCTAGCAGTATTAGTGAACTTTGCTAGCACTCCTTTGGGCACGGCTAGCATTGATTGTGAACTCCGACATCATGAAATAGCGTAATTGCAGGTTCATGCTTCTAGTATCAGATTCAGTGTGCCGAATGCGGAGCGGCCCGCTCTTCAGGCAGCAATGCTTGCCGTGTCGCGGCGTATTGCGAACAGATTCCGGTATATCTCGGAGAGGTCGGGCAGCCCATAGTCCGGCACTTGCTTGAGCGCGCCTGCACGCGTGTTGAGGATCCGCCGGATGTTGGCCTGAACGCTCAGGCCAGTGTATTGGCTTCCTGGTTGCCGAGCGGCTCACCGTTAATCTGGCCGAGCATCATGTCGTAAAAGGCGGGTCCTGCGGACATGTCGATCCCCCATTCAGTCAACCGGCAACTCAGGAGCCGGCACTTTCGCACGCGTGTCACCGCGGTCCATGAAGTTGATCGTGAGATTGCCGTCAGGCGAGCTGGACAAGGCAATCCTCGCTGGCGCCGCGCCGCTTGCCATGCGTGTGAGCAGCTCACGCGAGACCCTGGGCAGGATGCGCTGGTTCAAGAACGCGTCTACATTGCGCGCGCCGGACTCGCGCGCGAGGCAGAGTTCGGCCATCGCACTGATGAGTGAGTCGTCGCAGACCAGCTCGACATCATGCTGCCGGCGCAGGCGCTCGGCGACCTTTCCAAGCTTCAGTCGCACAATATCAGCGAGGGCAGCCGCATCTAGCGGCCGGTACACCAGCGTCTGGAAGCGCGCGAGGAGGGCGAGCTGGAAATGCGCCACAAGCTGCGGATGGATCGCCTCGAGGAGTGCTGCCTGCGCGATCGCCGGGTTGTCCGTCATGGCGTCGTCGATCTGGGCGCTCCCCAGATTGGACGTCATCAGGATCACGCAGTTGCGGAAGTCAATCTCACGACCTTCGCCATCGCGCATCGCGCCCCGGTCGAACACCTGGTAGAAAATGTCGAGTACGTCGCGATGCGCCTTTTCGATCTCGTCGAGCAGGATGACGCTGTATGGGCGCTGACGCACCGCCTCGGTCAGGATGCCGCCGCGGCCATAGCCAACGTAGCCCGGCGGGGAACCCTTGAGCTGCGATACTGTGTGCGATTCCTGATACTCCGACATGTTGATCGTGGTGAGCGCCGCCTCGCCTCCGAAAAGCTGATCGGCGAGCGCCAGTGCGGTCTCTGTTTTCCCGACGCCGGACGGGCCCGCGAGCAGGAATGCGCCGAGCGGCGCGTGCTCGTTCTTTAGACCCGCCTTGGCCGTACGCAGGCTTTCTGCAAGGGCGGCCAGCGCCTCGTCCTGTGCGACCACGCGCCTGGCGAGTTCGGTCTCAAGCATGAGCAGTCCCTGGAGTTCGTCCTCAAGCAGGTTGCCGACTGGTACACCAGTCCACTCGGCGACCACACGCGCGATCGCCTGGGCGTCCACATCGGCGAAGATCAGCGGGGCCTTGCCCTGGGCCTGCGCGAGCGCTTCACGTGTTTTCGCCAGTGCGGTGACATCGCCGGCTGCGTTGACCACCTGGACATCACGCTGCTGGAGCACGGCCTGGACAAGGGCGAGTTCCTGTCCGTATCGTTGCTGCAGCGTCTCCATTCTGCCCTGCGCGTCAGAAAGAGCCATTTCGAGCTCGGCACGACGCCCTTCCACGTCGCCAATGCCGGCACGCACGTCTTCCTCAATCGTGGTGAGCTCCAGTTCGATGGCAGCGACCGCCGCGCGCTCGCGCTGCAGTTCCGCCGGGGCCGATTCGAGGCCCATGCGCACGCGCGCGGCTGCCGTATCGATCAGGTCGACGGCCTTGTCCGGCAGCTGTCGTGCCGGGATGTAACGGCGCGCCAGCTTGACCGCGGCAACCAGCGCTTCATCGCGAATGTGCACGTTGTGATACCTGGCATAGCGGTCCTTGAGCCCGCGCAGCATGAGGCACGCCGCGTCGTCGTCGGGCTCCTCGACCTTGATCATCTGGAAACGGCGCTCCAGCGCGGCGTCGCGCTCGAAGTATTCCTTGTATTCCGACCACGTGGTAGCCGCAATCGTGCGCAGCTCGCCGCGCGCGAGTGCCGGCTTGAGCAGGTTGGCCGCATCGGCGCCGCCGGCGGCGTTGCCCGCGCCGATCAGGGTGTGCGCCTCATCGATGAAAAGGAGGATCGGCTCGGCCGATGCCTGCACTTCGTCGATCACATTCTTCAGGCGCTGTTCGAATTCACCCTTCACGCCCGCGCCCGCCTGCAGAAGACCCAAGTCGAGCGTAAGAATGCGCACATCGCGGATCACGTTCGGAACCGTTCCTTCGGCCACGCGAAGCGCCAGGCCTTCCACGAGTGCGGTCTTGCCGACACCCGGTTCGCCCACGAGAATCGGATTGTTCTTGCGACGGCGTGCAAGCACGTCGACCATCTGCTGGATTTCGCGATCGCGTCCGAACACCGGGTCAATCTTGCCTTCACGTGCCTTGGTCGTGATATCGATCGCGAAACGGGCGAGCGCTTCGCCTTCCACATTTCGCTTGACTGCCTGTGTCGTTTTTCCTTCTGGGGTGCCTTCAGCGGCAGCGGTTCCCGTCGCGGCGGCCATTCGTTCTGGCCGGGCTTCCGGTTCTTCCTGCTGGTTTTCGCACGTTCGCTGCCCGAGGCGTGGCAGCAGGCGTTCGATCTGCGCCGTGCTGGCCGACAGCAGCTGCCAGGCGTTGGTCGCACGCAGGACGTGTGGCGCCTCAACGATGGCCTGCAGGACGTTGCCTGACCGGATGACCGGTGTCTCAGAAACGTCGCGCGTCGATGCATGACACCACGCGTCCTGAAGGACGACAGCGAGTTGCGGCGAAAGGCTGGGACGCCCGCGCAGGTTGCGGGGCGTGTGCTCGATCGCCTTGAGCAGCGCATCCCACACGGCATCGACGTTCAGATCATAGTGGTTCATGATGGCGGGGATATCGCCGTCCCCGGCCTCGATCAGCTTGAGCAGCCAATGCTCGACCGTGATCTCGTCCGAGAGTCGTCCCTGGCACAGGCTTGCGGCGGCCTCAAGCGCGTTCGCGCAGTATGGATTGAGCCGCTGCAGAAGCTGGCTGGCGTCGCGAGAAGGGAGATGGCGGTCGTTGGGCACGGTCATGGTCAGGCTGTTCGCACGTCTGGAGTGGGGCAGGTGCGCTGGGAGCGTCCCACCCCTCGAAAGAAAAAAGGCCAGTCCGCCAGAGTGACCTGAGGGGGCTGGCAAAGGAAGGCCGGGGATTCCGAGAGAAAAACCACGCCCGGGGAGGCGTGGGCGGCCTTCAGACCACGGGTAATCAGGAACGCTCGTTCCAGGTGTCCTTGTGGATGATGTTGCCGTCCTTGTACGACCAGGTGATCGTCTCGTAGCGCAGCTCGACGTCCTCAAGATGGTTGTGCTTCTCGTAGTCGGGGTTCTTGATGTCGAGCATCTTTGGTTTGACCGAGACGATTTTCACGTTGTCGAGCTTCGTGTTGAAATATTCCTTTTCCTTGCCGGCGTCGTCGATCTTGTACCACTTGATCTCGGCCGACTTGAGCGTCTGGCCGCTCGTCACTGCCTTGTAGAGATACGGCGTCGATGCGTCCGTTTCTTTGGTCAGCGTGATCGACTTGTGAACACGGGTGCCCGTAAGCTTGCCGGTGTTGCCATCGGTCGGAATATGCACACCGTGGTCGAACGCAGTAATTTCGATGCTGCCTTCGCGGCCCTGGACGGTCACCGAACCCTTGATGTCCGCGCCACCATCGTCCTTGAGCCACATGTATGACGGAATTGCCATTGTTTCACTCCTTCTTCCTACTGCGACAATCGCCCGGAGCCAGCCCCCGAGTCTTGAATCCCCAAAACGCAATGCTTCAGGGGCTAAACTGCGTGTGCTTCAGTGGTCCACCCCTTGCGGCGCGTCAGGCACCAGCGTGATCTCCACGCGGCGATTTCTTGTACGGCCGGCATCGGTGTCATTGTTCGCGATCGGACGCGTAGCGCCATAACCCTGGATCGCGAACTGCGTAGCCGGAATCCCCGAGGCTTCGATGAGCCAGTCGCGTACCGCTTCGGCACGCGCGGTCGACAGCTTCAGGTTGCTGCCCGGGTCCCCCACGTTGTCGGTGTAGCCAGCCACGAGAATCCGCTTGTCAGGGTGTGTCTTGATCATTTCGAGCGCGTTGACCATCACGCGCGTGGACCCGTCCTTGAGCACTGCCCGGCCACTGTCAAAAAGCGACATGCTGTCGAG
This sequence comes from Burkholderia sp. E7m39, assembly GCA_001319865.1. Classification (GTDB taxonomy): domain Bacteria; phylum Pseudomonadota; class Gammaproteobacteria; order Burkholderiales; family Burkholderiaceae; genus Paraburkholderia; species Paraburkholderia bengalensis. Next base: position 31,549 of record BBSL01000207.1, on the reverse strand, counting down.
CGTCACGAGCGCGGGCAGAGGGGGCGGTGGCTGATACGAGGCGATAGCATCGTTCAGCGGCGGGATCAGGCGGGCGCCCCGGTACATGCCAAATGACAGGGGGAGCGGTACGCCGGTGCGCGCGTAACGCTCAAGCTCGTTGCGATCGTTGACCAGCGCCTGCAACGCATCACGCTTTGCTGTGTCGTGCGCGTTCGGGATCATCGAATACCGGCCGAGATCCGCGCCAACGCGCGTGAGCAGCGCCTGGTTGTGACGGATCGAGAAAAAGAATGCGGCGACTGCCGCGCAGCCAAGCAACGTCAGCGCGTGAGCCAAAGCGACGACGCGCGGAGACATCCAGAAACGCCGGGGCATCGACCGGATCAGGGGTTGCGGGAGTGGCCACGGCGTGGGCGAGGCTGCCAAGGGTGCGCGGGCGACCCGGGTCTGCATCAGCACATCGCTCTCCCACGGACGGCCCGGCCCGCATGACGGGCCGCAATCGATCCAGCCGATGCCGTGCAGCGCCCAGGGCGAGGCGGGCTGCCGTGCGTCGACAAGCGCGTGAGCCACGACCCGCTGTGTCCAGCCAATGATCGACCAGAGCGCGGCCGCCCGGGTGGCCGGTAGACGACTGTCTGCCACACGCCACGCCTCGTTTTCGGCCGCGCGAATGACCTCGCCGAGAGGCTGCGTACCGGTGATACGGGAGCCGGAAGAAACGCCGTACCACTGCGGAGTGAGAAGATCCGTCGGTCCCGTTGTGCCATGCTCGAGGAAAAGCGCCTTCAGGGAGCCGGAAAGGCCATCGGTGGCGCCATTCGTGGCAAGCCGCTGATAGATCGCAACATAGCCTGGGAGGGGGCGGGAACCCAGCATGCGCGCGGCGTCCGCCGCAGCCTGACGGATTACACGTAGCGACTGGGTGAGCACTTCTGCATCGGTATGGCGAGCCGGCGCGAGCGACAGTACAACTGCATCCGGTGCGCGTCCGTCGCGCCATTGCCTGACGGCGACGGCCATGCGCGGAAGATCCTGCGGCCGATCTACCCGCAGCCAGATGGCGCCATCTCCCACGTGCGCAAACCGCTGACCATCATGCCGGTCGAACAACGCCGGCAGATCGTCTCCCGTCACCAGCACGAGTGGCATGCGTGTACGCAGCCGCAGTGGGATATCTGCAGTGGCCGCTCCCAGCGCAGCCAGCACATGGGCGCCGCTTTCCCGCGCGCCGCCAAGCAGCCGGGTGCGCCAGAAAACCAGCAGCGCTGCGCAGAGCGCGATCGCCACCGTGAGCACCCATGCAAGACCTTGTGCCGGCTTCGCTACAAGCCAGATCACGGCAAGTGCCAGCACAACGGCAAACACAACCATCAGGCGCAGGGGATAGCCCAGTCCATCATGGCCCGTCGCCTGCGATGATGCGGAACGGGTAGTCAGAGCGGAGGGATCTGATTTCATGGCCCTACGATCCTTGCCGACCCGATGTGCATGACCTGGGTATCAAGGAGCTCGCTTCCTGCGATCCACATCGCCACGGCTGCAAGACACGTGAACGCAACAAGGACCCACGGCAGCAGCCGGTGGACTCCGCCCGAGAGCCGGGAGCCGGCCGGATTGGACACGAAGGGCACTTCCACAGATGCACGCATCGACTCCAGCCGCGCGTTGAGCGCTGCGATCAACGCTGCGCGCCTCGCTTCTCCTTCAAGCGCATAGCGGCCAACGAATCCCATGCCCATGATCGCGGCATAAAACTCCAGAAGATCGGCGTCCGGCGATGGCTCGCGCAAATGTGCCTCAATGCAGTCGATGATGCGCTGGCCCGCGTCGTAGATGGAGAAACGCTCAACCTGCAGGGGATGCACTTCCCACTCATGGCGGGCTTCTCCGGGTAGATGGCGTAACGCCATTTCGTCGACCAGGCCGCACAGCGCGATGAGTGCTTCGCGTTTGACGTCTTCCGGGTAATCACGGCGTGTGAGCGCCTCGTTGAACTGCTCGACGAGCTGCCTGCAGCGCTCGCGAAACTGCGCCGCATTCTGGACGATTCCTCCGGATCCCAGTGTGGTGACGAGCAGGGCGATATCGTGCAGGGAATCGCGCATGCGTGCGCTATCAGGACGGATATCGTCGCGGGCAACGCCACGTGCGGTTTTCATGTAGGCGCCTTTATCGTGGCCCAAGGTCAGTGTGATCATGCGTGAGGATGTCTAACGCGGGACCGGCTACCCTGATGCCCAGCTTCGTACCCCAGGCATCGCATTTCATGTCACTGTGCCAGCATCCAGCACAGCAGTCAGTGGCACCGTCCGCGAATTCACAGACTACATGAGAGCGAGGTCTTTCTGCCTGGGAGGCTATCGGTCCGCAATGTGTGGTCTATGTCTGTTACCTGTACGGCTGAGATTCTATATGGTCTTTATCTCCTTACCATAGCGAATGTTTAGGCATCCTTGTGAATAAAGGTTTAAATCATTGTTATTTCCTGACGTCTTTATTTTGAGATATTCACTGCGCATTGTGATTGCGATAAATTTTGATGGCCATCAAGAAAGAGCCTTGCAGCAAGCCGAATCCAGTAGACTTTGCTGGATTCTGCAGGCATTGGATGAAGGCCGTATTCGAGTGTGAAAGGGACCACGATGATAAAAACATCACCCGAAATTGATTCCCGAGATGAATTAACATTATTTGAAGATCTTCTGCCTTTCGGTCAAGGATGGACAGGCTTTGACGGAATGCCGGTTAACCTGTTTAATATGAACTGGAAAAAGGGTCGCATGAATGAAAACCACACCCTGGGGAGATGTCTGGATATGCATCCGCAGTACGTGTACGGAGATCTGCCTGTCGCTGCGGTTGGTTCCTGCGGGGATGAATAACGTAATTTCTAAGGACTACTGATGGACAGCTTTCAAAGAGAAATTCCGAAATCGCGCGTTTCAATCACATTAGACCTGCATACCGGCGGGGCGCAGAAGAAGATCGAACTGCCGCTCAAGCTGCTCGTTGCTGGTGACTTTAGCGCAGGTCGCGAACAGGCGCCACTGGCCGAGCGAAAGAAAGTCAACATTGACAAGAACAACTTCGATTCAGTGCTGGCCGACTACGCACCCGAGCTGAAGTTTGCGGCAGAGAACACGCTGGCTGCGGACGGCTCGGAACTGCCGGTCAACCTCTCGTTCCGTTCGATGAAGGACTTCGAGCCGGAGCAGGTGGCCCGCCAGGTCCCTGAGCTTCAGGCGCTGCTCGCTATACGCAATCTGCTGCGCGACCTGAAATCGAACCTGCTCGACAATGCGACCTTCCGTCGCGAGTTCGAAAAGATCCTGAAGGACAAGCGTCTGTCGGACAAGCTGCGCGGCGAACTCGGTCAGCTGGCAACGGCCGCCACACAACCGGAAGGGCATGCCTGAGCGTCGACGGCCGAAGCTGGCCTTCACTGCTTTTCGCAACCAGGTTGCAGTTCAAACGCAGACAGGAATCCCAATGAAACAGAACGAATCGCATCAGGGCGCAACCGAGACCGTTGTCCTCGACGCACCAGACAGCGTGTATGCCTCGCTGTGCAGCAAGATCAACCTCAAGCCCATTGTTGAGGCCCGTCCGATCGAAGCATTCCGCGACAGCGACACGCTCTCCGAAGCCTCGGCCGATGAGCGCATCGCGCGTGGCATGGGCGCGTTCCTGGAGCTCGTGGCGCAGTCGAGCCAGCCGGTCGAGCGCCTGGACAAGTCGCTGCTTGATTTCCATATCGGCCAGCTCGATCGCCAGATCAGCCGTCAGCTCGACGCGGTGATGCACTCGCCCGAATTCCAGGCGCTCGAAGGGCGCTGGCGCGGTCTCAAGATGCTCGTCTCGCGCACGGACTTCCGGCGCAACGCCCGGATCGAAGTGCTCGATGTGTCGAAGGAAGCGCTGCAGCGCGACTTCGAGGATACGCCGGAACTGATCCAGAGCGGCCTGTATCGCCTCACTTATATTGAGGAATACGACACGCCGGGCGGCCAGCCGATCAGCGCAATGATCAGCGATATCGAGTTCGAAAACTCGCCGATGGATATCGCACTGCTGCGCAACATCTCGAAGGTGGCGGCCGCGGCCCACATGCCGTTTATCGGTTCGGTGGGTGCGGCGTTCTTCGGCAAGAAGTCGATGGAAGAAGTGGCCGCGATCCAGGACATCGGCAACTACTTCGACCGTGCCGAGTACATCAAATGGAAGAGCTTCCGCGACACCGACGACGCCCGTTACGTGGGTCTCACGATGCCGCGCGTGCTGGGCCGCCTGCCGTACGGCAAGGATACGGTGCCGGTGCGGGCGTTCGGCTACGAGGAAGCGGTGAAGGGCCCGGACCACGACAAGTACCTGTGGGTCAACGCCTCGTTCGCGTTTGCGGCAAACATGAGCCGCAGCTTCGTGAATAACGGCTGGTGTGTTCAAATCCGGGGGCCGCAGGCGGGTGGCAAGATCGAGGACCTGCCGCTGCATCTGTACGATCTTGGTACCGGTGTTCAGGCGAAGATTCCGACCGAAGTGCTGATTCCGGAAACGCGTGAATTCGAGTTCGCGAACCTGGGCTTCATTCCGCTGTCGTTCTACAAGAACCACGACTTCGCCTGTTTCTTCTCGGCGAACTCGGCGCAGAAGCCCGCGCTCTACGAGACGAAGGAAGCGACGGCCAACAGCCGCATCAATGCGCGCCTGCCGTATATTTTCCTGCTCTCGCGCATCGCGCATTACCTGAAGCTGATCCAGCGGGAAAACATCGGCACCACCAAGGACCGACGCGTGCTCGAGCTGGAGCTGAACAACTGGATCAAGGGTCTCGTCACGGAGATGAAGGATCCGGGCGATGAGCTGCAGGCGTCGCACCCGCTGCGCGAGGCGAAGGTGACGGTAGAGGACATCGAGGACAACCCCGGTTTCTTTCGCATCAAGCTTTTCGTGATCCCGCACTTCCAGGTCGAAGGGATGGACATTGGCCTCTCGCTCGTGTCGCAGATGCCGAAGGCGAAGAGCTGACTTGACGTCTGGTCATGTGAACTGCGCCGGGGCAGCTTGACGCCCCGGCGTTGTTTTTTGTTTTTGTTTTTTCTCCATACGGGGGAGTTCGCGTGAAGATGCCTGGGCTGCTCATGGCGCTGTTTCCGTCGCGTGACGCTGGGGAGCTGACGCGCTCGCGTCTTGATACCTGGAGCGACTGTCTGCAACCACTGCCCGGCGAGAATGGTGTCGGGCGCGATCCCGGCTACGAAGACGCGTTCTTCGGCCTCAAGGACGAGGCCAGCAAGCTGTCCGGTATCGACGACGCGCTGATCGTGCGCTCGTGCGAGCAGTTGCTGAGGGAAACCGGCAAGGATCTGAGGGTGGCCGGCTACTATGCCGGGGCCCGCCTGCGCCAGGACGGACCGGCCGGATTTGCCGACGGTCTGGAACTGGCCGCCGCACTCGTGGAGCGGTTCGGAGAGACGGTGCTCCCGGCACGCTCTGAAGCGAAGAAGGGCGCGCTGGAAATGCTGGTCACAACCCGCATGCTCGAGCTGCTGGACAGCCGCGGCGAACTTGTGTCCGCTGATCTTGAACGCTCGCTTGCGGCACTCGATGTGCTCGTCACACAAACGGGAGCCTGGCCAGACGCCGCGCGCCCGAATCTTCAGCCGCTGGTTTCCCGCTTTGAGCGCAAGGAAGAGCCTGCCGGCGCGGCCCCAGACACGTCGCCCATCCCGTCATCACCGATGATGAGCGGCGGCGCATCCGGCGCCATTACGTCCACGCGTGATCTGCTAGAGCAGTCGCGTGTCATGGCTACATGGCTGCGCGATCTGGAGCAGGGCTATCTGCCATCAGTGCGGCTCGTGCGTTGCGTTCGCTGGGATACCCTGCACGAAGTGCCGCCGGCCGATGCGGCCTCGCATACGCGGCTGGTTGCACCCCGGCCGGAGCTGCGCGCGCAGATGAAGCGGCTCGTGCTGCAGAAGCAGTGGCACGAACTGCTCGAGCGGGTGGAAGGTGCGTTCATGGAAGGCGTCAATCACCTGTGGTTCGACCTCCAGTACTTCCAGCACGTCGCGCTTGATCATGCCGGCGCGCCGTACAACGCCTGGCGCGAGCTGCTGCGCGCGGATTTCGCGCTTTTCCTCGAACGTTTGCCCGGTATCGATCGCCTGTCGTTCAGCGACGGCACACCATTCGCGGACGATACGACGCTCGAATGGATTGCCAGGTACGCCGTTGTGCGCGATCTCGAAGCCGGCGAGACGGTCGCACCGCTGCCGGTGTCGGCTGGCAACGAGGAAGGGGGAGCCGGTGACTGGCCGGAGATTGAGGCACAGGCAAAGGACATCACGGCGCGCGACGGCATCGAAGCGGCGTTTGCGTGGCTCGAAGGCCTGCCGGGGATGAAGACCGAGCGCCATCGTTTCCTGCAGCGCTTCGTGATGGCGCGTCTTGCGGCTCACGCAGAACAGCCAGACGCGTCCATGGCGCTGCTGCTCGAGCTCGATGGCGCCGCAAAATCGTTGCCGCTTGTGCGCTGGGATCCGGCGCTGGTGTTCGAGGTCAAGCTCCAGCTCACGCGCGCACTCAAGGCCGCAAGCAGCCGCAAGGACGCGGACAAGCCGGCGCTGTCGCGTCGCATCGCTGAACTTCAGGGCGAGATGACCGTACTGGACCCGGCGCGTGCGCTGGGGCTTTCGTGATCATGCTGGCCATGAAGCGCGGTCGGCGAAAAACGGCGGCTGAAGATTCGAGCGCAGGCGCAACCGCACAGGTGCCGGCAACCGCTGCCGGGCCGGTATTTGACGTCAGGCAAACCATCAAGCGGCAGCCTGCCCGCGATTATCTGGAAACGGATGAGGACATTGCACTTACCGCGTGGGTCATGTCTCTCTGGGAAGAGCTGCGCTCCCGTGATGAAACACCGGTTCCTCCGTGTCCGCGGTGCACGAGCGGGCGAACAACCTTGCAGAACCGGGCAGGTCCACGCCGGCCCCTCCCGCTGTTCCGGTGCCGCGATTGCCGCAGGAACTACACGCGCATGTCTGCATTGCCCCTGAAGCGACTGCGCCATCCCCACAAGACGCCGGACTTTATCCGGCTGCCCTCCCTGCCGCTTCCGCTAAACGAGGCCTCCCGCTCGCGCAGACCGTCGACGACTACGCCGCGCTTCTTCCGTGGAATATGCCCGCCGAAGTGCGGTAAGTCTATTGCCCAGTTCAACAACTCTGATGGGCGTCGTTGATTGACCGCTTACGACGAACCCTCTGATCTCATCGATCGCGCACTGGCGTCACAACCAAGCCCGGATTATTCGTCGTAGAACCCGGAGCGGGCGATCACGGCAAGATCGAGTGGCTGTGCGGGAAAGGGCACATGTGGCACGCCTCAGTCAACAGCGTCTGGCGTGGCAACTGGTGTTCCGCATGTGCGCATGAGAGTCGTCGGATTGCTCGCAAGCAGGGCAGGCGTGGGAACCACGTACCTATCCTCGTGTAACCGTGTGGGTCGCCAGAAACTACGCCAGGCAAACAGACCCGACTCGTTTACACAGATTTCCTGTTGACCCTTTACTCGCGAATCATGTTGAGATCGGCCGGCGTGAGCTTTGCTCCCGTGCAGAACATCGCGAAAATATTGTTCACTACGTTGCGGGGCAGTGAATCGTTTCTCATCATGTCCTTGAGCGAAACGAATGTGTATTGTCGAAGTCCATCATCGCCAGTTGTAACTTCAGATTCGACTGGCTGATCGCAATCGATCTGGAGAATACCTTGAAACCCGCCATCCTTTCCATCCTTGAGTAACGCCAGCAGCATGCTGCCCTTTGGCTGGCCTGCTATGTGGTGTCGCTCCATGCGCAGTGGATAAGCCGTCCAGTCAGTGGTGTACACGCCACCGTCCTGGACGTGCAGCACAAGAGTCTCCTTGGGAAAGGATGGTGCAGCGAGAGAGCAGGAAGAGGAAAAAACAAGTGTGGATGCGAGAGCGAAAGAAGCGCTGCGAAAATGCATGATGGTATCTGGTAGTGTCCGGCCTGTTCAACAGGCTGTTGTCACACGACACCGCCATTCGGCCTTGATACTGCGACAGGCGCTGACGGGGTCTTGATCGTTCAATTGCTGATTGACAGGATTAGTCATCGTAGTACTCCGAGCGGGCGATCACGCGATTTTCGCCGCGCGGGCACTGGCAGGCCACGATGTCGTTGTCCTTCACCGCCGTCGATCCCGTCAGCCCCCAGTTCTTCGCCGTACCCAGCATGGGCCCGTTGTGCCCGCAGCGGCCGCAGGACGCCATTCCGCCATCTTTCGCGAGCCCACCGTTCTCGTCCGAGAACGACTCGTCCGCATCCAGCACCTCACCTCCGGTCGTCGTTCTGTTGCCCTTGACTGCCAGCATCGTCGCCATGCCATTCCCCTGCCTGGGTTGGAAAAGATCAGTACCGCATCAATACCTGTCGAGCGCCGCCTGCAGCAACTTCAGGCGTGTCCTGCCGTCCGGTGTGAATACCGTGTCGAAACGCACGAGCCCTTCCTTGTGCAAATGGCACTTCAGCGTGAAGCTGACCACGATGCCCGGTTCCGGGGTCTGCACCTCGATTTCGACCATCTTCAGGCGCGGCTCGTATTTGAGCAGAGTCGATTCGATGGCGTTGCGCAGCTTGTGCGTCGACGAGGGCAGATGCCGGTAAATCTCCGACAGATCATCGAGCCCGAAGTCCGGCAGGTGAGCCAGCGAACCGCGCCGGCTGTTGAGAATCCGTTCGATGTTGTCCCGCACCGAAAGAAACGTTCGATCCTCCGGCGTGAAATCCTTCACGGTTGACCCATCTGCAAAATGCCCCGTGATCCGCTCGAAAAGTCCTGGCCCCGTCCGCATGTGTGCCTCAGTGCGCCATGCCGGCAATCGATGACAACAACCACCGGTCGATGGCAAACCAGACGAGCCCTGCCGCGACGCATGCGATGATTACCCACACGAGCGGCGAAAGGGGGCGGCGGCGCCCCCGGGACGGATTCACCACGATAGGTCTCGCCGCACCCGCGGCGTTTCCGCCCGTTCTGTCGCCCGCGGCCCGCGTAAGGAGTTCATCGATCTCGCTGACGAGCTTTACGCGGGCACCATCCCCGGTCGCGGCGTTCCCGGCAAGACGGCCCATGAATCCGAGTCTGAGCACCGCCGCGAAGATGCTGAGCAGCGGCAGTACGAGCTTCGCCTCACGTAGCCGCAGGCCAATTCGCCGCAGCAGCTCCTCGCCTGCATCGTTGCGACCGAACGTACTCACCTGCAGCGGCTCGCGTTCCCACGCCTCGCGCGCTTCGCCGCGCAGACCCTTGAGCGCAGCCTCGTCGAGCAGGGCACATTGCGCGTAGAGCGCATCATCGATCACGTCGCGCGGCTGGCCACGCTGCTGCAGTTCTTCGCGCAGGCGGGCAATCTGGTCATCACACCGCTGGCGCAGGTCTTTGGGCGACGTCGGGCGGAATTCCCGCAGTGCGACGACGGTGTCCGCCGTATCGCGTATGGCGACGGGCAGCAGGTCCGTAACGGTTTGTGTCATGGCGAGCTTCATGACGGCAGCACTGCATAAAGCTCGAGTTCGGCTTCAGGAATCGACGACGGTAGATAGATCTGGCATGCACGCGCGGCGATCATGCGCGCGAACGCCGGGTCCGAACTGTCCACGGCGAAGTACTGGTTTTCGATGCGCACAGGAATAGCGGCCGGCAAACGCGACACTGGACGCAGCGTAATGCCGGCCAGTGCTGAATTGACCACCTGTTCAACCTCATCCGGTGCCCCCATCTTGCACAGCGCGGGCAGCTGCTCGAGAAGGGCGTGCGCGGGCATCGCGGCGCGCACCGACAGATAGTAGTCGACGTCTTCGGTGAGTCGTTCTTCCTTGATGTGGCCCAGCCACATCGAGGGGCGCAGGCGCTCGAGCGCGATGGGCACGACCCGCGACGGAATCACGGCATCCAGCAGGATGCGGATCCGGGACTCGAGCTCCGCGAACACAGGCTCCGGTGCGCCATGGTCGTACGCGGGAATCACGTGCAGCGTCTCCGTGGTCGAGAACGTCAGAAGTGCCCCCGCCATTTTTGCGAGCACGAGGTAGAGCCGTTCAGGATGCTGGTCGGGCGCCTGGGCGAGACGTGCCAGCTCCGGCCACGTATGGTTTACTGTATTCATCAGCCAGAAGAGCGCCACGTCGGACACCGCGAAGTCGGCGATCTGGTCCGAGCGCTCCTTTCGCCGCACGGCGAGACTGGCGCTCTTGGCAGACAGGATCTCGGAAAGACGTCGCATCCGTTGCGTGAGCCGTGTGCTGGCAGACAGGAACAGGCACGGCGGCACGAACGAATCATCGAGTGCAAAGCGGCCCTGCGGTGTGCGTACGAGGCGGGCAACAGGGCAGGTGACGTAGTCATCCGCCTGCTCGAAATCAAACAGCAGGGTGACCACTTGCCGTTCGACACTGATCTCTTCCTTGCCCTCTCCGTTGATATCGACGACGTGGAGGAATTCGCGGGTCGACCTGCGCGGGCGCGCCGGCTTTTCCCCAGGTTCCACACAGTTGCCGCCCTGTGGATCAATGAGCACCACGCCAGCCAGCACGGTGACCGCTTCGACATTGGCCGGGACATCGGAAAGACTCCGCGCGGAAGGCAACCAGTCGGCCGTTTCGCTGTCGATGGAGGTGCCGTCGCGCAGGCGTGCCGTCAGCTTTGCAAGTTGCAGTCGGTCGATCGACAGGGCCTGCGTATCCAGCGCGACATCGATCACCCCCCAGGCGTCGGGACTCGACATGCGGGCGATCTGGTCATTGGCGTATTGCTCCCAGAGCGCCTGCTGCTGGAAGTGCTGCGGCGTCATGAAAATGCCGCGCGCCCACAGGGGTTTCGTTATCTTCATTTCGGATGGTTCAGGTTAAGGAGAGTGGGCGGCATTCATTGCTTTGCCCTAGGCATCTGGGACATGAGCGCGAGACTCACGTCCATGCCCTCAATCTGGAAATGCGGGACGATGAAGAGCTTGATACGAAAGAAGCCCGGATTGTCTTCAATCTCTTCGACTTCAACCCGGGCATCGCGTAACGGATGGGCAGCCTGCAGGTCTTCGCCCGGCGTCGTCATGACCGTGACCAGCGTGCGAATCCAGTTGTTCAGCTCAAGTTCAAGGATACGTCGGTCCTTGGTGGTGCCGATATTCTCACGCTGGATTAGCTTCAGATAGTGCGCAAGACGTGAAACCAGGAAGATGTATGGCAGGCGTGCATTGATGCGGCTGTTGGCTGCGGCATCCCGTTCCTCAATATCAGCAGGCTTCTGTGTCGAATGCGCGGAATAGAAACACGCGTAATCGTGATTGCTTGTGTATGAAAGCGCGATAAGGCCGAGCTCGGCGAACTCGTGTTCGCGGGTTTCGGGAATCAGCGCTTCGGTGGCGATCTTCCCCAGACGTCCCGTGTCCAGATCGTAGAGGTGCGCCGGCAGGTCACGGATCACGCCACCCGCCTGCGGTCCTCGAATCTGGAGACACCAGCCGTTGCGCACGAAGCTCCTGACGAGATTCACGGCGAAGGCAAATGAGGCGTTCGTCCAAAGGAACGCATCGCGACCATCACTGCGGACATCCTCGGTGTAGTTGAAGGCATGTACCGGATTCGTATCCGGTCCGTACGGCAGACGCGCAAGAAACCGTGGCAATGTGAGTCCGACGTAACGCGCATCATCCGTGTCACGAAACGCCTTCCATTTGAGATAAGCCGCGCGCTCGAAATATCCCGGCAGATCGCGTATTCCCGACACTTCCTCCATGGCGTTGCGGCCAAAGAAGGCGGGCGAATCCGCGCCGATGATAGGCATGTGCGCTGCGGCCGCCACCTTTGAGAGATTGCGCAGCAACGCGATATCCGGGGCGCCGGCATCAAATTCGTAATTCGCAATGATGGCCGCAACAGGATACGCACCGGGCGTGTCGTACTCCTGGACATACGTGTGCTGGAACAGTCCGCACTGGGTCAGGTCCGGCGCATCGTCAAAGTCCTGTCGCAAGGTCTCCTTCGAAACGTCGAGCATCTCGATGAGTACGTTGCGTCGGAAGTCCGTTCGGTCAACCAGGAACTGCAGCCCTCGCCATGCCGACTCGAGGGTCTGGAAAGCAGGGTGGTGAAGGATGGAATCGGTCTGACGGCCAAGCAGCCGGTCGATGGTGGCGAGATCATGATCAAGGCGCAACGAATCAACCGGATGGACCAGTACAGCACGCGCGTGATCCTGCATTTGCGCAGGCGTGCCGGACGCGACTGTCATCGGGGTTTGCTGCGTGCTGTTCTGGAAGCTTGCGCTCATTGTTCGGTTCTTGTCTTGATCTGTCCGCCTTCGATAAAGCCGATCACATTTAACACGTAATTCAATCTCGAAAAAGAGAGAAAAGTTAAAGATCGTCAATAACCGATTGAAAACAACAAATGCGCTTTAGTAATCAATCAGACTATTCACCCGGAAGTTAAAGGAGCGTACTCTCTTTCTCCCGTGCATCTGTTGCGCGCGCAATCATATTCGCTGCGTATAACGTTGTGACGCAATGATCAGGTGAGGAATCGAGAAAAGATGGCAAGCCTGTATGACGATTCGAGAAAGTTTTTGTCTAACTTGGCCGCCATACCGGGGCGACAGGCGTATTTTCTGGATGTGCCGGGCACCGACAGCGCGGCGCAACTCTCGGTCGTATCGTTCGATGCGATCGAAAAGATGGGCGAGCCGATTGAAGTTCGTATTGTGCTCACTCATCCGAAGCAGCTTTCACGTGCCGATTATCTGAGCCGCGACGTCTCGTTCACGATCGTGCCGGACGGTGCGTTGCCGAAGAAATTCTCCGGGTATATCGAGAAATTCTCGACGATCCAGACGACCCGGGATTTCACGAAATACGAGATCGTCATCAGGTCGCATTTCGGACGGCTTGCGGCGACCGTCAATACCCAGATCTACCAGCACCAGACCACACCCGAGATCCTTGCAGCACTGGCGCGACGTCACGGCCTGCGGAAGCACCAGTTTTCGTTTCGCCTGAGGAAGCAGTACCCCAAGCACCTGTTTCGCTTCCAGTACCGCATCGATGACCTGGCCTACGCGCAGATGCTCATGCAGAAGGCGGGCATCTACTGCTATATCGTCGAGACGGAATATGGCGACATGGTGGTATTTTGCGACGACATTGACCACTACCTGTACGACCCCCAACTGGTCGTGCCGGATCGTGAAGCCGCCGGTCTCGAGGCGGGCGGCGTGGAAGCGATCACTTCACTCAAGACCCACACCGTGACGGTGCCGGCGTCATTCGTGGTCGCGGATTACAACCCGGAAAGCGCCTGGGAGCGATTCAAGGACGAGGCGAATGTTGCCCCGCAGGACCCCACCACGTATGGCCAGCCGTACGTCTATGGGACGAATCACCTCGATCAGCAAGGCGCAAAGTGGGAAGCTCAGCTGCGCCACGAAGCGGCGATCGCCCGACAGGTGGAGTACGAGGGCGAGAGCAATGTGCTGGAGCTCCAATGCGCGCGCGTACTCCAAACAGATATCGTGCTGCCGGACGCGCCGAAGGGGCAGGTGATCATCGAAATCGTGCACAGCGGCGCGCGCGACAAGGCTTACAGTAACAGTTACAAGGCGATTCCTGCCGACAGACGCTTCCGTCTCGAAATCAGACCGGAAACCTGGCCCAAAATCGCGGGCACACTCAGCGCGCGAATTTGCAGTCCGGATAAATACACCTACGGCTACCTAAATTCCGTCGGCTACTATGTCGTTCGCTTTGACGTGGATTTTGCTGACTGGCCGAAGGGTGGTGAAAGTGTGCCACTGCGCCTGGCAAAACCGTTCGCCGGCAAGTTACAGACCGGCATGCATTTCGTCGCACTGGATAATGATGAAGCAGTGATCTCCTTCCGGGACGGGGATCCGGACAAGCCTGAAATCACGGCTTTCCATCACCACAGCCAGGCCCGCGATCTCATCACGAACGACCGTCGCTGGCTTTCGCGCAATGTAATCCGTACGCAGAAGAACAACAAGCTGCGGATGGAGGACTGGGCGGGACAGGAAGGTATCAAGCTCAGCACAGAGCACTCCGGCAAGTCACAGCTGAACCTCGGCTATCTGGTGAACCAGAAGCTGGAGTACAGAGGGGAGGGCTATGAGCTTCGGACATCGGGCTACGGCGTCAATCGCGCAGGCAAGGGCCTGCATCTGACGGCGTATGATCGTCCGGCCGCGACCGGCAAGCAGCTTGACATGCAGGAGACCATCGCACAGCTCGAAAGCGCGTTGGCCACTGCAAAGGCCCTCGCTGCTTCGGCGACCAGCGCGAAGGCGGAGCCCGCCGATACCGATGCGCAGCAACAGGTTAAGGACGATCTCGACGGCCTGAAAAAGCCCGGGTTGCTCTTGAGCACGCCGGCCTCCGCCGGGCTGATTGCTGGCCAGGGTGTCCAGTTTGCAGCGCAGGACAATATCAATGCCGTGGCCGGAAAGAACGCCGATTTCAGCGTGCTGAAACGCTTCACCGTCACCGCCGGCGAGAAGATCTCACTATTTGTACAAAAACTCGGCGTCAAGATTTTCGCAGCGAAAGGGCCAATCGACATTCAGGCCCAGAGCGATGCGATGTCGCTGTTCGCCGACAAGGACGTTTCGATGTCGAGCGTCAACGGCACGGTGCGCATCAGCGCGAAAACCGAACTTGTGCTCGAATGCGGTGGCGCATTTATCCAACTCAAGGACGGCAACATCACGCTTGCCGGTCCAGCAGATCTGTTTCTCAAAGTTATCACGATCCAGAAGAAGGGCGCGGCGTCGATGAGCGACAATCCAGCGCTGCCTCATGCTGCCGGCACGATTCCCGAGAATCGCGCGGACCACTACTCCAACTGACAGGGACGGACAAGATCAATGGCTAACCACGGTCATCCCCATCATCCTGCTCCGCCGGCAACTCCGGCAACACCTGCGCCGCCGCAGTGGCACCCCCTGAACTGGAGTTTCCCGTTTGCGCCGAAGAGCGGCAACGCGGCCGATCCCCAAACCTGGCTCCATGCGTTAGCCGGTGCTGATGGTGGCTTCTACCCGCTCGGCGCAAACGGAATGTTTCACGGCGGTATCCACTTCGACATGGGAACCGGCGGGGATCTGAAACAGGGAGACGGTGTCAAGGTCATTGCCGACGGTGATGTCGTGGCTTATCGGCTGGACTCCGCCTATCCGGAACTGACCTATCCGACGACCCCTCCGCTCTACGCGCTGTACTCAACGTCGTTCGTGCTGGTCCGCCACAAGCTTGTGCTGCCGCCTGCGCCAGACAAGTCAAAGACGTCGGCAACACCGGCCTCCGGTGGGTCGGCGACGCCGGCTGCGCCAGCATCTCGTGCGTCTGCCGCAGGTACCAGCACACCGCAGGCGTATCAACCGCCCGCTGACGAAGTGCTGGAGTTTTACAGCCTGTATATGCATCAGCTCGACTGGGCCGGCTATAAGGCAGCGCAGGGCGACGGCAACAGCCAGTCGGTGCCGTCGATTCATCCCCTGCCTTTCTGGCAAGGCGACAAGCATTTCCGCGTGTGTAGCAAGGCCAGTGATCGCCAGGCACAACCGCCCAGGCTCAATACGCCATTCCGGTTCGACCTCGATTCGGCTGGGGCAAATACATCAATGCTCGGCGATGACTCGCCGCTAGAGAGTATCGCCCCAGGACCTTCGGTGGAGAGCCTTGGCTTGCTCACGCCGCAAAGCGATCCGAAGATTCGCTATGTGCTTCCATCGGCAGATGCAGCAAATAGTGGAGACGTGCCTGAGAGCGCACAAGGCGCCCGAATTCTCGACCGGCTGAACGGGTCGGTTATCGGTTTGCTGCCGCGTGGAAGCGAGCTCAACGTGGTCGGTAACGCGACATCCGGTTGGGTGCAGATTGCAGGCATTATCAAGGGCACGCCAGTCGCAGCTGTCGCGGGTGGAACGCCTGACGCGCGCGCCGCAACAGGCTGGGTAAATCTCGACGAGCTTGATACGGTCGTTGACCCCAAACCGCTTGATGCCGTGGTTGTGCTCGACAAGCCATTCAAGGTCAATGCGGGCGACGTGGTCGGTTACCTGGGGGAGTATACGAACTCGTCCCAGGCGCAAAAAATGCCCCCCAAACCGACTCGGCCGATACTTCATGTCGAGGTATTCACTGGCGCGCAGATCAATGATTTCATCAGCAAGAGCAGGGATCGCGCAAACAAACTGAGTGAACAAAATCCGGGCGGCAAGACGCTGCTGGTCGTTCAGCAAGGGGCAAAGCTCGTCAATCCATCGGACTCCCAAGGCAGCGCGCCAGCTCCGGGTCTCACGTTAGTGCTTGCGAAGGGCAAGAATGGCGATCCAGGCAAAGGCTACTGGGCCAAGGTCCAGCCGACCCAATACCCGGCCCAGAGCAGTTCGCACAGCAGCGCACACAGCCATGGAAGTGGGCATGGTCACCACAGTCAAGCTGCAGGAACTCCAGTAGGCAATCCGCTGTGGGTAGCTCGCAAGGATGCTGGCAAGGCTTATAGTGCGGCCATTCAAACCTGGACGAACTTTCCGTTGCAGGTCGGTGACGCGCAAGGACCGGCGGTTGGTTACCAGCAGGTCTTTTCGCGAGCCCAGCTAGATCAGTTCCCGGATGCCGACAAGGCGACGGATGATCAAGGCACACAATGGTGGGCGATCACAGCGGGCGACAGCGACGGCAAAACGATTGATGGGTGGGTATGCGAGACGGGTCACCCGAATACCGAGTGGCAAAGTCCGTGGTCCTGGCCCGGTTTCGATACAGTTGATACAACCGACACCCCGTTGCTCGACATGTACCGGCGCGGTCGATACGAAGTGGGCCAGTTGCTCGACGGCGAGGCACAGGAATTCAGTATCGTTGCCGCGAGGGTGAACGCTGGGGAATTTATCGCGAAACTGGAGAAAGCCGCAAAGCGTCAGGGTAGCGGCAAGGGGAACGTTGTTCCGGCCGATCTGAAGAAGGCGTTAACCGTGCCGTGGCTGGCCGAAGCTGTCTCCCACCTGATCTTTCGCTACGAGAGCGAATGGGGTGGACAAATGGTCAAGTGGGAAAAATTTCTGCCGATCATGGGTGATGCCGGAAAGCCCATCTGGAAAACCGAGATGGAGCGGATCAGGAAGCTCCAATGGTGGGACCAGGTGAAGTCCGTGAAGGGTTTTCCAGCCAATGCCGATGTTTGGCATATTCACCCAATGGGACTGGTGGGGAATTTCTCCAAATCTTGGAGTAGTCTGGATAAATTGATTCGAGAAATTGGAGATATCATCTCCGCTGGGGAGGGAGGATACGAATCCTACAATACTGGAACGAATGGTCCCCATGGTTCAGTGGGCCATTCATACATTACAAGGCCGAAGGGAACGGTTACGGGAAAGACAATCAACGAAATTCTGGCGACCGAGCATCTTTCTTATCTTGATCCTGCGCGATTCTATACAACGGGCAAGTACCAGACCATCATTCCGACGCTTCGTGATGGAAAAAACAAATTGGGTTTGACTGGCGAAGAAAAGTATGACGAAGATATGCAGGAGAGAATGTTTAGTGACTTCCTCATCTATCATGCTGGTCATGGCGTTCTTGCTAAATTTATCAAGCAGGGGGTTGGCACTATAGTCGACGCGCAATATGCTGCCTCCATGGAATGGGCATCTATTGCTACCCCCGCAAGTCGATCCATCAAAAACGGAACAATTTCTGATGGGACACTTTCCTTTTACCAAAGTGCGGCTAATAGCGCGAATATGAAATCTACTAACAAGCTCAAGGACATCCTTGTCAAAATTTCTCAATCACGTTGACACGCCCATGAATCGCATTTTTCTCGCACTCGTCCTTTCTTTTTCACTTTCGGCGGGTATACTATCGTCCCATGCAAATGAACTTGCAACAATCTCCAATCATCGATTTGATCGCGTGGAAATTGCTTACGCCCATGACGAGTGCTCTTTTCAGTACTCTCCCATTGACTTTTGTGACGAAAGGCATGTCTCAGAGATAAAAAAAGCAATCAACCAAAGTACGGCCAATTTTAATGGTCACTATATACTTTTGAAAATTCAGGAGTGGAAGCCATCTGAATATTACGGGAACAGTTTGGTTGCTATCGATACGTTGACGGGAATTGTCTACCCTTTGCCGCTTGATTACTACACAGGAGAAGTCAATATGAAAAACGCGCGCATGGTAAAAAAACCGAAACTGAAATTTTCCCTGAAGAGCAGCGAAGTGTGTATCGATGGCTCCATTCTTGCTTACCACGCTACAATTAACGGGCGTTTCTGCTTTGACTTTGATGGTGAAAAATTTACGGGATCTCAAACCGAATACATGCATTAGCAGGTTGCTGAAATACCGTTTGCGGGGCGCTATGAAACAGTTTTCAGGGGTGCTCCCACCCCTTACCCAAATCGCGCGAACGGCTTATAGGACTTCCTATGAGGTTTGTAATTTTTTATACGCTTCTCGCGAAAGGGATTTCAGCAACCTGTTAGGCGAGGCTTCGGCCCCAACAAGAGCATGGGTTGAAGATTCATCCATCAAGCAAGCATTACTGGGTATAGGTACGGAGCGCGCCGCGCGGTTCATGTGCACGGAACAACGCAAAGACTGATGTCTTCGAGGCCGGATCCTTGTGTCATACAGCTTCCATAGTCATGTAATAACTAATCCGTTGCGGGCGTTATGAAAAAATCGTGTCTTTGGTGCTTTTGCTGTACCCCTGAGTTCATTTGTTGATGCGTGCATTCGTGGTGAGAATGTTTATGATGATTTATCTTGCGTTGATCACACTCTGGAATAATCAAAGAAAGATCTTAATATTATTATCAGAAAATATACTCGTCTACGCAATATAAAAATGAATTTGAGCAAGCGTAAAAGGCTTGACTTAATTACAGGGGGCGGCAATGTAATGACTATATTGCCGCTGAGGCCTCGTAATCTCAAGGGGCTGGATCTAGTTTGATTACGAAAGACTGTGTTGTCACGATCACCAAACAGCGGGCTGGTTATTCGAAAACCCTTCTCGAAAAATAGTGAATCGATAGGATGGACTTAATTCGACTTGAGGACGAGTCCGGTCACGGAGGCAAGTACGGAACTGGTTTGCCTGTCGGCCGCACAGATGGGATTGTGAAAAGCAGGTACGGTGAGGAATTCTACAAACCTCAAAATTGGCTTTTTTCGTTAAAAAGGTCGGGGACAGGTGAAATCGTGACGATCTCGAGTAGCTCATTTCATCCGCCGAAAACGAAGCGGAGCGGTTTTTACGTGCAATAAATCAAGTAACCAATACTCCCGATGTCCTGGCCCATCCCGGTTTTCACCAAGATCGAGTACCCAAAGCCGATCTCCTTGCGCGCGTGGCTACCGACGCTCGCTGCCATTGCATCGGGCGCGGTGGCGGCCGTGTTGCTGCTGTGGCCGCACGGGAAGTCGACCAACACGTACCAGTTCTGGAGCGTGCTAATTGGCGCTCCCCTCGTTGCCTGCGCCCTGGTATTCGGCATAAGGTTAAACGATTGGGAAGACGAACAAACGGATGCGGAAGAAGCCGAAAGAGAGCAGGACCGACTTCGCGGAATGTGGCGTGAATGGAGCCGCCGCCATTTGCACGTCATCGATGCTGCGGCGTTCCCGGCGGCTACCAGCGAGATCGCAAAATTCGCTGAATTAGAGATCGACCTTCCTTCGCACAAGGAACGGAGCGTCGCATTTCGTTGGACAACAAACCGCTCAGCAGCGTTCCGCCGTACAAGGCTATTGCGCCTCGTCGCTGGGCGGTTCGCCCATGCCTTGCGCAACCGGAAGGAGGTCATCGTCACACTGATGCTAGATGACGCATCGCTCGGACAGACGAGAGCATGGAGGGAGTGCGCGATGCGTGTTCTGGGTGGCTTTGCTCCAGGCGTGAAATTCCGTGTCGATGTGCAATCAGCAACTGATGGCGCGCAATGGATTACCCAACTGGTGGACACAGTCGATCCGGCTACTCGACTCGTGATCGCCGTACAGTTTTGGGTGGACAAAGAGAACGAGCATGAGTTTAGCGAAGGTGCTGCAGCATTCCTTACCGAGCCGGATACACCGAAGGCTGGCTCGATCTTGCGTCCCATGATTAGCGCAGGCGACACGCTGGAAACTGCGCTTTCCCAGATCGAGCAGATACAGATGTCGCCAGATCGAATCAGGCAGGTGTGGAGCACTGGCTGTGACGAAGACGAATCAACCGAGATCCGCTCGGCACTTGCGGCAGATCCGGCGGATATGCCGACCGAACGCCTGCTCGACACTCCTCTGGGTAAGTCCGGGCCGGCCAGCGGCTGGATTGCGCTCGCGATTGCGATGGAAGCAATGTGCGGTGCCGGGCCGCAGCTGGTTGCCTGGCGCGAGCCCAAATCGCAATCCCTGTATCTGTGTTCGATCTCGCCGGTGCCGCAAAAGGAAATAACGCTTTGATAAACGAAAATTTGATAAACGGAAAAAAGCGTATCTGGGGCCGGTGGATGATGGCCGGCGCGCTCTTTGCAGTCGGCGCGGTTTTGCACGTACATCCCATCGATCTGAAGGATCCCGTCGCGTGGATGATCAGGAACTGGCCGGGTCTTCTCGTCGCAACGGTACTGATTGTTGGTGGGCTCGCGCTCGCTCTTCCACGGCGCGGGCAGAAACAGATCGCCATCCAGCAGAAGTCGAAGAATCAGGGACTCGAGCCGTCCGGCAAAACCAATCCTGCGGCAGATGCCCAGAAAAGCCGGGCAGAACAGGTTGTCGAATGGGCAAAGGAACTGAAGTTCAACCTGAAGCAGAGGCGACGGCTTCGTTGGGCCTATAGCCGGCCGTGGGTACTGGTTGCGGGCGACGCCGAGACCGTCACGGCCCTGATGCCGGAACTGGCTACGAAGGGCTCGCGAGTGACAGACGACGCCGTCCTACTGTGGGGAGGCCAGGGCGCAGGCAGTCGTCCGGATGAGCTGTGGCTGCGCCAGATCCGCAGGCTGCGATGGAGCCGTCCGCTTGATGCCATCGCGCTCGTGCTTGATGACAGGATGTTGCTGCCCGACGATGTTGACGAGAAAAACCCATGGGGTATCCGTCTCGCGCGCATCACCGAGATCCTGCGCTGGTCGGCGCCCGTTTATGTACTCGATGTCGCAGGTGCTGACTCCGTTCACCGGACGGGAACGCCGGTGACAGGGTGCGAGTTCAACCGTCCGCTCAATGCATCGGTTATTCAAACCGCGCTGCTCGAACTGCGCGACCGGCTCGCGGACCGGAGTGTCTATCAACTCGCGGATAACGCTGATGACGCCTACGCCTTGGAACTGTCGAAGCGGCTCGATACCCGCAGCGCGCCGCTCGCAAGCTGGATCTCAAGCCTCTCCGACTGGCAACGCCGACCGTTGCTGGTCGCGGGTGCGTTTTTTGCGCCGCTGTCGACCGGCGGCGTATCGTCGACTGGCTCAGATAGCGCCCGTCTGCCGCTGTGGCGCTATCTTGCTGATGCCACAAAACGCACGCCGGGCCGTCGCTCGTTCTCCCATCCTGTTGCAGTCATCTCGATGGTTGCGCTGGCTCTCATCGGCCTGTGGAGCGTCGGCATGCTCGTCTCGGGCATGAACAACGCGCACGAGGTGATGCTGACGAATGAATCCCTGCAGACGCTCAAGCGCGCTGGCGACACCCCGACCCGCCTGCGTGCGCTGCTCGGGCTCCAGCAGCGCATCGGCCTGCACGAGGCGCGTGTCGAGGAGCACACGCCGCTGCTTACCCGCTTCGGGCTGAATCATGACGAGGCGGTGCTCAACGCACTGTGGACACCCTATGCGCGCGCTGCCCGCCCGTTGCTCACCGCACCAGTACAGCAGGATATCGAGGGCCAGCTCGTTGACCTCGGCCAGATGCAAACGGCCCAGGTCGACAACCAGAGCAGCCAGTTG
The DNA here is from genome assembly GCA_001319865.1 of Burkholderia sp. E7m39. Taxonomy (GTDB): domain Bacteria; phylum Pseudomonadota; class Gammaproteobacteria; order Burkholderiales; family Burkholderiaceae; genus Paraburkholderia; species Paraburkholderia bengalensis. Next base: position 9,521 of record BBSL01000207.1, on the reverse strand, counting down.
GCGCAGGATGGCCAGCAGGCACTCAAGACCTACCTCATGATGGCGGACCCGCAACGTGCTGATTCCGCCTTCATGGCGCCGCAACTCGAGCACCACTGGAACCTGGACACCGGACTGCGTCCCGGCGAAAAACTCGACCTGTCGACGCAGTTGATGGGCTTCTGGGCGCAGCATTTTCCTGCGCATCCGGACTGGCGTATCCACCCACGCGAAGATCTGGTCGGCAAGGCTCGCCAGACGCTGCTTGCGATCATCGGCGTGAAGAACTCCGAAGACACGATCTATCAGGGCGTCCTCGATTCGGTGGGTCACAAGTATCCCGACCAGACACTTGCGTCACTCACTGCGGGCACGGATACGCGCGGTCTCTTCTCGACCACTGTGACCGTGCCGGGCGTCTTTACGCGTCAGGCCTGGGAGGGTTCCATCGAGGCCGCGATCGATGAAGCGGCGAAGCAGAACGGCGTCACGGCCAACTGGGTGCTCGGCAATACGGGCAGCGCAGCGTCGGATGGGCAAACTCCGGAGGCGTTGCGCGCGGCCCTGCGCAAACACTACTTCGACGACTATGCCGAGCACTGGCAGGATTTCATGAAGAGCATCCGGTGTGCCGCAGCGCCCACGCTGCCTGCGGCCGTCGGACAACTGAAACTTATTGCCGATACACGGCAGTCGCCGCTCATCGCGCTGATGAAGTCACTGGCCTGGCAGGGCGGGGCAGGTGTGCAGCAGGCTTCGATTTCCGATGCGCTGGTCACCAGGGCACAAAACGTGTTCGGCAGGAAGGACGACGCGCCGCAGAACGCGCAGGCGACGCCGGCCGGACCGCTCGATGCCTCTTTCGGCCCTGTGCTCAAGCTGGTCGGTCAGGCAGGCAACAGCAATGCTGCACCCGCTGCAGGCAGCGACCTGAGCATGGAGCGCTTCACGGAGCGTGTGACGACGCTGCGCCTGAAGCTGCAGCAGATCAGCGACAGCGCCGATCCGGACGATCAGGCGCGTCAGGTTGCACAGTCGCTCTTCCAGGGCAAGGGTTCGGAACTCTCCGATACGCTGTCGTATGCGCAGCTCGTCTCAGCGAGTCTTGGTGAGCAGTGGGCGGGCATGGGCGGCGCACTGTTCGTGCAGCCCATCGAGCAGGCCACGCAAACCGTGCTCAGACCCGCGGAGGCGAGCCTGAACGACGCCTGGCGCCAGACGGTCGTCGCCGCGTGGAATCACTCGTTCGCCGGACGCTATCCGTTTGCGAGTACAGCCAACGATGCTTCGCTGCCTGAGCTCGCCCGCTTTGTGCGCCCACAGGGTGGTCTCATCGACACCTTCCTTTCCACCCAGCTTGCTGGGGCTCTCCAGTTGCAAGGCGACCAGTGGGTCGCAGCGTCGGGCGGAACGGGCGCGGGCAGCACGACGCGCGCGTTCGATCCCGAGTTCCTGAAAGCTGTCAATACGCTGCAGCAGATCGCCGGTCACCTGCTCGCGCAGGGCGAGCCCCAGTACACGTTCGCCCTTCAGCCGGTACCCACGCCCGGCGTGACCGATACGCTGTTCGCGCTCGACGGCCAAACGCTGCATTACTACAACCAGGTTCAGTCGTGGCACACGATGATGTGGCCATCCAATGATCCGCAGAGCGCCGGGACCCGGCTCGAATGGCAGACCGATACGGCCGGCACGAACAAGAACTTTGAATTCAGCGGCCGCTGGGCGCTGGTGCGTATGCTCGAACGGGCGAAGGTTGAACCGGTGGACAGCGCGACATATCAGCTGACGTGGCAGGCGAAACCGGAAAGTACTGATCCGAAGCCAGCGTTGACAAAGACCGATGCGAGCGCAGATTCCGCGACGCTGACCGCGCAGGAGCCGCTCGTTGCCGCACCATCGGGCATGACGCATCCGCTGCGCTACCTGATCCGCACGGATGTCGGCAAGGGGCCGCTCGAGCTGCTGGCACTGAGGGGCTTTACCTTGCCCTCACGCATCTTTATCGATCGTGCCGCGCCCACGGCAAGGCAGGCCGTGTCTGCTGGCCCGCCACCGCTGCCGAAGGCTGCACTGGCAGCTGCGAAGCACGCTGCCGTGCCGATCCCGCAAGGGAGCCTGCCGCAATGACGTTCCACGCAAGCAGGCACGCCGGCCCGGCACATTCCCAGACAGATCACTCCCATCATGACTGAGCCCACCCGCGATAACGAGATCCTGCGCTACTTCGAGGCGGAGATGCGCTACCTACGTGAAGGCGGCAAGGAATTCGCGCAGGCATTCCCTGATCGCGCGCGCGAGCTGGACATGGACCGCGTGGGGGAACGCGATCCGCATGTCGAGCGGCTCTTCGAAGGCTTTGCGTTCCTGATGGGGCGCCTGCGCCACAAGCTCGACGACGAACTGCCGGAGCTGACCGAAGGGCTCGTGAGCATGCTGTGGCCGCACTACCTGCGCATGATCCCGTCGCTCTCCATTCTCGAGCTCATCCCGGAGAAGGGCGCGCTGCAGAAGCACGAGACGCTTGAGGCTGGTCTGGAGGCGACCTCGGACCGCATCAGTGACGGCGACACCGTGGTCGAGTGCGTGTACCGCACCACGCAGGCCGTTGACCTGTATCCGCTGGCTCTCTCCGAAGCCGGCGTCTACGCCCGCGAGGATGGACGCTCCGTGATCTGTCTGCGTCTGGCCCTGCAGACCCAGACCGAGCGCGAACGGTTGCAGGTACCGCGTCTGCGCATGTACCTGAATGCAGACCGGCCCGTTGCCCTCGCGCTCTATGCCGCGCTCACGGCAAAACCGGTTGCGATGCAGGTGCGGGTGCCAGGATGGCCCGAGGACCGGCCCGGCGCCCCGACGGCGATGCCAGGCCTGCGCCTCGCGCCCGTGGGCTTCGCGGCCGAAGAACGCCTCTGGCCCAAGGCCGATAACGCGTTCGGCGGCTACCAGCTCCTGCTCGAGTACTTCACCTTCCCCGAGAAGTTCATGTTTGTCGACCTGCTCGGGCTCGACCTGCAGGCGATTCCAGCATCGGCGACATCGCTCGATGTCGAGGTCGTGCTCGAGCGTACGTACCCGGACGACATGCGCTTCTCCGCGGAAAACGTGCGGCTCTACTGCACGCCCGTCATTAACCTGTTCCCGGTGGGTGCCGATCCCGTCACGGTCACGCAGCACGAGACCGAATACCGGGTGCGCGCGCGAGCGGAGCACGGCTCGCCGGTCGATATCTATTCGGTCGACGCGGTGGAGTATTTCGAACGCGGCCGGCGCTACGAATATGTGCCTTTCGCTGCATTCAGGCATCGTGGCGGCATGCTGCGCCACGACATGCCCGAACGGTACTACCACACCCGCGTGCGGCGGGGCCCGTCCGGCCGTTTCGACACCTGGCTCATCCTCGGCGGCCACGCCTGGGATCAGGCGAACACGCTGCCCACCGAGACACTGTCGCTGTCGGTGACCGGCACCAACGGCATGCTGCCGCGCAAGGCATTGCGCGAAGCGGGCATCGCGCGCAAGCGTGGAGGCTTCACCAACATCGGTGCGGTCCGCAACCTCACGGCGCCCACGCTGCCGGTCTATCCGCCTACCGGGGAGCGCTACCAGTGGCGCATCCTGTCGCACCTTGCGCCCAACTACCTGTCGCTGCTCGATGCGGAGATCCTGCGTGGCTCACTCGCGATCTATGACTGGACCGACGGTGAACTCAACGCCCGGCGCATCAACGCGATCACCGATGTACGCCACAGGCCGCTCACGAAGCTGGTCAAGGGCGGGCTCATGCGTGGCGTGGAGATCACCGTGACGCTGGACAGCGGTCGGTTTGCAGGCGAAGGGGATCTCGAGCTCTTTGGCAGCATGCTCAACCGGTTCCTGGGCCTTTACGCGACGCTGAACCTCTACACGAAGCTCGTGATCGTTGCCCAGCCCACCGGACGCCGCATCGAATGGCCTGAAACGAAGGGCGAAGGGGCACCGTTTTGAACGCACGCACGCCGCCGCAATCGGCCGGTACGCCGTTGCTGTTGCCGGCCATTCTCCTCGACGCGCCGAGGATGAATTTCATCCGCTTCTGCGAACTGCTGGAGCTGGCCGCGCCCGATGCGCCACCGCTCGGAACAACGGACACGCCGGCGACGGACTCCATCCGGTTTCGCTCCCGCGCGCAACTGGGCTTTCCCGGACGCGAGATCGACGCGGTCCGGTATGACGCCGACAACCCGGCAGCGCCGCCGTCGGTGATGACGACGTTCCTCGGGCTCTACGGCGTTGATGCGCGCATGCCCGCGTACTTCGTCGATGGGGTGGCACAGAACCGCGACGGGGCCGAGCGTCTTTCAGCGTTCCTCGACCTGTTCCATCACCGCATCATCACGCAGTACTATCGCGTCGCGCGCAAGTACCGGTATCCGATAGGCTTCAGACGGGATGGCACCGACCCGGTGTCCCGCTATCTGCTCAGCTTCGCCGGTTTCGGGTTTAGTACCTCGAAGCGCATCGCCACGTCCGTGCCCAGGTTGTCCGCACCTACGGACGAGCACGAGTCGTTGACAGCGCGACAGCAACTCTCGGAAGTGGCCGACAAGCGGCGGCTGCTGTCGATGCTCGGACTTGCCATGCAGAAAACGCGCACGGCAGAAGGGCTGGCCGGTGTGCTACGACATGCCGTGCCAGACGCCTCGATCACGGTCGAGGAGTTTTACCCCGTATGGCGCGAAATCAACGACCCTGAACCTGCCGCGCTCGGCGAACAGTGCCTGCTCGGCCGTGGCTTCTACGACCGTGGCAACACGGTGAAGGTCGTCATCACCCCCGCCTCGCGCGGGACCGTACTGGCGCTCGTGCCGGGGCAGCGCGCCCATCGTGAAATCATGGCGCTGCTGCGGTTCTATCTGGGCTACGAAAGCGAAGCGGATCTCGAGATGCACGTGCGCGCCGACCTGATGCCCAGGCCCATGCTGCAGCCGCGTCAGGCGAATCTGGGTTTTACGGCGCAACTCGAAGCGCCGGCCCGGCCGATAACTGGGGCGCCAGCGCGCATGACACGCGTGCAGCTCGGCCGCTGGGACGGGGCGGGCGAGGCGCACGCATGAAGAACAGCAAAACGAACGGGGGCATCCTCGAAATGAACAAAAAAATGAAGCACGCGGCACGACACGCAGCACAGCGCGCAGGTCTCGCGATCGCGATATTGTCGGCGATGGCCATGGCTGGCTGCGGTGTTGCGCAGGCAGTCGGCGACGGAACGGTGGACGCCGCGAAGTGGGCTTTCACGACCCAGGTCAAGACGATGAACGTGGACCTGACCGGCCGTACATCGCTCAACCCGGACGCCCAGGGGCAATCTCTTTCGACAATCGTCCGTTTCTATCAGCTCAAGGATGCGAAAACATTCGCACAACTCGATTATGCACAGCTGCAGTCGGATGATCTGAACCTGCTCAAGACGGATCTTCTGGCCACGAAGGACGTCGTGTTGCGGCCAGGTGCGAGCGCCAGCCTCGCCGAACCAATGAATGCGGACGCACAGGTCGTGGGTGTGGTTGCGTTCTTTCGCGAGCCGGTGCAGGACAGGGTGTGGAAGCTCGCTGTTCCGAAGAAGCAGTGGAAGAAAACGGACCCGGTAAAGATCGAGGTCAACGGTAACGAACTGGTGCTGGTGGGCGCCGATTCGCAGCCCGTCAAGCACGACGCTCCAAAGCAGGCCGTGCCGGCAAGCCCGGCCTCGGCGGCTGCGCAAAGTTCGCAAACCAACGCTCATAAGCAAGGCTGACGAGGAAGCACATGAGGGAGGCGTTTCTTTGAGTCACACTAACCCACAAATGCTGATGTGCGGCGATCAAAAAATATGAGCATTCGCAAACTTCTTCTGCCTGCTGTGTCCGTTCTTTTTGCGTGCAGCACCGCCTTTGGTCGTCTTTGGCACCGGTTCTGAAATACGTGACAAATATTCAAAGAAGATGAAGTTCAAGTTTTGCATTTACGGAGTGACGCTGCTTTTCACGGCAGCAAGCGCATACGCGCTTGATATGCGAAGCACGCAGCCTGTCGCGCCGGCATCAGAAGCGCAGGCAACCGCGACAGTCAATCCTGCGACATTGAGCAACGAGCGAATCCGCCAGTTGGTCGGAAAGTCAGGATTCGATCCGGATTCAGACAAGGGCCGGTTGATAGTAAAGCTGCTTACGCGGGTGGCGACCGACGAGGAATTCCGCAACAAGTTCAGCAAGTTCTCGCAAACACGAGGGATCTTCGGCGGGCAGCTATCACCCGACGATCGCATGCGCGTGCTGCAATTGTTCAAGGATCTGGCACAAGGGCCGAAGAGCGACTGCAAAATGTTCAGCACAAGCAGTAACGACTTCTTCCTGATGGCGAAAACGCTATCCGCACACGGCTTCCAGGACCTGCTGGAATTCTTTGAGATTGTGGTCGATCGCAGCCTGCCGGACTCGAACAATGAGCGATACACCATCGCGGAACTGCTCGACGCCGATGCGGAACTCGAATCGACAATCGAATCGAAACTACCGCGGCAATGGAGCGCGGGTGCGTCGAATATCTGCGAGATAATGCGCGTCGGTATCGAAGCGATCGATGCGTTGCCGCCCGCATCGCGGCAACGTGCGACGTACGCGCTTTTCCAGGCTTTCGGCAACAAGATGTCGGCACGCGCGACGGTGTTGGCTGACCCATACGCTTACCTCGACGACATGTTCGACGAACGGCGCTTGCCCGATTCGATTCGCCGGAAGTTGCCGGAGAACGGCAGCCACCCTTTGCCGTACTCACGTCTCGTGATCGATGCGGAATGGAGGCATCAGTCGAAGCCAGACAAACCGTCGCCGTTCAAGGACACGTTCGTCAACCGCCGCAATAACGGCGTGATCGCCGAACTGATCACACCGGGCGCGGATTCCACGAAGCAGGACTGGTCCGGCTTCTATTTGAGCTACGGCGTCGCGGATCTGCTGACGCAGAATGTTGGAGGTGAACTGACGCCGCTCGGCACGCTGAAGGACGACACAGCCGTCGACGTCGCGAGTCAGCCGCTCCTCGAAGGGAGCAGCATCGAGTTCCCTGTTCCTCTACCATCGGAGGAGGGCGAGACCTCCAGAACGTGCGAGGTCGGCAAGACGGTTCCCGCATCAACGGTGTTCAAGTCGCTCGATGGAAATGTGGTCAAGCTTCACTGCAAATTCGTGAAGAAAAGCGGCAATACGGAGCGCGTCAACGTCGCGGTGCTCGTGAACTATGGCATCCCGTGGTGGACATCGTATGACGACGAAGACGGGCACACCGACGTCGTCATCAGGAACGTGACGATTCAGCAGCCATGAACATGACTCGCGAGGGCGCACGTCGGGAAATCGGCACGTTGCTGCTAGCCGCGCTTGCAGGGTTGCCCGTCGTGGCAATGGCATTGCCTGTCCCGCTACACGCGGATGCCACTTTGCTGCATTCAGGCACCCAGTTTCAAGCCGTGGATAAACCGTTGGCGTTCGAGAACCTCACAACCCCTTGCGCGCTAATGCTCGACAATCGCTTCTGGAGCGTATCGCCGCTCGACAAGCCGAAAGACGAACGCGCACGGTGCATGAAGGAGGCGGTTCAAGGCAATATGTCCGCGCGGGCGATGTACGGCCAGATGGTGACGTACGGCTACGGCGGTCAGCGTAAGACCGATACAGGCGTCGTGATCCTCAAGTCGGCGGCGCTCGACGGCGGCTCGCTGCTCGCACGGCGCATGCTCGACAACCTCTATCGAAACGGTACCGCAGTCCCACAGGACTATCTCGCTGCGCGCCTGTGGTTCGAATCGGCAGCCGCGGACGGAGATGCAATGCCGGCCGATCTGCTAGGTGCCATGAGCGCAAACGGAGAGGGCCAACCTGTCGATAGTACCGCCGCGTACAAATACTTCGTGGAGGCAGCGGAAGCGGGCTCCGCGAACGGCGCGGCCAATGCGGCGCAACTCGCCATGCTCGGGCGCGGCGTGCCGAAAGATCCCGCTGTCGCCGCGTCGTGGATGATCCGCGGCGCGACTGGCGGCGACGCGCTCGCGCAGTTCCTGCTCGGCCTCGCGTTGATGCAAGGCGAAGGCGTGCCGCGCGATGCCGAAAAAGGCGTTTCATGGTTGCGCCAATCCATGCGCCAGGGCAACCCTGGCACTGCGGCGGTGTTAGGCGATGCGTATCTGAGCGGCGTGGGCGTGCAACGCGACGCACGCCGCGGTTTCAATTTGATGTCGCACGCGGCAACGCATGGTTTCATTTGCGCACAGCGCAAGCTGGGTGACCTCTATGCAAGCGGCGCGGGCGTCGCAAAGGACGATGTCGAGGCGCGTGACTGGTACCGCAAGGCATCGCTCGAAGGCGATGCGGCCGCGCGAGCCGCACTCTCGGGCCTCTATCGCACCGGCCGTGGCGGTCCGGTCGACCTGGAGGCGGCGATTGGCTGCATGCGCGGCGCGGCGGATGCTGGGCTGGCGACGGCACAGAACGACCTTGGCGTGATGTACCGCGAAGGCTGGTATACCCAAAAGGATTCCGCCGAAGCGCGCAAGTGGTTCGCAAAAGCGCAGGCGCAGGGGCTCGGCGTCGCCTCGCTCAATCTTGCGGTGTATCCACTGCGTGGAGAAGGCGAGCCGGTCGATCTCGCGAAGGCGTTCAAGCTGGCCAGCGAGGGCGCTGGGCGCGGCAGCGCCGACGCCAGCGGTGACTGCCGCCGCGATGGCGTGGCAGGGGCAGGGGCAGGGGCAGGGGCAGGGGCAGGGGCAGGGTACGCCCGTCGACAAGGCCCGGGCGATGCGCTGGTATCGCTTCGCTGCGGACCAGGGCAACGTCGAGGTGGCGCGCTGGATCGGCAATCAATATCTCGCGGGTACCGAGGTGCCACGTGACGAGGCTCTCGGTTTGCACTACCTGACGCTCGCGACGGACGCGGGCGATCCCGCGGGCAGCGTGTCGCTCGGTGCCTGGCTGACAGAAAATCACCAGTCCTTGGCGGGCAAGACAGGCGTCGAGTGGCTCGAAGCGGCTGCGAAGCGTAACGTTCCCGCAGCTTACGCGGCGCTCGGCTATACATACCCGCGCGGCGTTGAGGGCAAGCCGGACGCTGGCGTCGCGCTGGACTGGTTCTCACGGGGCGCGCAACTCGGCGATCCGGGGTCGCAAGCATGGCTCTGCAGCATGTACGCCTATGGAAGCCCGGGCGTGCAGCTCGTCCCGACTATGCGGCGCGCTGGTGTCAGGCCGCCGCGCGCAGCGGCAACGCGATTGCGATGAAAGTTCTCGCGAACGAAAGCAATGGCATTGTCAACGACGCTAACCGGGTGTACTGGCAATGGAAGGTCGCGGATCAGGGCGATGCGAAATACCAGTCGATGCTCGGCGACAGCTACGATCTCGGCGAAGGCGTCGCCCCCGATCTGTCGGCCGCGACGTACTGGTTCCGGCGGGTCGTCGCCATAACATTGATTTGACATAACATAAATTATCAACGACATCGGTGTAAGAGCAATATGAGAATGTCGTGTT
>BBSL01000206.1 GCA_001319865.1 Burkholderia sp. E7m39 | reverse complement strand
AGCGGCTATATCCTAATCCAACCATGAGAGAGCAATCCAAAGCTGTTGCCGCAGCCGACAGTCCGTGGCTCACACTCGGCGCGCCCGTTCTTTTTCTGCTGCTGTGGTCGGCGGGTTTTCCCGTCGCAAAGATCGGACTGCGCTATGCGTCGCCGCTCACGTTTCTCGCGATACGGTTCGCGCTCACGGTCGGCGTCCTCGGCATCGTGTTCGCGATCCGCCGTCCACCGTTGCCACGTTCCGCACGTGCGTGGAGTTCGCTGATCGTAATCGGCTTTCTTGTGCAGGTGATGTATTTCGGTCTGAGCTATCTCGCGATGACGGCAGGCATTGCAACTTCCGTACTTGCGCTGATCGTCTCGCTGCAACCGATCCTGGTCGGCGTGCTCGCACCACGTCTGATAGGCGAATGCGTGGGCGCGCGACGCTGGACGGGGCTACTGCTCGGGTTGCTAGGCGCTGCGGGTGTAATTGTCGCGCGCGGTCGCATACAGGTCGAGTCAGTGGGCCCCGTTCTCATGGCCATCGGCGCGCTGATCGGCATTACCGCTGCGTTGCTTTACGAAAAGCGTCACGGCACCGTGCAAGACCCCGTCACGGCAAATCTCGTACAGTATTCAGTCGGTTTCGTTTTCTGCGCGCCAATGGCGGCGCTGTTCGAACACGCGCACGTCGAGTGGAATGTGACCTTCGCTTCAACTCTCGCATATCTTGTCATCGGCAATTCGCTGATCGCGATCACTCTGCTGCTGGCGATGACGCGCGCGGGCAGAGTCTCACAAGTCGCATCGCTGTTTCTGTTCGTGCCGCCAGGCGCCGCGCTGATGAGCTACGTGTTTCTGGGCGAAGTGCTTCCCTCGCTTGCATGGTGGTCCATGGCCCTCGCGATGCTGGGCGTCGGCATCGCCGCACGCGCGCCACGCGGATAGATACCCCTACATCGATAACCCTCGCTCGCGTAAAACCGACCGATTGAATCGACGATGACGAAGATTATTCTTCTTGCCTGACGGTTCGCCCTAAGTTCCAGCTTGTCGGAACTGGTCAGGCTGGCGCGCTCGCCAACCGAATTCTAGTGATGATACATAGCTATCTGGCTTTGCAGGCGAATCATGGAAACGGCAATTGGCTGGCCCGCCCGCCCCCAAAGCCATACCCGCACATCGATCGAATTCTGCTGGGTCGATCCTGGCGGCAGGCATCTCGTTGCACAGGGTGCACCGGCGCGCGACGCGAAGACCGTCAGCCATGCACTGACGCAGAGCATGCGCGCGCATTCGCATTGCCCGGCCCGTTTGCGTCGTCGGGCGATGACGCACCCGTTCCACTGCAATGCCGAATCTATTCTATGTGATGGATTAATGGCGGCGTCTACTGGCACGAGCCGGAGCAACAGAACACCGGCCTTTCCCTCCATCCATTCGAGGATGCCATGCCGACTACCGCTTCTTCTTCAGTCAAGCGGCCGAGCGCCGCTGCGCGGCTCGAGCGCCTGCCGTTTTCGGGCTATCACCGCACGATCTTCCTCATCATCGCGATTGCGTTCTTCTTCGACTCGGTCGACCTCGGCACGATGACCTTCGTGCTCGGCTCTATCAAGACCGAGTTCGGTTTGTCGAGCGCCACGGCGGGCCTCGTGGCCAGCGCGAGTTTCTTCGGCATGGTGCTGGGCGCCGCCGTCGCGGGCCTGTTCGCCGATCGTTTCGGACGCCGCCCCGTTTTCCAATGGAGCATGGTGCTGTGGGGCGTCGCCTCGTATTTGTGCTCGACCGCGCAAAGCGTCGATGCATTGATTGTCTATCGCGTGCTGCTCGGTATCGGCATGGGGATGGAGTTTCCGATTGCGCAAACGCTGTTATCCGAGTTCGTGCCGACGGCCTCGCGCGGGCGCCTCGTCGCATTGATGGACGGCTTCTGGCCGTTGGGCTTCATCACGGCGGGTTGCGTGTCGTATTTTGTACTGCCCCACTTCGGCTGGCGCACGGTATTCGCGCTGCTCGCGATTCCCGCCGCGTTCGTGCTGATCGTGCGCCGCATTGTGCCCGAGTCGCCGCGCTGGCTCGAACATCGCGGACGTCTCCCACAGGCAGACGCCGTGCTCGACCAGATCGAGGCGAAGGTAATGAAATCCAGGGGCATCCGTTCGCTGCCCGCGCCGTCGATGCTCGCCGATCAGGCCGCGGCCTCGAGGCACGGCGCGTTTCGCGAGATCTGGAGCGCGGCGTATCGCCAGCGAACCATCATGGTCTGGGCACTATGGTTCTTCGCGCTGCTCGGCTTCTACGGACTCACATCTTGGCTCGGCGCGCTGATGCAGCAAGCGGGCTTTGCTGTGACGAAATCGGTGCTGTACACCGTGCTCATTTCGCTTGGCGGCGTGCCGGGCTTCTTGTGCGCAGCGTGGCTCGTCGAACGCTGGGGCCGCAAGCCGACCTGTATCGCGTCGCTGACGGGCGGTGGCATCATGGCCTACGTTTATGGCCAAACCGCATTGCACGCGGATAGCGTGACGCTCCTGATCTGCACGGGCCTCGTGATGCAGTTCTTTCTGTTCGGCATGTGGGCCGCGCTCTACACCTATACGCCCGAACTGTATGGCACAGGTGCCCGGGCCACGGGCTCGGGCTTCGCGTCGGCGATCGGCCGCATCGGCTCGCTGATCGGCCCCTACGCGGTCGGCGTCGTGCTGCCCATCTTCGGACAAGGCGGCGTATTCACGCTCGGCGCGCTGTCGTTCGGCGTCGCCGCGCTGGCCGTGTGGGTGATGGGAATCGAGACGAAAGGCCTGTCGCTCGAAACACTGGGCTCGAAAGTCGATGACGAGGCACCTGCCTATCAGGTCGCCGTCGACGACGCCCGTTGACCTTGTCCGCTGATCGACGCCGGCCGTTCTGCATCGACAGCGCGCTTTTCATTCTGTTCAGGCTTACCGTGCGTAAGCCTGCTACGTACCGTTGGCCGCTGCGCGTCCAGCGCGCCCCTCCTGTTCGCCCTTCCTGCGCCAGCCGGCGCGCGGTTGCGCGCACAGGACGATCCTGCCTCGCGTGGGCGCTTAGGTGCGTGCCGTGGCGCTGCACGATGTCGAAGAGGTCTAAACGGTGCGCGCCGCACCCGAATGTCTCGCGGCAACAGAACCATGCAGCCCCGATCGGCCCTGTACGCCGCTTGCGGCGTATCGCGATGTGACGCAGTGGACGGATGCGCGCATCGTATCGGCAGGCGGTGCGGATTCGCGATGCGATCGTCAACCGTACGGCGGACGGCGTGCGCAGCCGCGCTCGATGGATTGAAGAGCGCCTAGGCGTGCACGCCCGTGTACTCGCTGACCTTGTCGAGGTCGCTCAGATGCTCGCGCGGAATTTCATCGCCGATGCGCCCGCGCCGGATCACCAGCACCCGCTGCGAGACGGCGGCGATGAAATCGAGGTTCTGCTCCACGAGCACGATCGTCAGGCCGCGCTTTTCTCGCAACGACACGAGCGTCTCGGCGATTTCCTCGATGATCGAAGGCTGGATGCCTTCCGTTGGCTCATCGAGCAGCAACATCGACGGCTCACCCGCCAGCGCGCGCGCCAGGGCGAGCAGTTGCTGTTCGCCACCCGAGAGCGCTCCGCCTGCCCGGTCCAGCAGCGGCCGAAGGCGCGGAAAATCCTCGAGTAGCGCGTCGATCGCGGCTTCGGGCTTACGCCCCGTCTTCACGAGGCCGAGCCGCAAGTTGTCGTAGGCAGACAGCGCCGGGAAAATTTCGCGACCCTGCGGGACATACGCCATGCCTCTTTTCGCGCGCGCGTGCGGAGCAAGCGCGGTCACGTCGTCGCGATTGAAGCGGATGGTGCCCGCCGTCGCGGGCAGCGCGCCAATCAGCGTGCGCAGCAAGGTCGTCTTGCCCATGCCGTTGTGCCCGAGAATGCCGATGGCCTCGCCGCTCTTGACGGACAGCGTCACGCCGTACAGCACAGGAATGGCGCCATAGCCCGCGCACAAGCCGTTTGCTTCAAGCATCGCGCCTCCCGTCAATGCGGCTTCTTGCCGAGATAGATTTGCTGAATGAACGGATCGCTCATGATGCGCTCAGGCGTGTCCTCGCGAATGATTGCGCCTTGATGCAGCACCGTGACCTTCCTTGCAATGCGCCGGATGAAGCTCATGTCGTGTTCCACCACGACGAGGGCATGGCGCCGGTTGATCTCGCGTATCAGCTCCGCCGTGCGCGCCACTTCCGCATCGCTCATGCCCGCGGCGGGTTCGTCGAGCAGAATCAGCGGTGGATCGGCGGCGATCACGACAGCCAGCTCGACCCACTGACGCTCGCCGTGCGCCAGCAAGCCGGTGATCGCGTCGCGATGCGAGAGCATCCCGACGCGCTCCAGGACGTCCCGCGTCACCCGCTCGGTCTGCATGGGCGTATTCACGCGCCGTGCGGCCAGCCACACGTTGTCCCACACCGAGAGGCCGTTGAAGAGGCTCGGCACCTGCGTCTTGATGCCGATACCAAGACGCGCGGGCTCATGCGGTTGCATCGCGGTGATGTCCTTGCCGCGAAACAGGATCTCGCCCGACGTCGGCTTGACCTGCCCCGTGAGCAGTTTGAAGAACGTACTCTTGCCCGCGCCGTTCGGCCCGATCACACAGCGCAACTCTGCCTCGGCGAGTGAGAAGTCGACGTCGCGAGTCGCGTGCACGCCGCCGAAACGGACGTTGAGCTTGCGTGTTTCCAGCAGCGGCTGTGTCATGCGGCTTCCTCGCGCGAAGCGCTGTGTGTGTCGTCCTGCGCGACGTGGCGCGTGTCGCCCGATGAACGGCGCGTGCGCCGGACGGCGGCGAACAACCGCATGCCGAGCTCGCCCAGACTCGGCACGATGCCCTTCGGCACCATCAGGACGAACACGACGAGAATGGCGCCGAGCACAAGGTTGGAGTTGATGGTTTGCTGCGTGCCGATCTGCGTCGTGAGCCACTGGATCGCCACGCATCCGATCACGGGTCCGACCAGCGTCCCGAGCCCGCCGACGATGACCCAGATGATGATCTGCGCGGATTGTGCGAGGCCGAACACCGTGGGACTCGTGAAGGCGCCCCAGTTCGCGAAGAGGCAGCCCGACAGCCCCGCGATGGCCGCACCGACTACGAAGGTCAGGAGCTTGTAGACGCGCGAGTCGTAGCCGAGCAGCAGCAGACGCTGTTCGTTCTCCTTGCTCGCGACGATCACCCGTCCTATCTTGAACGCGAGCAGCACGCGCAGCAGGAAATAGACGCCGAGCAACGCGCCCAGCGACAGTTCGAACAGTCCGCGTGGACCGATCACATCGTCGACATTGCCCGGCGTATTGAGCGGCGCGATGTTGGGAATACCGTTGAAGCCGCCGAGCGCCGCATTGCCGATCTTCCATTCCGGCCCGGCCGTCGAGTTGACGAGGTTGAAAAGAATCAGCGTGACAGTGAGCGTGATCACGCCCATGTAGACATCGGAAAGCCGCCCATAGAAAATCAGATAGCCGAGCACCGCCGCAAAGGCCGCAGGCAGCACGATGGCGAGCATGAACGGCACGGTGCTGTCGCCCATATTCGTGACGGCGATCGCATACGTGTAAGCGCCAAGACCGAAGAACGCCGACTGGCCGAAGCAAAGTATGCCGCCAAAGCCCCACACGAAGCCGAGGCTCAGCGCGAGTATCGCCATGACGGCGTAGACGGTTGCCTGCACGAGCGCGAAGTCATCGAGCACGCGCGGCAGCACGATCAACATGATCAAGCCGGCGGCCAGCGCGAGTGCCGCGCTCTTCCACGACCGCGAGAAGCGCGAGAGCGCATCGGCGACGGGCATAGTGCGAGTCGCGTTGACGGGCGTCATCATAATGCCCCCTTGAAGAAGCGGCCTGTGATGCCGCGCGGCAGAAGCCGCAGCATCACGATGGCGCCGACGAGCAGCGCGACCTCGCCGAGCACGGGCGTCGACGCGAACGTGGCGACCTGATTGATCGCGCCGAACAGCATCGACGAGCTGACCAGTCCCGCAACGATCGCCGGGCCGCCGCCAATTACCGTGATGAAGGCCTTGGCGATAAACGCGCCGCCCATGGTCGGCACGACACCCGTCATGGGCGCGAGCAACGCGCCCGCGAGTCCCGACAGCGCCGCGCCGATGGCGAAAGTAGCCGAATACACGCGGCCGGGCGCGATGCCCAGCGCGTCGGCCATTTGCGGATTCTGCATCGTGCCGCGCGCGATCAGGCCGAGCGACGTATGCAGCAGCACCCACCGCAGCGCGACGCCGAGCACCACCGCAACCGCGATGATGACGAGCGTATAACTGCTCACCGAGTATCCGCCGATCGTGAAGTTGCCCAGCGGCGCGGAAATGCCCGCCGTCGTATTGCCCGCAATCGACGTCACGACGCCGATCAGCAGCAGCGACAGTCCCCACGTTGCCAGCATCGTGTCGATCATGCGGCCGTACAGCCGCCGGATGAAGACCCGTTCCAGCACGACGCCGATCAGCGCGACCACAAGCGGCGCGACGACGAGAATCGCCACCCACAGGTTCACGCCGAAGCGGATCGCCTCGATAGCCGCATACGCGCCCAGCATCATGAATTCGCCGTGCGCGAGATTGATCACCTTCATCATGCCGAAGATGACCGCGAGCCCCGATGAAATCACGACGAGACTCGCGATCGCATAGAGCACCTGAATCACAACGATCGCGGCAAGGTCCATCGTAGCTCCTCTCCATGAAGGCGCAGCGTGCGCCTCAAAGCTTGATCACGTATTGCTGGTTGTCGCGCGGGTTCTTGATGAGATTGCACACCGCGCTCGTATCCACGGGAGGCTGGTTCTGGAACGTCTGCACGATGTCGAGCTTGTGATTCTTCACCTGCGCGATACTCACATTGAGCACGCAGTGATGCGTCGCCGGATCGATCGACACCTTGCCGCTGGGCGCGTCGATGCTGATCCCGGACTCCAGCGCCTCGATCACCTTCACGCGATCGAGCGTGCCCGCCTTCTTCACGCCCTGCGCCCAGAGGTTGAAGCCCTGATACGTACCCATCGCCAGCTCGGTGATGTTCGGGTAGTTCGCACCGAAACGTTTGTGAAAACGGTCCTTGAACGCCTTGTTCACCGGGTTGTCGAGGTTCTCGAAGTAGTTGTACGAGACCAGGAAACCATCGCATTCCTCGGGCGAGAGAACGATCTGCTCGTTGCCGCCAGCGAAGGTCGTCGACGCCAGCGGAATCTTCTTGTGCAGCCCCGCCGCCGCCCATTGGCGGTAGAACGACATATGCGAACCGCCGACGAGCGCCGACACGAGCATGTCGGGCTTCGCCGACTCGATCTTCGAGATGGTCGAGCCGAAATTGGTGACGTCGAGTGGAAAGAAGTCGATTGACTGTATCGAGCCGCCGTTGTCCTGGACGAACTTCTTCACCCATTGCGAGGTGATCTGGCCGTAGTTGTAATCGGCGGCAACGACGTAGACCTTCTTGCCCCACTGCTTCATCGCGTATGGGATCAGCCTGGCGACGGTCTGGCCCGGCGTCACGCCCGTGCAGAACGTGTTGCGATCGCACACGCCGCCTTCGTACTGCGTGTTGTAAAAATAGAGCGTGCGATAACGGTCCAGCACGGGGCGCATGACTTCGCGCGAAGCCGAGGTAATACCACCGTGCACCACCGCAACCTTGTCCTTCAACGCCGATTGCTGCGCGAACTGCGTATAGAGCTGCATACTCGACTGCGGATCGTAATTCAGCAGCTTGATCTGCTTGCCGAGCAGGCCGCCCTGCGCGTTCCACTCCTCGACGGCAATGGTGAGGCAGTCCGCCATCGGCTTGCCGTAGATGTCGAGGCCGCCCGACAGGTCCGTGATGCCGCCGACAAGAATCTCGTCGGCCGCTTCGGCGATGAAGGGAAACGAGCCGGCCATTCCAGCGGCTACCGATGCCGCAGACGATTTCAGAAACGCACGTCGGTCCATAGAGGGGTTCCGGAAAGAGACGCTAGGAGGATCACAAGGGTCAGACTTTCATCCAGTCGATCGACTGTTCGAATGCGTAGGCGCCGCGATAAATGGTCGCTTCGTCCCAATGCTTGCCGATCAGCATCATGCCCACGGGCAGACCGTCTACCGTGCCGCACGGCACGCTCATCGCGGGATGTCCCGTGCAATCGAACGGGCAGGTGTTCGGCAACATCTCGAACGCGCGCGTGACGATTTCCTCGACACTCGCGCCCGGCTTGGGCAGTGGCGTCGCCGTGAGCGGCAGCGTCGGCATCAGGAGCAGATCGTAGTCAGCGAACGCTGCGTCGTAAGCGGCCGTGAGCTGGCGCGACAGGTTCTGCGCCTTCGCATAGAAATGCCCGCGATAATGGCGGATGAAGTACTCGCCGAGCACCATCGTGATCTTCAACGTCTCCGACAGTTCGTCCGCGCGCTCATGCCAACCAGCGTGATAGTCCACCATGCCCGTGACGTACAGGCCCTTCCAGTTGAAGCCGTGACCGTTGTCCTTCATCATCTGCTGCGTGGCGCCCTCGGCGGCGATCGGCAACCATATCGACGGGCCCACGCGATGCATCGGAATCGATACCTCGCTAACCTTCGCGCCCAGTTCCGCAAAATGATCGGCGGCGGCGCGCACCTTGGCATCCGATTCCGCGAGCGATTGCGGCCATCCAAAACCCTCTTTCACGACGCCGATCCTCAGTCCGCGCACACCTTCCTTCATCAGGTCCGAATAGGGCTTGGCGGTCTGCCCTGCGTACTGGCGTGGATCGAGGCCATCGGGGCCGGCCAGCACTTCCAGCATCAACGCGTTATCCGTCACGTTGCCCGTCATCGGTCCCGTGTGGTCGATCGTCAGTTCGATCGGCATGATGCCCGTATAAGGAACCAACCCATGCGTGGGCTTCATGCCGTAGATCCCGCAGTACGAGGCGGGCATGCGGATAGATCCGCCCTGATCGCCGCCGATAGCGAGATCGACTTCGCCCGCGGCCACGAGCGCCGCGCTTCCCGACGACGAACCACCCGCCGAATAACCCATCTTTCGCGGATTGTGCACGGGTGCCGGCGCGCTCGTATGCGAGCCGCCCGAGAAGCAGAAGTACTCGCAGGTGGCCTTGCCGACAATGGTCGCGCCCGCATCGAGCAGACGCGTCACGATGGTTGCATCGACATCGGGCACATAGCCTTCGAGCGTGGAGGCGCCGTTCATCATCGGCACACCCGCAAGGCATACGTTGTCCTTCAGCGCGACGGTCTTGCCCGCAAGCTTGCCCGTTGGCGCGCCCTTCACTTCGCTCTTGACGTACCAGGCGCCATAGCGGTTCTCTTCGCCCGACGGACGATAACCCGGTGTGCGCGCATATGTGACGCGCGGGATGTAGTCCGGCATCGCGTCGACGACATCGTATGCGTCGAAATTCGGCTGCAACAACGTGTGATACGCAGCGAGCTGCGCCTCGGACAGATGGATGCCAAGACTGATGGCGACTTCGTCAAGCTGGGCGGGCGTGGGACGTTTCACTGCCATGGCTTCCTCACTCGAACGGATTCGTGACGGACTGCCGCCTGCTGTGATGCAGGCGTGTCGTAATGAACGGGATCAAACGGACTGCACATGTCCCGATCTGCGAGCCATGGTATGGACACATATTTTCCGCGTCAACAATTTATTTTCCATGGAAAGTAAATGGGACGAAGCCCGATGCGACATGACGCAAGCAGCGCTTATAGCCGCGAAAGCACTTCGAAATGATGGCCTGCGGCCCGCGCGAGATAAATGGGCACGCGGTTCACTCGTCCGCCCGCATAGGCTGAATCGCGGGCGCTTCGAAACGAAAGCGGCGCGATGCCGAGTTGCGCGAGTCCTGCCTGCTCGGACAGACGTCTGCGCCGGGCGTCGTCGAACAACGCAGCCAGAAAATGAATGCCTTCGTAGGTGGATTGACCGAAGGTGTCGAGCGTCGGCGCACGCGCGCCGTATCGCCCGCGATAACGTTCCTTGAACGCGAGGTTCGCATCCGTGCCCAATGAAGCGAAATAGCCCGAGGCCACATACAGCTCCGCCGTGTTGCGCGCCCCGATGCCGAGCAGTTCGTTTTCCCCAAGCGCACACGAAAGCCGCACGATGCGAGTTGCAAGCCCGGCCTCGCCGAACGCGCGATTGAAGTCGATGGTGTCCTGGCCGATCAGCGAGAGCAGCACGGCATCCGCTCGCCGCTTGCGCATCGCGTCGAGCACCTCGCCATGGTCGCCTCCGCCGAACGGCAGATACATGTCGCCGACCACCTCGGCTCCCGCATCGAGCACGTAACGTCGCGCGAGCCGATGCGTCGCGTGAGGCCATACATAGTCGTTGCCGACGAAGAACCACCGCTTCGGGCGGCGCTGCCTGCTGATCCAGTGAATGGCCGGCTGGAGCTGGCGCCGCGTGGTTTCGCCAATCGCGAATACGCCAGGTGTGCGCTCGCCGCCTTCGTAGAGCGGCGTATAGACGAACGGGAGTTGTCCGCCCACGGCTTTGAGCAGATCGAGGCGCACTGCGCTCGTGTGCATGCCGACGAGCGCATCGATTGCGCCGTCGCCGACGAGATCGCTCAACGCACAGTCGAGCCCGCGCGCGTCGTCACCCGCATTGATGGTCAAAAGCCGGCAGGAGCGGCCCGCGATGCCCGCCGACGCGTTCAGCTCGTCGACGGCGAGTTGAGCCGAGGCGAGCGCGCAAGGCCCCCAAAGTCCGGCGGCGCCGCCTAGCGGCACGCACAACGCAATGGTCATCTCCTGCCCTGGACGGCAGGCACGGGAACGCGGCTTCATCAGACGGTCGACGCGGCGGGTTCGAACGATTCAGGATGCACCAACGAATGGCGTGCGCGCACCATCGCGCGCACGCGCCAGAGGACACTTGCACCGATACTTTCCGCAGAAAGTTTATTTGCGTAAGATTCAGCTATTCGTCTTTCACGAAGCATCTACCATGCCGGACACCGACCTCTCCTCCTACCTCGCCTGGCTCATCGCATCCGCGCATCGGCAGATGAAGCTCAGTCTCGCCCAGTTGACTGCCGAAGAAGGCGTGAACGAAGAGCACTGGCGCATCCTGCACGCGGTGTCCGACGAGGCGGGCCACTCGATGAGCGAACTCGCCGCTCAGGTCCTGCTCAATCTTCCCGCGCTGACCAAGAACGTCGACAAGCTCGTGAGCCGCGGACTGGTGCAGCGGTCGGCGGACGACTACGACAGCCGCAAGGTGCTGATCTTCATCACGGACCGGGGCATCAAGCTGCTCGGCCGCCTGCAACCGGGCGTGGACGCGCATCACGCCGCCATCGAAGAAGCGCTCGGCCCTCGCAACGCCAGACAGTTGAAGCGTCTGCTCGAACGGTTTATCGAGGAGTCGGGACCGCGTTGACGCGTGCCGCCCTCTTCAAAGCTGCACGCCGCGCGTGAGTGCGCCATCGACCACGAAATTGGTGCCGCTCACGAAACTCGCTGCCGGGCTCGCAATAAACGCGACAGCATTCGCGATTTCCTGCGGCCTGGCCATGCGCCCGGTTGGATTCAATGCGAGCGCCCGCTCGAACAGCGCCGCGTCGTTATGCTCGATCCAGTCCCACACACCCCCTTCGAAATAGACGTTGCCGGGAGATACCGTGTTCGCTCGAATGCCTTTGGACGCGAGCTGATTCGCAAGCCCCTGCATGTAGTGAACGAGTGCGGCCTTGAATACGCCGTAAGGGCCGGCGGCGAAATCGATCTCGCGCCCCGATACACTCGATATCGCGACGATCGACGCCGCCTTGCTCGCTTCGAGCCAAGGCATGGCCGCGTCCACGAGATTGACCGTGCCGAGCAGGTCGGTCTCGAACTCCTTGCGCCACGATTCGAGATCGTTGCCGATAGCGAGCGCGCTGACGTTGGCCACTACGATATCGAGCCCGCTCCAGTCCTTCGCCACGTGGCTGACCCATGCCTTCAGCGCGTTGCCGTCCGCGACATCCACGGCAGCGCCCGACGCGCGTGCGCCGCCCAGTTCTGCTAGTGCGCCCGCAGTCGCCGTCACGGCCGCCTCGTCACGTGCGCAGATGGCCACGTCGGCGCCTTCCTGCGCGAGCGTACGCGCAATGGCAAGACCGATGCCCTTGGTCCCGCCCGTCACGATTGCCTTCAGTCCCTTCAGTTGCAAGTCCATGCTGGTTGCCCCTTGTTGAACCTACGGTTGAATTCAGTCTTCGCCGCGCCCATCCTCGTGCATCATCCCGCGCTTGATTTGCAGCACCTCGCCCGCCTGGATCACAGAGTGACAGATGTCGTCGATCGACACACGTTTCTCCATCGCCTGGGCGCGCAGCATGTCGTATGCTTCGTTCTCGCTGACGCCATGCATCGTCATCAAAATGCCCTTCGCTTCTTGCAGATGCCGGCTGTCGAGCAGCTTCTGCTCGAGCCTGGCAATGCGTTGCAAGTGTTGCCGCGAGCGCCGCGCATGATTGAGCGCCATGATCACGGTCGACAGCAAGCCCGAGGCGCGAATCGGCGTCGTGACGATGCCGTCCGATCCCATCTTGATGGCCTGATCGATGAAGGTTGGATTCTCATACGCGACCACGCAGATGACGGGCGGCGCATCCGGCCCGGACCATTCGTCCTTCGGCGCGCGCTCTTCGGGCAACAGCGCACGGAACACCAGATCCGTCCTGTCGGGCAGCGTCTCCAGCGGCGGCCAGCATCGCTCGACCTGAAAGCCCATGCGCCGGAGATGGTTCGTGAGCGTCTGGCCGTCGTCATCGTCGGGATGGAACACGACCACGCGCGGATGGCGCTCCAGAATCGAACTGGTGAGGCTGCGTTGGTCTCTGCCCATGCGCGCGCTCACGTCAGTAGTCCCGCGTGCTCAACTTCGTCACCCAGTCCCCGAGCGTCTGGCGTGTCATATACGGGTCGGGGCCGACGGCGAACTTCGATTCGCGCAGCACGGTGAACTGGCCGTCCGCATTCGCGCGGCCGATACGCGGATAGAGCGCCATGTGATGATTCACGGGATCGATCCGCACCCTGCCTTGCGGCGCTGCGAATTCGGAGCCGAGCAAATGCGGCATGATCTTGCCGATTTCGTCCGAACCGGCGCGCGCGCACGCTTCGGCGAACATATGCATCTGATAGTACGCGGCTTCCCAGTTCATGTCGGTCGGTGTATCGGCGCCGAAGCGCGCCTGGTGCTGCCGCACGGCGCGATGATTCTCGGCTGTATCGATGCTCTGGAAATACGGCGCCGCCGTGAAGTGTCCGGCCGCGATGCCGCGTTCCATTGCATGAATTTCTGTCTCGGACGTGTTGAGGCTGCCGATCGGCATCCGCGCGGGATCGAAACCCGCATGCGCGAAGGCCTCGTACAGATACGGCACGGTCGCGCCGATCACCGTGCAGAAAATCCAGTCGGGCGACTTGCGCGCGATATCCGCAACGACCTGCGCGAACTGCTCGCGATCCGCCTCAAGCGGTAGATAGCGCTCACCGAGTATGGCGCCTTCCGGATGCTGAAGCAGCAGTTCCTGCATGGTCCGATTGCATTCGTACGGATAGACGTAGCGAGAGCCCACGAAGTAGACGCGCGCGCCGAACGTCTGCGTCATGAAGTCGGCGAGCTGCACGCCGTTCTGATTCGGCGACGCGCCGCTATAGATGATGTTGTCCGAGTATTCGAAACCCTCGTACTGTTGCGAATAGATCAGCAGCCGGTTGTGCTTCTCGACGACGGGCAGCATTGCCTTGCGGCTCGTGGACGTATAGCCGCCAAAGATCACGTTGACGCCGTCCTGCACGATCAGGCGCTCGGCAAGCTCGCGAAACACGGCGGGGTCCGAGCCCGGATCGTAGTGGATTGCAACGAGTTCGCGTCCGTCAATGCCGCCGCGCGCGTTGATCTCGTCCATCGCGAGGCACGCGCCGCGCCACTGCGACTGCTCCAGAAGCGCCGTCGAGCCGCTCGTGGAGCAAAGCAGACCAACTCTGATGGGATCGGACAATGCCATGTCGTGACGTGCTCTCCGTATGATGCCTGCGGGACGGTGCCCGCACGGCAGATCGTTTTACTTGAGGTAGTGCTTGGCGACCATCGCGCCGACCGTATATTTTGGATCGACAAAATTGCCGAGCCGCACTTTGCCGACCTGGCTCAGCATCATATACGCGTCCCACTTATCGAAGCCGTACTCCGCAGCCATCCACAGCACAAGTTCGCGATACGCAATACGTGTCGCGTCTTCGAGCGGACGCGCGCTGCCGATGCTCATCAGGGCGTCCTCGTTTTCGAGCCGGGGCCAGTCGATCTTCCACTTCTTGATGAGATCGACCCGCACGGTCGTCGTGCTCTGATACTCGACGGCCGTGCCGCATACTTCGCCGTCGCCCTGGCAAGCGTGCGCGTCACCGATGAAAAGCCGGCCGCCGGGCGAGCGCACGGGCAGATAGGTGATGCTGCCCGGCCCCATGTCGGGCACATCCATATTACCGCCGTGCGAATCGGGCGTGAGCGAATTGATCGAATCGAGCTCCGGCGACAGACTCAGCGTGCCGATATGCGGCTTGTACGGTAGCGTGTTGCGCTTGCTCCAGTACACGTTCTCTTCGTCGATCTTGATCTTGCGCACCACCTCGGGCAAAGGCTCGTTGAGGAGCGCCGTGTAATCGGTGCCCGTCAGTCCGCCGAAGTTTGGAATCATGCAGCAAAAGCCGTGTGGATCGTCGCCGCGCGGCGACATCTTTTCGATGTAGACCGCGACCACATCGCCCTTCTCCGCGCCCTCGATCATGATGGGACCGTTTTGCGGATTGAGGAACGGCACCGTCAGCACCTGCGATGGCTTATCTGTTTCGTTCTTGATCTTCCCTTCGAACGCGTCACGCGTGTCCACCACCACACGATCGCCGGGCTTCACGTGCAGCACCGGCTGCGAATACGGCCCAATGGTGTAGTGGAAGGTCTTCTGCAGTTCCTCGGTCAGATGATGTTCCACCGGTTCGCGATCGGCGCCGACGCCGCGCTTCATCATGATCGATTCTTCTAGCCATTTCATGTTCTGTTCTCCGTCACAGTGCCAGATACTGGCGTATCAGTTGCTCATCCCCGAGTTGCGCCGGGCTTAACGTGTCCACGATGCGGCCTTTGTCCATCACGCAGCAACGCGTCGCGATGCGCTCGACCATGCCCATATCCTGCTCCACCAGCACCACGCCGATGCCCGTCTCGCGCGCGATCGTCAGCAGCGTCTCGCCGATCAGATCGACAATGGAAGGCTGGATGCCTTCCGATGGCTCGTCGAGCAGCAGCACCTGCGGCGAGCTGACGAGCGCCCGCGCGATGGCGAGCTGCTGTTGTTCCCCGCCGCTCATCGTGCCCGCCTTTTGCCGGTAGCGCGTCTTGAGAACGGGGAAGTAACCGACAACCTTCTCCCGCATCGACGCTGCCTTGTCGGGGTTCGCCTGCGCGCCGACCTGAAGGTTCTCCGCGACCGTCAGTGCGCCGAATATCTCGCGGCCCTGCGGCACATAGCCGATGCCTTTGCGTGCCCGCACATAGGGCTTTTCATGACCGATGGGCGCGCCGTCGAGCACGATGTGGCCCGCGTCGAGCCTGACGAGACCGATCAGCGTGCGCATCAGCGTGGTCTTGCCGACGCCGTTGCGTCCGATCAGCGCCAGCACGTCGCCGCGCCCGATGCCGAACGACACGCCGTTGAGCACGCGCCCGCCGCCATAGCCTGCTGCCACGTCCGCAACTTCGAGAAGTGCGCTCATGATTGCTTCCCCAGATAGACTTCCGCGACGTCGTCGCGCGCGAGGATCTCTTCGAGCGGGCCGTCGGCGAGCAGCCTGCCGCCGTGCAGCACCGTCACGCGTGTCGCGATCTGCCTGACGAAGGTCATGTCGTGCTCGACGACCATCATCGTCAGGCCGGATGCGGAAAGCCGCTTGATGAGTTCGCCCGTCGCATGCGTTTCCTCGATCGACATGCCCGCAACGGGCTCGTCGAGAAACAGCAGCTTCGGCCGCAGCGACACGGCCATTGCAATTTCGAGCCATTGCTTCTTGCCATGCGACAGATGGCGCGCAAGCACATGCTCTTCCTGTTCCAGCAAGAAGCGCTGCAAGAGTTCTTCGATACTTCCAGGCCGGTCGTCCTTCGCGCGATGCAGCGAGAGCTGCAGATGCTGACGTACACTCAGATCCGGAAAGACACCGGGTATCTGAAACTTGATGCTCATCCCCATGCGGATGCGCTCGTGCGGCAGAACATGGCTCATGTCCCGCCCGAGAAAATGCACGCTGCCATCGGACGGTCTATGCTCCCCCGTGATGAGCTTGAAAAACGTGCTCTTGCCTGCGCCGTTCGGTCCGATCACGCAGCGGATCTCGCCCGCGTCGATCTGAAAGTCGATACCGTTGATCACCTGCACACCACCGAAGTGTTTCTTGAGCGCGCGTGTTTCGAGCAGCACGGTCACGATTTACCCTCCTCTTGCTTGAGCGGTTCGTCGAAACACGGACGGTTGCGGCCGTTACCAAGGTGGCCCTCACGCTCGAAGCGCCGCAATTGCCTTGCTACGAACGGCAGCAGGCCTTCGGGCGCGGCCAGCACGACGACCAGCAGGATCGCGCCCATCAGGATCAACGCGTACTGGCTGCCATATACCGCGAGATTCTGCGAAAGCCACACGAGCAACGCAGTGCCCGCAATCGCGCCGCCGATGCTCTTGCGGCCCGACGTAGCAACCCAGATCACGGGCATGGCCGCAGCCGTGAGGCCCATCGTCGACGGCGTGATGTACGAGCCCCAGATCGTGTACAGCGCGCCTGACACGCCGCCCAGTGTGCCCCCGAGCACAAAGACCAGCAACTGATGAAGACGGATATCGACGCCCAGCATTTCCGCGCGCTGCGGGTTCTCCCGGATCGCGATCAGCGTGAGACCGAAGGGTCCGTCGAGCAGCTTGCGCATGAACGCGTAGACGGCGATCAGCAGGAGCAGCACCAGATAGTAGAAGCTCGTGTTCTCCAGTGTGAGCGGTCCGCCGGGCCACGGAACCGTCAGCGGCGGCATGCCGCCCATGCCGTTGTAGCCGTTCAGGCGCGCTTCGCCGATCGCCCATTGCGGCCCCGCCGTCTGCGCCATGAAGGTTTCGAGTACGAGCGTCACCGATAACGTCACGATGCCGATGAACACGCCCTTGATGCGCCCGAAGAAAATCATGTAGCCGATCAGCGCCGCGACGACGACGCTCACCGCGATGCCCGCGCCGAGGCCGAGCCACGAATCGAACCATGTGTCGCCGAAGTTCAGCGTGAAGATGCCGTAGCTATAGCCGGCCAGGCCGAAGAACGCGGTCTGCCCGAACGACAGGATGCCGCCGTAGCCCCACATCGCGGCAAGCCCGACCGCGCTGAACGCCCACAGCAGACAGTAGGCCAGATTGCCGCTCGTGTTCGCGTCCACGAAGAGCGGCAGACACAGCGCCACGACCCACGGCACGTAACGCAGCGCACGCGATGCCGGGCCTGACGCAGCCAGTGGCGCTTGCGTCACCGATTGCTTCACCGATTGCTTCGCCGATTGCTTCACGTCTCCTCCCGCCGCAAGCGCATGAACAGGTTGCCGAGCCCTTGCGGCATCAACCGGATCACCACGATCACGGTGACGAGCAGCCCGATCTGCCCGAACAGCTGACCGTAGGACGCGGTGAGCGCGGCCTGAATGATTGCCAGCACGCCGGCCGCCGGCGTGGTGCCGGCAATGACATTTGCGCCTCCGACGACCACCGACACGAACGCCTGCACGATGAAGTTGCTGCCCATCGTCGGCACGGCCGTCATGGTCGGCGCGTAGAGCGCGCCCGTGAGTCCGGCAAGTCCCGCACCCAGCGCGAACGTCAGCGTGTAGAGACGATCCGTGCGCAAGCCGAGGCATTGCGCGATGCTGGCGTTCTGTATCGTCGCGCGCGCACAGACGCCGTAGTTGGTCTTGAAGAACAGTAGATAAAGCGCGAACAGAATGCAAAGCGCGATTCCCGGCAGCACCGCGCGATACGTCGAGAACGAATACTCGCCGAGCGAGAACGCGCCGAACGGCGTGCCGATACCTTCGAGCGACGGACCGGCGACGAGCAGCATGGTCTGCTGCACAATCAGGCTGATGGCCCACGTCGCCACGACGGAATCGAACAGGCGGTCATAAAGATGACGAATCACGAGCCGCTCGATGACGACGCCCGCCATGGCTGCAGCCAGCGCGCCGAGCAGCATCGCGAGCGGCAGCGGCATGCCGTGCTTGGCCGAGATGATGGTGACATACGCGCCGCACATGATGAACTCGCCATGCGCGAGATTGATGACGCCCATCATGCCGAAGATCACCGCCAGCCCGAGCGCGGCCAGCACCAGATACGCAAAGCTGTCGCCGAACTGATAGATCAGCGAATAGAGCACCGACAAGGTGGCCATGATTGCTCCACTTTCAGAGAACGGGCGCGCCCTTCGACCCATCCGGACGCGCCCGTTCGGGTCACGACTTCTTCGGCAGATTCGACGGCGTGTATTGACGGTGATCCGGCTTGTTCGGCAGATCGCAGCCCACCTTGCCGAGCCAGTACGGCTGCACGTCGTCCCATACCTTCGGAATCTCGACGGAATGGTCGTCCTTCACATGCACGAGAAAGATCGTATGGCTCGCATGATGGCTCTTCGGGTCGATGCAAACCTTGCCCTGCGCGCCTTCCGTACAGATGCCGCCGCTCTCGAGCGCCTTGCGCACGGCATCCTGATTGGTGGACTTCGCCTTTTCGGCGGCTGCCTTGTAGAGGTATATCGCGTCGTAAGCGTTGGCGGCTTCCTGATTGATGTACGGCTCGTTCGGGAACTTCGCGTGGAAGCGTTTCTTGAAGTCGTTGCTCGCGGGCGTGTCGACTTCCTCGACATAATTCGCGGTCACGTACATGTCCTTCAATGCAGGCGGTTTGAAGCGCTTGTGCTCATACGCCTGACCGACGTTCACCGAACTCGCCATCGGCAGATTCAGATGCGCCGAAGCCTGCTGCTCGTAGTACGACGCCTGATTCGCGCCGACCAGCAAGGTCACGACAAAATCAGGTTTGGCCTTCTGGATGTTCTGGATGGTCTGACCGAACTGCGATACCGACAGCGGGATGAATTCCTCGCCCACCATCGTGCCGCCGTTTTCCTTCACGATGTTGCGCACCCATTCGGCGGAGATCTGCCCGAAGTTGTAATCGGCGGCGATTGTGTACACCTTCTTGCCGAATTTCTGCATCATCCACGGAATCAGCGTCGAGAACTGCTGCTCAGGCACGGCGCCCGTCACGAAGGTGTTGGTGTCGCACACACCGCCCTCGTACTGGTTGTCGTACCAGTAGAGTTGATGCGCGCGATCCATGATGGGACGAATCGCTTCGCGCGAGGCGCTGGAGAACGCGCCAAAGATCACGTCCGGCTTGTCGGTCTGCACGAGGCGCCGCGCGAGTTCCTGAAACTTGGTGTTGTCCGATTGCGTGTCGTACGCGATGAGCTGGATCGGGCGGCCTAGAATGCCGCCCTTGGCGTTGATTTCGTCGACGGCGAGCTGCGTGGCGTGAATCTTCGGGATGGTCGCCAGCGCGAAGTTGCCCGACGCGTCTTCCAGCAGGCCGACCTTCACGGGTTCGGCGGCATCCGTGACATTCGTGACAAGCGACGTGACTGCAAGTCCTGCTATGAGGGCCAGACGCATCCAGCCGGACGGCTTAAGCAACATGCGGATTCTCCAGTAATGGGCTCGAACTCCCGAAAATGCGAACAAAAAAAAGACCCCCTGACGAACACACGGTTCGTCAGGGGGCTTCTGTGCCGGACCCTCGGGCGGACATCGTTGTCGGGCCGCGAGGAATGCATGCAGTCTAAAGCGCCGATTTTTGCGTTGTCAACGCTGATCAAAAATCCTTTTGACGTCTGCGCGCGCGGGGAAACTATCGCCGATAGCGGCGACGGCCCAATCGCCCGAACTGATCTCACGCGGCGCGTATGTAGCCAAAGCGGCGGACTGTATTTGCAACGGACTGCGCGGGCAGCGACGCGGTGAATGACAGCGCGACGATATGGACCTTCTGCACCGCAACCACGTTGACGATATCGTGCAGCGGCGTCTGCAAGCCCAGTGGAACGCATTCGCATGGAGAGCGTGAACATCGCTTCGGCCATCAGAATGACGAGACCGCGCCCTTCGCGGGAGAGCGTCATGAGCAGCGCGCGCGGGCGGAAGCCGCGCCCGCGCACGGCGTCCGACAGCGGGCACGTCAGTTGCGCATCGTCTACTGAAGCGTCTCACTGAACAAGGGTTTTCATCAGCTCCGCGTGGCCTTGAGAACGCTTCGAGCCTTGTACTGGACATACTCCTCCTGCCTTGGAGAAGAAGCGACCACGCAAGCCACCGAGGCATTCAAGCGCCTTGTGGCGGTGGCAGGCGGAACGCGCGATTGCGCGAGCGATCCCTAGCTGCTGCTCATTATCCGCCGGGAACATCGCACGTTTGCCCTGGGTACCACTCAAGCAGCACCCTCTTATCCGCGGGTGGACTGCAAAACGTGGGTTCAGTCCGCATTTCCAAAAGGTCGCTTAGGAGCGCGCGCCATGCGTTTGCGTGACTTTGGCTCGCGGTTTCGATCTCCTGTGGCAGCGCTGTCGCGCGGACGGTCGTAACGCTCGGGCGGGACGTTCAGGTATCGGAGGCTGAGGAAAGCATAACAAATCACCGCAGCGGTGAGACCGAGCAAGATGTAACCGGTTCTGGACAATAGCAGGGCAAACCCGGTCAACACAAAGACGACGAGAGTGTTAACGACCAGTTGGCGCCGCAACTCGGGCCGCTCCAAGAAGTAGCCGTACTGCTTTCCAATGAAAAAACAGACCGCCCCGATCACCGACAGTACCCGGAAATCGGATACCACCATGTCGTCCAAAGTCGCGTGCCGGATCAGGCTCGCTAAAATCGACAGGCCAATGAAGACGAAAAAGTGCGAGTACAGGACCGAATGGCCGGTCGTGAGCTTCTGCTTGGTAAGCAGGTGAAAACTGTCAAAGTAGACCCACCAGATGCCCGATATCATCACGAAGCCGGTGGCGGCCGTCAGCAGCCTCTCCACAGTCCAGTTGATGTTGGCTAGTCCCGTGGACAGGCTGCTTACGGACTCACCCAGCATGATGATCGTGAGCAGGCCCACACGCTCGATGAGATGCTCGGTATGCACAGGGATGACCTGGAGACGACGCGGCAAAAAAAAGATGAACACGACCAGATCAAACAGTATTCCAAGGTAAAACACGACATATCGCTGTGGTGCCGGGAACAGGATCGAAGCGAGGCTGATGGTGGTGCCAGCGACGATTACCCAGCCAATTGCCATTGTGAGTGCCTCGCTTCCCTTATGGCGGTATCTGGACACGAAATACATGATGGCGACAATGTATTTTGAACCGGCGTAGCAGACGACGATGGCCTCAAAGCTAGTCAGGAATCGTCGGTCGATCAGGCCTGATATGATGATCAGCAGGAATATGATGAACAGGGTTGCGAGCCGATGCTTCCGGTCATCGGCGTCGAAGCGGTTGGCATACATCGTGTGGCTTGCCCAAATCCACCACAAAGGTATGAACACCAGGACGAATTTCCAGAACTGGAGTGGGTCAAGATGACCGTCGTGCGTGTGGCTCAAGATATGCGTCACGTCACCGATAGTCACCGCAAAAATCAGGTCGAAGAACGCCTCGAGCCAAGTGGTATGGCGATTGGACTCGAAATACTTTATGTTATGCATACCGCCTCTTTGTCGTGCTTGCGCCGGGTGGCACGTCCGCTAGTTGTCGCGATGAGAATTGCTGGGCGAGGCGGCTTGTGTATTATCTAGTTCTGCTTACATAAAAATAGAAAGTGCTAAGAAAAGCTGACTACGCAAGGATTTCAATGCATTGCGTCTGCAGTGGGTGATGCTCAACTTTTATGAACATAATGCAGGTCTCAAGAGGCCTCGCTTGACGCACGGTCAATTCAGCCTCGCGCGTGTCACGCGCGGCTGGGCCGTGTGACACCTCGCGCATTCCGGCTTG
>BBSL01000205.1 GCA_001319865.1 Burkholderia sp. E7m39 | reverse complement strand
AATCGGGAAGTATGGCTAGCCCCTTGTTTCCAGATGAAAGATTGAATATCGGATTGTCGGCGGCTGATTTCAACCCTTGGCGTATTGGAACTCGGGGAGTTTGCTCAGCGTATCCTTGCTGGCGCCGTCCAATATCATTTTTGGTGTGATCTGCTTGAACCGCTGCACCGGAATAGCGACGCGGTGCGCGGCGATGCCGAGAAATCCGCCAACATCGATAATGGCCACAGAAAGTGACCCGTCGGGCGCGACAATCAGGTCGTCGATCCGTCCTATCTTTTCGTTTTTCTCGTTGTACACGTCGGTGTGGACTAGCTTCGATGCACGCCACCCCTTCGCCACGAGTTGCGTTTGCGTGACGCTCACGCCGAGAGGTACCGCGCCCGCGACCGGGGCCTCGGGCTGCTGCCCGATCGCGGGGCCGGCCGGGAACACGGTCGCCGTCACGGCGAACAGAACTGAGAGGATTCTTGTAGCCTTTTCGATTTTTGCATGCATGATGTACTCCCGATGCGCACTATTAAATAATGGGGCACCCTGCGCGGCCGCGGCCTCTTATGGGTGCAGCGGGCCGTTCGGCTTGCCGGAGAAATCGCAACGCTGGCAGCCGCGCGGTCTGTTGCTGAGTGCTATCAGCAGCACTTGAGCGATCAGGGTCTGCATAGGCCGGGCGGCAATGGAATCCACTGGTCTTTTCGGCTCGCGCGATGGCGGGGCCCTGTGACGACCACCGCGGCCCGTCCTGACAGCGCCGCGAACACGGCGATGAGCAGAATGGGCGTAATTCCAGCGCCGCTGGTGCTCCGATCTCAACCAAAGGTAACTTCACCCAGGGCGTCAGATTTTGCGCCGAACTGATTGCCCATGACGTCAAGCGTAAGCTCGCCAAGAGCGCGATTCTTTCTCTTTTCTGCCGAGATGTATCAAAAATCTGCAGTGTGAGCCGCGCCCGGACCGGTCGTGAAGCGCTGTCATAGCATCTCTAGCCGCCCAGAGGAATCGGTTATTGAGTCACATAGCTCGCGGCAAGGTTCGGCGGGTATTGTCAGAAAGGCGCAGCCGAAATCGTTAATACCTTTATTAAGAGATGTTGGCGGAACACCAATCTGACGGTCGCTCTGAACGCGCTTCCATCCGAACGGAACTTTGATCGGCCGCTTGCAAGTGGAACGGGTCGGTGACCGTTTGCAAAGGGCAGCGCCGCCATTCGAGCACCAGTGCGAACAGTGATGCAATGTCCTCTTTTGGCCGGCATTACCCGCTGAGCTATGCCACCCCGAAATTCCGCTGAGGCAAGGAAATGTTTCGAACGCCAGCTTGTACCGCTCCGCTTGGGAAAGCGGGATGCTGGGATGCCGTTCTGCTCAACTCAAACGCAAGGATTAAATCGATAGCTGGCGAAGCAATAAAGAGCAAAAAGGTACCCTCGGCAATCTACCTGTTTGCTTAGAGGAACTTTCATGGCGAACGTTACCGCAGGTAGCAGCGATCTGAACAAGTACGACGATTTTCGTCGTGTTTCACTGGAACATACAGAACCTGAATGCGATGGGCCAGTTCAATCCGGCGCGCCGTACCGTCAATCAAGACTGGCATGCCGAGATCAGCGGTTTCATGCTACCTGAGCGGCGGAATGCGCGTTAGCTTCCCGCCGTTTGCAAACAACGAGTTCTCTCATGTCGATGGCGACATCGTTATCATGGGCCACGGCAATTACGGCGACCGGACCGCCAGGGATTCGGGTATATGTACAGCGCACGCTCACTGGCCCGTCTGCTGGTAGATGGGGGGCTCCCCAACGATTATGCCGGCAAGATCATTGTGTGGAGTTGCATCAGTCCAGGATTTGGTCCGCACCCCCGCCTTTCAGCGGATCGGGTGGAGTGACCCCCTGAGGCTGGGCATCGAGCGCGCAGCAACAGCTACAGCCAGAAGGACCGTCGGTTCCCGCAAAAGCAAGCGATATGACGTGACATACGCCTCGCTCGCCGAGGTCGTCTTGTGCCGTTCCACTTCCCGCGCATCAATGCTTTCCGTGGACGCCATGATGTTCCTTGCAAAGCGTGTGGGTCAGGTCGATTGATTCACGTGACGTCCGACGTGGGCGTTGTCACCTGCGTTGCGCTTCAAAAGCCGGCCCCGCGCTCGCCTCGTGACGACGATCACCGCAAGGACCACTGGCCCTATCGCCAGACCTTCGGCAAGCTCCGGCTCGATAGGGAGATTCAACACGTGCATTGCCTTGAACGCCGCTGCCGCCAACGACAGCACGTAGTATGAAATTGCAGCCACCGACAGCCCCTCCACGGCGTGCTGGAGATGCAACTGGTTCCGTGCTGTGCGCTCCATGCCAGCAAGCAGCCGGGTGACATCCTTTTCCTGCGCAAGGTTGACTCTTGTACGCAACAGATCGACTGCTCGGGCGATCCGGGCTGCGATCTGTTCGTGACGCGACCACACGCTGCGACACGTCTCCATCGCTGGCGCAAAGCGGCGCTCCATGAACTCCTGGATCATCGGCATACCCTCAATTCGCTCCTCCCGAAGCTCGTTAATGCGGGCAAGTACCAGTTTCTCGTAAGCGCGCGACGCGCTGAACCGGCCACCCGATCCAGAGAGTGCCTCCACGCGGACGGCGAGGTGCGTCAGCTTGACGAGCAATTGCGAATCGTCGCTGTCTGTGGCTTGCACGTCCATGCTCTGCATCAGAGATTGAAGCGAGGAGTGAATATCGTCGAGCTCGCGTCCCATGCGACGCGCAATGGGCAGCGCAAGCAGCGCCATCATCCGGTACGTCTCGATCTCGTAGAGCCGTTGCAAAAGTCTTCCGCCCTGCTCTTCCCGAAAGCCTTCGTCGATGACGAGAAAGCGCATAAACCCGTCTGGCCGGACGTGCCAGTCACAGAAGACCTGTCCACCACCTAAGACATTGCTGCCGACGAGAATTGGGCCATCGATCCACTGGCGTACTGCGTCGCGCGCCGAATCCACGCGGGGTCCTGTGATCAATTCCATACGGGATGCGACGAATCTGCTCCCAGCAAGCTGCCTGAACCAGCTCTCGGGAATTCCCCTGATGGCAACGTCGTCGAAGAGGTCGTCGTCTTCACGCGGGATAACGAACGTGAACGTGGAAAACTCGGTATGCCGTTCCCACTTTAAATACCAGCCACAGGGCGAAAGCACGGCATAGTGTGTGGCGCCATCCTCCGGGGCCGGAACTCCAGTGTCACGGCAGAGAGAATTCAGCAGCGTCTCGTGTATCGCGGCGTTGTGCTCCGCGTAAATCGCGTAGTGCGTCAGCGAAACAGATTCGGCCAGCTTCAGAAATGGGCGAGCATGCAATTCAGCTGCCAAAGTCGCGCGTAAGGGATGGTCCATGATCGGTATCGTTACGGGTTAGCTACTCACGCAGACAAACTTTTCTGCAACGAATCTGCTCGCTTTAACTATGGCAGACTCATGCCCGCAAATAAAACTCATTGTTTTGATCGAAACCTTCAGTTTTTCTGATAGCGCGCACGCCTGGAACATCACTCAGCGTTCCATGCGTCCATGCCTTTAAAGAATGGGGGTTATTCGCCCGAGCTACCTACCGGCGCGAGGCCGGTTCTCCGATCATGAGACCCAAGACGAGCGAACTGTTCGCCTTCGTCACCCGATACCCCTGCGTAACTAACCGGAGACTCACCGTGTCGCTCCAGGACAAGCTCGACGCATTCAAGGCCGATTTCAAGGCGGGCAAGCCGCCGTACAACGCGCCGCCCGAAATCCATCCGATCATGGAACGCGCGACGGCCGAACTGGTCGCTAGCGGGCAGGCAGCCCGCGCCATCAAGGCAGGTGACCGCGCGCCGCAATTTCGCCTCAAGGATCAGGACGGCAACGAGGTGTCGTCGGATGAACTGCTTACGATGGGACCGCTCATTGTCACGTTCTACCGCGGTGTCTGGTGTCCGTACTGCAACCTCGAATTCCAGGCCATCAATGAAGCCCTGCCCCAGATCAAGGCGCTCGGCGCCAGCGTTGCGGCCATCTCGCCGCAGACGGCCGTCAACAGCCG
>BBSL01000204.1 GCA_001319865.1 Burkholderia sp. E7m39 | reverse complement strand
GTTGCACGCCCGCGCCGATGTCGTCCTTCATCCGCGCGAACGGATACAGCTCTTTCAGCACGGGCGAATCGTCGAGTTTCTGGCACACCCCCATGCTGACGGCGCGCGCCATCACGCCGTCATCGAGAAACGCCACATGGATCTGCGGACTGTTGCGATTCGCGAGCAGCTTGGCCAGCACATCCGACGACGTGCCCGGCACCACGACCACCTTCACGTTGTTCGCTTTCTCGAAATCGGGCAGCACCTGGCTCGTGTACGCCTTTTCCATCGGCCCGCCGTTCATGCCGATGTAGATCGTTTTGGTTTGCGACCAGGCAGGCGCGGCGGCGCCGACCGCGAACACGGCGGCCAGCGCCGCGACCTTGCTTGACAGCTTCATCGTGGGTCTCCTTGACATGACTAAAGAACAGCGGGAATGGCACTTCGATCGAAGCGGCCGATTGCGAACGCATCGAGCGGCGTCGACGTCTCGCCGTCGATGACCAGGTCGGCCAGCACCTCGCCGACTCCGGGTGCGAGCAGAAAACCGCCGCCCGAAAAACCGAACGCATGCAACAGCCGCGGCACCTTCCGGCTCGCGCCGATCACGGGATTGCTGTCGGGCGTCTCGCCTTCGACACCACTCCAGGTGCGAATCAGCAACGCATCGCGCAATCCGGGCAGCAACGCGCAGGCGTCTCGCATCACCGCACGCGTGGTTTGCGTCGACGGTTGCGCGTACTCGCCGTCGCCGTGTCCACGCCCGCCGCCGATCACGCAGTTGCCGCGCTCGACCTGGCGCGCATATACGCCGCCGCCTACCACGCCGAGGTTGTGCGTGACGAAACGGGGCAGCGGCTCCGTCACCCACATGTTCGGATAGATCGGATGCATCGGCACGGACTCGCCGAAGAAGCCCGCCACGGTATTCGCCCATGCGCCGGCGCAGTTGATGAGCCAGTCGGCCGTGACGTGCTCATCGCCGGCGCGAATCTGGAAGCGCGTGCCGTCGTGCGAGATGTCGGTCAATGGCGTTTGTTCGCGGACCACCGCGCCTGCCCTTTGTGCCGCGCGCGCAAAGGCAGGCGACACGAGGCGCGGATTCGCATGCCCGTCGCTCATGCACAACGACCCGCCCAGCACCGCCTCGCCGAGCCACGGAAAGCGTTTGCGAAACGTCGCGCCGCTCATCAGTTCGGTTGAGAGCCCATGCTCGCGGGCCATCGCGGCCCACGTCTCGAGCACGGCAAAATCGCTTTCGCGGCGCGCGAGACGCAGATGTCCGGACACGATCAGTTCCCCGTCGATGCCGATCAGTTCGGGCAAGCGGTCCCACACACGCCGCGCGCGCATCGCAAGCGGGAGTTGTTCGACGGGCCTGCCCTGGCATCGCACGCCGCCGTAGTTGACGCCGCTCGCTTGCGCGCCGCAGTAGCGCCGCTCGAACAGGCCGACAGATACGCCGCGCCGCGCAAGCGCGAGCGCTGCCGACGATCCGACGAGCCCACCGCCCGCGATGACAGCCTGATAGTGCACGGCATCACTCATCGCGCGCCTCCTCGGGAATTGCCGCGATGTCGTCGTCGAACAGCATCGGAGCAATGGGAATCGGCTTGATGGGCGCCTGGCTGCGCAGACGACCGGCGCCCTCGAGCGAGCATCCCGTTTCGTCACTAAGAAGCGCGATGGCCGCCTCGCCGCACATGCGTCCCTGGCAGCGTCCCATGCCGATGCGCGTCAGTGCCTTGAGGCGGTTGATCTCGGTAGCCTCGCCGTCGCGAATGCATCGGCGCAGCGTGCCCGCATCGATCTCTTCGCAGCGACACACGGTCATGTCGTCGGGCCATTGCTTCGCCGGTCGTTGCGGCGGCGCGAAGGCCGCTTCGATGCCCGTGCGAAACACGGCGATACGCTTGAGACGCCGTTCGAGCGCCGCGGCATCGACGCCGTCCAGAGGCAGTGGACGCGCGATGCCGAGATCGTCGAGCAGCGCGAGCGCCGCGCGGCGTCCCGCGAGTTCCGCCGCGTCCGCGCCTGCGATCCCCGCGCCGTCGCCCGCCAGATAAATGCCCTGTACCGAACTGCGTCCCGCGTCGTCGCGCTCGGGCAGCCAGCAGCGGTTCAATTCGTCGAAGCGAAAACGGCAACCGGCAAGATCGGCCAGTTGCGTTTCCGGCCGCAGCCCGAAACCCAGGCCGACGGCATCGCAAGCGATCGAGTCGATGCGCGCCATCGCGCCGCCTGTTTGCGACGCACGAAAGCGGATACCCGTCACGCCCTGCTCGCCATCGATGCCGACGAGCGTCACGCCGCGCAGCACTTTCACGCCGCGTGCCTTCAGCCATGCAACGTAATAGACGCCTTTTGCGAACATCGACGGCTGGCTCAGGAGCTTCGGCGTTGCGGCGACCTGCTTCGAGAAGCCGCTCGTGTCGAGCACGGCTTCGATCCGCGCGCCCGCCTTCACGTATTGATACGCAACCAGATACAGCAATGGCCCCGTTCCCGCCAGCACGACGCGCCGCCCGATCGCGCACCCTTGCGCCTTTAACGCGACCTGTGCACCGCCGAGCGTATAGACGCCCGGCAAGGTCCAGCCGGGTATCGGCAGCACGCGATCCGTTGCCCCGCTCGCGATGAGCAGATGCGTGAACGGCACGCTGAACTCGCGGCCATTGCACAGCGTTTCGAGCCGGCGCGGCTCGCATGCCCATACAAGCGTTTCAGGTCGATAGTCGATGCGCGGAAGAATCTCGCGCATCGCCTGATGCACGGCATCGGCCTTGTCCGACTCGAAACCGTAGAGCGCAGCCTTGGTACGCCGGAAGCCCGAATCCGCGGGCGGTTGACGGTAGATCTGTCCGCCCCAGCGCGCGTTTTCATCGAGCACGACGGGTCTGAGGCCCGCCGCCGCCAGCGTTTGCGCGGCGCGGATGCCGGCAGGCCCCGCGCCGACGATCACCACCTGCTGGTCGCCGTTCATCGCGTGCTCCCTGCGGCGGATGCCGCGCCGTTCGTCACGACGCGCATGCCCGGTTGAACGAGCGTCGAACAAGCGCGTATGCGCGCACCGTTCTCGCAGCGCACCCAACAATCCTGGCAAGCGCCGATCAGGCAAAAGCCCGCGCGCAGTTCGCCGCTGAACTCGCTACGGCGTACGTGACGTTGCTGCGTGAGCAGGGCCGTCAGCACGGTGTCGCCCGTCATCGCGCCGACCTCCACACCATCGATGAAAAAGGACACCGGCGCGCGTTCGGACTCGGCCACGCGTAGCAACTGGCTGTTGGGACTGGTCATGTGAGCGGGAGCGGAAGAAGCCATCAGTGCTGGCCGATCAGGATGCGGTTGAGACCGTAGACGCGGTCGAGCAGAAGCATCGCGCCCGCCGTGATGAAAATGACGAGCGCCGACACAGAGGCCATCATCGGGTCGATCGATTCCGTCGCGTACATGTACATACGCACCGGCAACGTGACCGTCTGCGGCGACGTGATGAAGACCGACATCGTCAATTCGTCGAAGCTGTTGATGAACGCCAGCAGCCAGCCGCCCGTGATGCCAGGCAAGATCATCGGCAGCGTGATGCGGCGAAACGTGGTCCACGCATCCGCGCCCAGCGACGAAGCCGCGTGCTCGATGCTGCGGTCCATGCCGCTCACCGATGCCAGCGCGAGGCGCATCACGAACGGCGTGATCACGACCGTGTGCGCAAGAATCAGCCACGCAAACGAACCCGTTGCGCCGATCAGCGCGAAAAAGCGCAGCATCGCGATGCCGAGCACCAGCCCCGGTATCACCAGCGGCGACAGCAGCAGCGCGTT
>BBSL01000203.1 GCA_001319865.1 Burkholderia sp. E7m39 | reverse complement strand
AGCGCGATGACGAGCGACAGCGTCGCCGACGCAAACGCCAGCTTCACGCTATTGAGGAAAGCAGTGATGAAGTCGGGGTAGTCGAGAATCGCGCGGAACCAGCGCAGCGAAAAGCTGTGCGTCGGCAGCGTGAGCGTTTCGTCGGGCGTAAAGGCGACGAGCACGACGATCGCCAGCGGCGCGAGCACGAAGAGAATCACGAGCGTATGGAACGCGAGTGCGATAGGGCCGTTCTTGCGCATGATGAGTTCGCCTGGTGTTGTTTGCCCGTCGATATCGGTCAGCCCATGCTGCGGGCGTAGCGCCGCTCCAGCACGCGATAGTAGGTGAGCATCACGACGAGATTCGCGACCAGCAGCAGCACCGCGATCGTCGCGCCGAGCGGCCAGTTCATCGAACTCAGGAACTGGTCATAGACGGCGGTGGCTGCCACTTTCAGGCGGCGTCCGCCGAGCAGGCCCGGAATCGCGAACGCGCTCGCCGACAGGCCGAACACCATCAAGCCGCCCGACAGGATGCCGGGCACGAGCTGCGGCAGGACGATGCGGCGCAGCGTCGTCGCGGGCGACGCCATCAACGACAGCGCGGCGTTCTCCGTCTGCGGATCGAGCCGTTGCAGCGCGGTCCAGACGGGGATCACCATGAACGGCAACATCACGTGCACGAGCGCGATGACGATGGCGAACGTCGTGTATTCGAGCTTGTACGGCCCGAGCCCGAAGAGCGCGAATGCCTGATTCACGAGGCCGTTGGTGTTGAGGAGCATGCTCCAGCCGAACGCGCGCACCACCACCGATACCAGCAGCGGCGCCAGGATCACGAGCAGGAAGATGGACCGCCAGGGATCGCGCATGCGCGACAGCACATAGGCTTCGGGCGTGCCGATCGCGACGCACAGCACCGTCGTCAGCAACGCGATGCCGAAAGTGCGCAGAAAGATCGTATGAAAGTACGACGAGCCGAGCACCTCGACGTAGTTGTGAAGCCCGAACGCCGCAATCGGCCCGCTTGCGGGATCGAAGCGGTAGAAGGTCAACGCGAACGTCATCGCCAGCGGCACGAGAACGAGGGTCGCAAAGAGCAGCAGCGCGGGCGCGCTCATCAGCCAGAGCGGCAAGAACGCGCGCCCCGGCGCGCGGACTGCGCGGCGGCTTGCGCCTTGCTTCGCGGGCAGCGTGCTATCCATTGGCGCGCTCCTCTCCGATCAGGCGCATCGCGCCGCTATGCCAGTCGATACCGACTTTCGCCCCTTCCGCAAACGGCTCGTTGCCCTCGTTCTGAGAACACACGAGCATTTCGCCGATGTGGCTGTCGAGCCGGTAAAGCCACTGGCTGCCGAGAAAAAAGCGGCTCGTGACATTGCCCGCAAGACGGCCTGCATCGGGCGCGCACAGGCGCAGTTTCTCAGGGCGGATGCAAAGCGTGACGTCATCGCCGACATCGATCGCCTGGCCGTGTGCCGACAGTTGCGCGAGGCTCCCCGTCTCTGCCAGATCGTGCCCGAGGTCAATCCGGATGGCGTCGCCGTCGCGGGCGATCACCTTGCCCGCCAGCATGTTCGCCTTGCCGATGAACTGCGAGACGAAGCGGTTCTCGGGCCGCTCGTAGGCGCGATACGGCGTATCGATCTGCGTGATGCGCCCCGCTTCCATCACGACCACCCGATCGCTGATCGACAGCGCTTCCGACTGGTCGTGCGTGACCATGATCGTGGTCGTACCGATCTTGCGCTGGATCGCGCGCAACTCGAACTGCATGTCCTCTCTGAGCTTCGCGTCGAGATTCGACATCGGCTCGTCGAGCAGCAGCACGGGCGGCGCGATCACGACGGCACGCGCGATGGCGACGCGCTGCCGCTGCCCGCCCGACAATTCACGCGGAAAGCGATGCGCGAGCGTATCGAGCCGCACCAGCGCGAGCGCTTCCCGCACGCGGTCCTCGCGCTCGGCTTTGTCGACGCCGCGCATTTCGAGCCCGAAGCTCACGTTCTGCGCGACGCTCATGTGCGGAAACAGCGCATAGCTTTGGAACACGATGCCGAGGCCGCGCCTGTTCGGCTTCATGTGCGTGATGTCGTGGCCATCGAGCGTGATGCGGCCCCGCGTCGTGTCGATGAAACCGGCGATCATCTGCAGCGTGGTCGTCTTGCCGCAGCCCGACGGGCCGAGCAGCGAGACGAACTCGCCCTTTTCCACCGACAGGTTGATGCCCGTGACGGCGTGCAGCTCGCCGAACGACTTCGAAACGTCAGTCAAAGTGAGAAACGACATGGTCTGGCCTTTCGGTGCGCGGGCACCGGCTGAATCGACGGGTGTCTGTTGAACCGACTCTAGCTAGCCAAATTCCCGACCGTCAATTCGAAATTCCGATGGACGATATAAACGTGCGTTTTCTTTCATTCAGTGGAATAAACGCTTGCTTGGCGTCTGGAAACGTTCCGCTGTACGTCGTCAGTGAAAATACTGAATCTTGGCTCTCGGAGATTCTGCACGCGTTGTGTGGCCGGGCTTTGTTTTTCGACACGAACTTCGGCTAGTATTCCAGTTAGTGGAATCTTGATCGAGATCGTCGATGAAACCTTCGAAGCAGCCCGGCACCGCGCAGCCCGACGCGCCCGGCACGGGCATGTTGCAGCGTGCGTTCGCCGTCATCCGCGTGTTGGGCGAGATTCAGCCCGAAGGCGGCCGCGTGACGCGCATCGCGAAAGCCGTCGGACTCACGCAGGCCACGGTGCACCGCATCCTGCATGCGCTGATCGCGGAAGGTGTGGTCGAGCAGGACCAGAACACGAAGCTCTATCGGCTCAGCGTCGACTTCTTTGCGCTTGCTGCGCAGGCAGGCAATCCGAGCGGGATGCGCGCGCTGTGCCGTCCCGCGTTGCTGCGTCTGTGCGCGAGCCTCGGCGACACGATTTTTCTGCTTGTCAAAAGCAGTTTCGATGCTGTGTGTCTCGACATGTGTGAAGGGCCTTTTCCGATTCGCTCGTTCACAGGCGATATCGGCGGGCGCGTCGCGCTGGGCGTCGGACAGGGCAGTCTTGCGATTCTGGCGTTCCTGCCCGAAGCGGAGCGCGAAGAGATCATTCGCTTCAACGTGCCGAGGCTACGCAGCTATGGTGTGCTCGACGAAGTGTATTTGCGCACGGAGATCGAGCGCGTCAGGCAACTCGGCTACGCCGGACGCAACAGCGGCGTACTGGAGGGAATGGCGGGCGTCGCGGTGCCAATCATCGACAGAACCGGTTGCGCGGTTGCCGCGCTGAGCGTCGGCACGTTGTCCGCGCGACTGGGCGAAGACCGCTTGCCGATGGTCGTCGAGTTGCTGAAACGACAGGCGGATCTCATCGGTCCGCAGGTCAATCCGTTCGATGTCGCAATGCGCCGTCCGATGCACGGACTCACGCGTGCAATGACGACCGAGCCGATCGCTTGACACGCGAGCCGGCTCGGTCTACCAGGGCTTCCAAAGTTACGTCGCAATCTTCAGCGCTTGCGAGAAATCCGCGATCAGGTCGTCGATATCCTCGATACCCGCCGACAGCCGCAGCATGCCGTCGGAAATGCCCATCGCCTTGCGCGTTTCGGGACCGGCTTCAAAAAAGATCGTCGGCGCGACGGGAATAATAAGCGTCCGCGTGTCGGCGAGACCGGTCGCCTTGATCGGCAGCTCGAGCGCGTTGACGACTTCGATCATGCGCGCCGCGTCAAGCAATTCGAACGACAACAGCCACGACGCGCCCTTGAACAGCGCTTGCGCGATCCCGTATTGCGGATGGCTCTTCAGGCCAGGATAGAACACCTTGCCGATCGCTTTGTGTCCTTCCAGAAACTGCGCCAGTGCGAGCGCGTTGTCGCTGCTTTGCTTCACGCGCAAGGCGAGCGTTTCCGCGCCCATCGCGATGGAATGCGCCTGCTCCGACGACAATGCCGCGCCCATGTCGCGCAGCCCCTTCTTGCGGATCTGCAAAAGCCCCTGCTCCTTCGCTGCCGAGCGCCGATAATCATCGGCGATGTTCGGATACGCACTCCAGTTGAACAGGCCCGTATCGGTCACCGCTCCGCCGAGTGCGGCGCCATGGCCTGCGATCGTCTTCGTCAACGAGTTGACGACGAGGCTCGCGCCGACCGCCTTCGGCTTGAACAAGGCTGGCGAGGTAATCGTGTTATCGACGACATACGCGATGCCGCGCTCGCGGCACACGTCGCCGATGCCCTGCAAATCGGGAATCTGCGTGCCTGGATTCGCGATCGTTTCGACGAACACCATGCGCGTATTCGGCCGGATTGCGTTCTTCACGTTCTCGGCGGCGCTTGCATCGACGGTCGTGACTTCGA
This sequence comes from Burkholderia sp. E7m39, assembly GCA_001319865.1. Lineage (GTDB taxonomy): Bacteria > Pseudomonadota > Gammaproteobacteria > Burkholderiales > Burkholderiaceae > Paraburkholderia > Paraburkholderia bengalensis. Next base: position 1,303 of record BBSL01000203.1, on the reverse strand, counting down.
CGCCGAGCATCCGCAATGTGCCGAACAGGCTGTTGGTGTTGCCGAACACATAACGGCTCGATACCAGATGATCGCCCGCGCGCAGGAGCGTCAGGAATGTCGCAGTGATCGCGGCCATGCCGGTGCTGAAGCAGACCGTGCCGACACCTTCTTCGAGGCTCGTGATCTTGCGCTCGAGCGCGGCAGTCGTGGGTGTGCCCTGCCGCGCATAGTTGAAGCCGCCCTTTTTCGTGCCCTGGAACACGCCGATCAGGTCCTCGACGCGCTCGAAGCCATATTGCACGGACGTATGAATCGGCTGATGCACGCCGCCGTGCTCAGTGCCCGCAATTCTGTCGCCGTGAACGATGCTCGTGGTGAAGCCTTGCTTGTCCATCCCTTCTCCGCCTCTCAAGTCGAATGTTTCCGGCCGATTATCTCCCGTAACTCATGGCCCGCGAAATGTTCATCGCCGTCCCCCGAATTCTCGAAACTCGCGAACGGCAAAAGCGAATGGGCTCGGCCGGAAGGCGAGACGAATTGTAAACGGAGCGTTAGCGAAGGTCTGCAAAAGACCGGGCGTTGAGGCGTGGTTGGACTCAATCGCACGTTATGCCCTGCGCCGCCTTCCGATATTCAACTGCGAGGATCGCAATTATGTACGTTCTCCGAGGACACTGTGTGTGTTCTCGCTGCCCTCGGTATATCTGGCACAGCACGACCGCAATTCGTATGGCGGTTTTCCGAGCGGATGCGCCATTCAGATGGCGCGGTGCAACTGATATTGTCAACCAGCGAAGCGCGTTGCAGCAGCAGTGGGTGAAGGAGCCGCAGTGGTCGCACTGATTCATCATCTTTTAGCGGCAAATCTGGGAAGCACCGGGCCACAGCCACGCTGCGACGTGCGCGACGCGGCCAGCGGAGCGCCTTTAGCCAATTCCCCCGTCTGTATTTGCACCCGATCCTCCTCACGTCAGTTGGCGTTGCAAAGGACAGGCATATTAAACGCCTGGACTAGTACCAATCCCGAGATTTGCGGCCCATAATCTGAATCACCTGCCACTAGCGGCCCGTTCAGAAGCATCGGAAGCAGGGCTCGAAATGTCTAACGAATCGTCGGTTCATCCCCCACTTCGCACGGCAGCCAATACCATCACCGACCAGTTGGGAGGGATCTGATGAATTCCTCGAAAATCTGCAAAGGGTGCTGGCAAACCCTACACTTCCCGGTGGCGTTGCGTGGTCCGTTTTCTATCCCGTATCGAATGGTCGGTCTACGGCCTAGCCGGATGAATCCAAATCTCTGCACGTTCTGCGAGTTAGC
>BBSL01000202.1 GCA_001319865.1 Burkholderia sp. E7m39 | reverse complement strand
GGAAAATCACGCAGCACAAGCATTGCGCGCGGCGCGACAGATGCAGCGCCGCTGGGGAGTCCAGCGAAACAAGCTTTCAAAGGATCTCGACCTGACTGAAGGGGCCCTGTCTATTGGCGTTGGTATCGCCAGCGGTAGTGTTAGCTTCGGTGAGTTTGGCCAATCGCATCGCGATTTGACGGCAATTGGCACGGTCGTCAACACCGCTGCCCGCGCACAGTCCGTCGCGCGAGCGGGTCAAATTCTGGTCACGAGCGCCGTTCGGGAGCAATGCGAGAACGCCGTCAGCAACAAGGGGGTGAATTACGACCTGAAGGGTTTTGCAGCGCCGACCGAGCTCTATGATGCCGCGGAATGCAATGGTGAGCGCCGGGTCTAATGGATCGACCTTATCGCACAAGTGGAGAGTGGTGTGATGCTGGAAGACGAAGTCAGACAGCCTGAGAGATCGGTCAATACGCTCATGCGTCTCCCGTCGATGATCCGTCGTGAAGACTGGACCGCAAAGTTGCTCCCCGTCGCGGGCTCGAGTCATGGAAAACTTGAAACACGGTGGGTGGCACGCTTCCCACGTAGCGAAGCTTCCGCTTTGCGTCGACCGGACCGAGCAGCAACGAATCAATCCGCGCCGGGCCGCGTGCGATATCACTCGCCACGAAATGGTCGCGCTACCGCATTAGGTCTTCAGCCACCCGGTAATCCGGCCTGAGCGGTACGGTGCATCAATGCGCCTGCCAACGATGCCTTCTAGCGTAATACGCCCGCTTCAGTTTCGTTCTCCGGGTTGCACACTGCTCGTCCTGCTGCGTGTAACGCGTACCTGGCTGACGTTAAGCATCAGTCGATATCCGTTATCGTGAGGTCACTGAAGCTGGCGTCGCCGCCTTCTGCGAAAACGCGGACATGATTGTCGCCGGCTGCGGGGAAGATCAGGTCCGTGATGACCGCGCGCCCCTGATCGGCAAACACCTCGACCGAATTGCGGTCAATCACCACCTGCAGATCGAGCCTGCCGTCGTTCAATGGCAGGTTGACAATGTGTGCCTTACTGAATGCGCCCGAAAACCAGGTGTTGCCCGAACGCGACCGGTCCACGATCAGCGTCTGCATACGAGTGTCGTAGAAGATCCGCGTACCCACGTCACCACTGGCGGACGCGCGCACGGACAGACCGGCGCGCTGTGCCGTGCCGGGCCGGATGGTCATCCTGATGTTCTGCACGGAGCCGCGCGCCGGCCGCGCAAGGTCTTGCGTGGCCGACGACACGTCGATTGCGTCGATGCGCGTTGCGGGAAGCTGTTTCACCATCGACACGTACAATGGCGGCGGCACGGATATCAGTTGCGGCCTGCCGTCGATCGTCTTCAGCGCGAGTTCGCGCGGCAATGCCATCGCGCCCTTCCACGGCGCGGTCGGCACATGACTCGCGTAGTCCCAGTTGCTCATCCAGCCGATCGTCACCGCCTTCCCTGACGGCGCGTTCGAGAACGTCCCTGCCGCGTAGTAGTCCGCGCCATGATCCAGCCACTGGTACCGCGCGGGATCGGAGCCGGCGGGCGCAACGTCGTCTGCTACGAAGCGTGTGCCGTCGAACTGCCCGACAAAATACATTGCGCCCGATCCACCCGCGACCGACCATGGGTTCACGTTGACGATCATCACCCACTTCAGTCGCGACGGGTCGCCGTCGAGTGGCAGGGCCAACAGGTCGGGCATTTCCCACAGCGCGCCCCGGTGCGGCACATTGGGCAACGTGAAGTCGCTCAGAAACGTCCAGTCGATCAGATTGCCGGACCGGTAGAACTTGACGACATGCGCATCGGCGACAACGGTCGCCATCAACCAGTAGCCACCCGGTGCGAACCAGGACACCTTGGGATCACGAAACTGCTTTGACTCGGGACTTAGCGTCAGCACCGGGTTGTGCGCGTACTGACGCCAGGTCACGCCGTCATCGGTACTGTATGCAACCGACTGCGCCTGAACGCCAGCTTCATGACGGGAGCCCGCCTTGTAGACACTCGTATAAAGCGCGACGAGGGGCGGCGTCTTTGCCGTTCCGAGCCCCGACGTGTTGCGGGCATCAACGACGACCGAGCCGGAAAAAATCTCCTCGCTCTGGTTCGCAGGCAGGGCGACGGCATGCTCATCCCAATGAATCAGATCGCGGCTCGTCGCATGGCCCCATGACATGTCGCCCCAGAAGTTCCCATGGGGGTTGTACTGATAGAACAGGTGATACAGGCCCTTGTAGTAAACGAGGCCATTGGGGTCGTTCATCCAGTTACGTTGTGGCGTGTAGTGAAGCGCGGAGCGCCATTGTGGCGTATCGGATGTGTTCGCCGCAAAGCAGGAAGACGGCGGCGCGCATGCTGTGACGGTCGCGGCCAGCGCGGCAAAGAGCCACGATGACAGCACGGGCGGCCTGAAGAATCGGTGTTGCGGTGCTTGCATCGAATGTCTTTTGATCAGGAAGGCGTCATGGCCCGGAAGATCCGCACACGACCGTGCCGTGCCGGCGGTTTCCGGCAGTCAGGCCGCGGCGCGCGGTCTCGCGCAACGCACGGTTGACCGTATTGACGTGCAGACCCAGGAAATCGGCGAGCAGACGCTGCGGCGGCAACGCCTCACCAGGTTGCAACGTGCCCGCGTCAATCGCAGCTTCGATCTCGTGTGCCACCGCCAGATACACAGGGCGCGTGCGGGTGGTCAATTCGGGAATCCAGAACTTCATGCGGCACTCGTAAGGAGCCGGCGCAAGGAATGTCCTCGGCTCAGGCGGATGAGGCGGATCGGGACCGTCGAGGCTTGCAGCAAGCGGTGGCCGCAAGCCTCACGAGCAGGCTTACTGGCTGTTGCCGCCCTGCCCGTTGCCATTGCCCGGCGCCGACTGGTTCGCGGGAATGTCACCGTAGCCGCCCAGGCCGCCCTTCCCGTACGTCCGATCCACGACCGTCGTGTCACCCTTGATGTTGATCTTGACGGTCGGCGCAAGCGTTCCGCCGCGCCGCGGGCCGATTGCGTCGATAAACGACTCGACAAGACCACCCGGCATCACATAGTGCGAATACGACTGGAACTCGCGCGGATTCTGGTTCGGGTCCTGCGCGTACGGCGCACCGGCCGGCGCCGAAAAGTCGGTAGGGTTGCCGAGTACGAGACCGCTGCCGCCGTTCAGGGGCAAGAAGTCGCTGCGAATGCCGTTGCCGACGAAGCCGTAGACGCCGTCTGGTCCGTCGACGCCCGCCGCCATCGTCGTGCGATGGCTGATCGTGAACAGGTAGTACTTGCCGTCCTTCAGGTAAATTTGCGGTCGCTCGGTTTGATCATCGACGCAATTCGCCGACAGGATCGGCGGCAGAAACCTCCATTGGGTCAGTTGCGGATTCGTCGCGACCGCAAGACCGACGTTGGCCTTTTGATACACCGCGCCGGAGTTCATCACGGTGTTCAGGTCTTCCCGTTGCGGATCGTTCGGCGCGTAGCCGAGGTCGGCTTCTGTGCAGGTGCGCGCGCCGCGCGGGCCGCCCGTGTTGCCTTCGAACACCATGTAGGTCTTCCCGGGATGGGCGGGATCGGTGAACACAAACGGATCGCGGTACGAGAAGTAGGTGTTCTGCTCGCCGGTCTGGTAGTAGGTGCCGTCCGGCTTGAGCAATGCCTCATGATCGTCGAAGCCTGAGAACCACACGTGACTGTCGTCGGCGTGGATGTGACCGTCGGCGCGCGTGATGATCGCTTGCGGCGGCGTAATGTCGGCGCCGCCGGGGGCGGACCGGTTGAACGACGTCGCGGTGTAGTAGAGGCTGACGTTGTCGCCGTGCGTGAGACGCGCCGAGCCCGACCATTCGGCGTTATCGGTCATGGGCGACGTGCCGAATACCTTGACGCTCGCGCCATCCGGGAACAGATGACCGCCCCAGGTCCAGCCGCCGTTCGCGGGCCGCTGCGATGCGGGGATGCCCGCGCGGCGGTAGAAGAACCCGATGCGCGCGTGAACGTGACGGTCGTCGAACGTATAGCCGGCATGTGGATCGGCCGTCAGCGAGAAGATCACCTCCCAGCCCTTGTATGCCAGCTGGTTCGCCTGCATGTCGGCCAGCGGCCACGTGTCCCACACCCAGACGTTCGAGTTGATCAGCGGGAAATCCTGCGGGATGTCCGGCATGGTCAGCGAAAGCGGCAGCGAGTTCTTGTCGGTCGCCGAGGCGGCATGCGACTGCGCCTTGATCTGACGGATGTCGGCACGCGTCCAGCGCATCGTGAAGCTGCTCTCGGGGTCGTACGCCTGCTGAGAATGCGGTGTCGGCGTCGGGAAACCCGGCGTCGCCGTCTGAGCCAGCGCGGGTAGCGAAGCGGCCGACAGCAAGGCGGCCGACAGCAGGCGCCTACGCAGGCGCGAGTTGATCGGGGAGGTTTGCGCGTTATAGCCAGCGTACATGGGGAGCGTCCTGTAAGTTCGTTTCGAAATATTCCAAACCGGTTTGGATACTAGATCAAACCGGTTTGGAAGTCAAAATTCACTCAAATTTGGTATGATGACGGTTGTTCCTCAGCCCGACGCACGCGCGTGTTCATCGGGGTGACGGGAGCCGCGAGGGGGAAAAGTGAAAACGAATCTGAAGGCGCTGGCCAGCGCCTTAGGTCTGTCGAGGACGACTGTCAGCCGTGCGCTGAACGGCTATGACGATGTCAGCGAGGCAACGCGCCAGCGAGTGATCGAGGCCGCCCGGGCGCTCGGGTACCAGGCAGACTCCACCGCGCGCAGGCTGGCGACGGGCCGCGCTGACGCGATCGGCATCGTGTATCCGTTCGGTGCCGGGGATCTGGGCGATCCGCGTTTTTGCGAGGTCGTCGCGGGCCTTACCGAGGCGCTCGGTGAACACGACATGGACCTGATCATTGCATCTGCCCGGCAGAACGCGGAGCTGGAGACGTATCGCCGGCTCGTCGAAGGCCGGTCGGTCGACGCCCTGATCGTGGCGCGCACGCTGATGGACGACAGGCGTATCGCGCTTCTCCAGGAGTGGGACTTTCCGTTCGTCGCTTACGGCCGCACCCATAGCGCGCGGCCTTACTGGTGGTTCGATTTCGACAACGAAGCGGGTGCACGAGCCGCGACGCAGCGGTTAATCGACTTCGGCCACCGGCGCATCGCGCTGATCAGCGCGCCGCTTGCCATGACGTTTGCGGTCCAGCGCCGGGAGGGCTTTGTGAGCGCGTTGCAAGACGCGGGCATTGCACCCTTGCCCGAGCTGATGATCGAGTGTTCATTCGACAGTGCAGGCGGCCATGCTGCGGCGACCGCGCTGTTGAACCTGGCCGAATCACCAAGCGCGGTGCTTGTGGACAACAACCTCGCAGGCACGGGCGCGTTTCGCGCGATCGTCGACAGCGGGCGCAAGTTGGGCAGCGACGTCTCGTTGATCGTCTATGACGGGGTGCCCTCGGATGTCTCGCATCCGTACACGGTAACGGCCGTGACGCAGCCGACGGGCCACGCGTCTGGAAAAGCCATGGCCGAACTCGTGTTGGACGCCATCAGGGATCGGGAACGTTGTGCGCATCGGCTTGCGTTACCCCGCATCGACCCGGGTGATACGGACGGCCCGAGAAGTTGATTGCAACCCGGCATTGTGACGGGACAGCGTAACCCGGAGCATGGGTTGCGACGACGCCCACGAAGGGAACACCTGCCATGCTTCAGTGCGATCAGCATGGACTGCCGTCCCGGCGGGAATGGGGGCGTACACTGGAACATGCCGGGCGGCCTGATATCCGCGGCTTTCGAATCGATCCAGCCATGCTTGATAAACAACGCCGTCAATTCATCGTTGGGAGCGCGCTCGGTGCAGCGGGGTTAGTCTGGACGAACGCGTTATGCGCGGCGAGCCGCAGCGACACGATCGCACTCGTGCTGAAATCCATGTCCGATCCGTTTACGAGAACGATGATCGATGCCGCCCAGGCGTTCCAGAAGCACTACCCTCATCCGTTCCAGCTTGTCGTGGATGGCTGCGCAACCGAAACCGACGCCGACGGGCAAATAAGCATCGTCGGCAACCTGATCTCGCAACGCGTCAGCGCAATCGTGCTGGCGCCGGCAGATTCCAAGGCGCTGATTCCTGTCACGAGCGAGTGCATAGGACGCGGCATCATCACGCTCACGATCGACAACCCTCTGGACCCGGATGCGCTGAACGCCGCGGGCGTGCATGTACCGTTCGTCGGACCGGACAACCGTCGAGGCGCAAGGCTGGTTGGCAGCTATCTCGCGAGTAAGCTTCACCGCGGCGATCAGGTCGGCATCGTCGAAGGTGTGCCGGGGAGCCGCAACGCGCAGCAACGCACGGCGGGATTCACAGATGAGATGAAGGCTGCGCATGTCCAGGTCGTGGCGCTCGAAGCCGGTGACTGGGAGTATGACAAGGGCAGATTGGCAGCGTCGACGATACTCGCACGAAAACCGGAGATACGTGCGCTCCTGTGCGGCAACGACAATATGGCCATGGGAGCGGGCGACGCCGTGCGTGCTGCGAAAAAAACGGGAGCTGTCTTTATCACCGGATATAACAACAGCGACGCGATCAAGCCGCTGCTCAAAAACGGGAGAATTCTTGCGACGGTAGACCAGTTCGCGGCCAAGCAGGCCGTGTACGGCGTCGACGTGGCTTTGCAGGCGTTACTGCAACAGCAAAAACAGGGCGACTTGCCCGCGTTCATTCAGACGCCATTGACGCTGGTTACACGCACCAGCGCCTGACAATCGCAACACTCTTTGACCGTGGGCGAAAGGCCTCTCATGCCGCAGGGCCGCGATCTCAGTCTGCAGCACATCGGCGTCGGCGTATTCACGGATTACATCGTCGCTATCTGAAATACCGCCCTGCGCAAGCCGATTACGTCGCGAGCGTCGTTTTCGACACAGCGACCTTCGGCTCGTCGACGCGCTTTCCAACCACCAGTGCATAGATGAGTGCAGCCAGAAGCGCGATCCCAGCACTGATAAGGAATGCATCGACAAACGAATGCGTCCGATCGACGACAACACCGGTGACAAAAGGCGCGAACGAGCCGCCGAAATAGCCGCCGAAGTTCTGAATACTCGCAAGGGATGCCGCCATGTGCCGGGGCGCCGCCACAGACACAAGCGCCCAACTCGCACCGCATGCCATCTGGACAAAAAACATTGCGACGCTGAGATAGAGAATTGCAAGTGTCAGATTCGGGGTGAACGCAGCGGGAACCGTGAATACAGCCCCACCAATCAGACCCACACAGATAGGCCATTTTCGGCTTCGAACCGGCGCGATACCGCGGGCCTGCAACGCATCAGCGACGAAGCCGCTCGATAACATGCCAATCGTGCCGAAAAGATACGGGATCGACACCAACCATCCGGTGCTTGCGAGCGACAAATGACGCTCGCGCTCAAGATAAGCAGGTAGCCAGGTCAGGTACAGCCACAGCATATAGATGATGCCCGCATTGCCAAGAATCATGCCCCAGGTGGTCCGCGTCAGAAACAGATTGCGCCATTCCGACATGGTCATCTTGCGCTCGACCTTAGTATCGCTCGCACCTTCGTTCAGGTAGGCAGTGTCTCCGTCCGAGAGCTTCACGCTTTGTCTGTCACGATAGATCAAGTACCACCCGATCGACACCGCAATTCCGAAGCCTCCCATGATGATGAACATGTGTCGCCAACCGAATGACAGCATCATTACAGTCAAGATCGGGGGCGCGAGCGCCGGCCCAATCGTCGACGAAGTAATGAAAATGCCTGTAGGTCGACCCCGCTCACGAATTCCAAACCACTCGCTGACCACTTTGGCGCCAGCCGGGAAGTTTGGCGATTCACCTACTCCGAGCGCGATACGCGCAATGATGAACTGATGGAGGTTTGTTATCAGCCCTCCACTAAACTGAGCGGCCGACCAGACGAACATTCCAAGTCCGAGCATCACTCGCGAACCAAATTTGTCGAGAAGCACCCCAACCGGCAGTTGAGTAAAGGCGTAGGCGAAAGAAAAGGCAGACAGCAATATTCCCATCTGGGATGCCGACAACCCGAGTTCACTGCTGACGGAATGGTTCGCGATAGACAACGTGCTCCGATCGAGATAGTTGACAATCCCGGCCAGCGTCAGAAGCGCTATTGATACTACCTGTATGCGCTTCAGTTTCTTCGACTTCTCGATCATTCCGTCTCCTTCTATTCTCGGAAGATAAATATTAGTTTTCACACCGAACAGCGCTACGTCGGGAGTTACATCTGACGACTACCGGCGATAGATATCCGCGAGCACCTGCACGGGGTGACGAAGCGTCTTGCCTCGCAGACGCTTCACCTGACAGCGACAGGAATAGCCCGTCGCCAGGACCTCTGGACTTTCCTTGTTCCCCGGCGGTTGAGCGGACTCAGGAATCTGGTGCGCCCACGACAGCGCGAAAATATCGGTCGATGTGGCCACGTTCCTAGCTTCATGACCGTAAGTGCCTGACATCCCGCAACACCCCGTTGAAGGCATCTCCAAGTCCAGGCCTGCCGCGGCAAAGACCACTTTCCAAAGCGCTGTAGCTTGCGCGGCATTCGTCTTCTCCGTGCAATGGGGGAGTAACTTGAACGACTCGCGTGCCGCCTTGGGCGTCTGCGGCGGGCTGATCGCAGTCGCGAGCCACTCCTGTGGCAACAACACATTCGGGACGTTTTCGCTCCCGAGTACTTTTGAATATTCCTGGCGATACGTCAGCGTCATGGCCGGGTCGACCCCAACCAGCGTGACACCCGTGTTTGCAATATCGATCAGCGTCTGGGCGTTCTTCCGCGCGTCCCGCGCGAACCGCGCCAGAAAGCCCAGGACGTGGAGAGGCTTCCCATTCGGATGAAAGGGTGCGAAAAAAACGCGAAATTCCAAAGACTCCGCAAGCTCGACAAAGGCAGTTTCGACGTCACCACTAAAAAAACTCGTGAAGGTGTCGCGAACCATGACCACGCAACGTTTCCGCTCGCTTGCGTCCATCCGCATCAGAATCTCAGGCGTCGCGATAGCGCATCGGTTCGAATTCGTGGCTTCGCTCTGGGCAATGATGGGTGTGTCGACTACTCCAACAATGTGCTTGAGAAATAGTCGCGCAAACCAATTTTCAACAACGCGGTTGTAAAGCTGTCGTCCCCCGGGCACCGAGACTAGTCGCGGAATCGTGTACTCGAGCGAAGCGATCATGTAGTCGCGAACTGGGCGAAGATATCGTGTGTGGTAATGCTCCAGAAATCGCGATCGGAACTCCGGCACATTCACCTTGACAGGACATTGAGCGACGCAAGATTTGCAAGCGAGACAGCCGCTCATCGCCTCGTACACCTCGTGGGAAAAATCATCCTTGTTTCGACCTCGACGCAACGAATTGATGAAACGTACGGGCAAGCGCTTCGCGCGCGGTCGAGCGATCAGATCGGCACCTGCCGCTACCTGTAGACGTAACCACTCACGCATCAACGACGCACGGCCTTTCGGAGAATGAATGCGTTGACGTGTCGCTTTCCATGAAGGACACATCGAGTCGTCCGGATCGAAATTGAAGCAAGCGCCATTGCCGTTACATTGGACGGCGTCACTGTTCGCTTGCCACACGGCTTCGCTGATCTCACGATCGAGTTCACCTGAAAAAGTGACGGAGTCAATCTTGAGAAGTGTGCTATCCACGCCGGCCGGTACGGCGATCTTTCCCGGATTGAGCTGGTTATACGGATCAAACGCTGCCTTGATTCGCTGCAAGGATGGGTAAAGGCGCCCGAAGAAGGTCGGTGCATATTCCGAGCGTACGCCCTTCCCGTGCTCCCCCCAAAGAAGTCCTCCGTACTTCATCGTGAGCGCCGAAACCGCGTCCGAGATGGGCCTGATCAACGCAGCATCGTCGGGGTCTCTCAGATCGAGCGCAGGACGTACGTGCAGCACGCCAGCGTCAACATGCCCGAACATCCCATACCTCAAACCATAGGAATCGAGCAACGCGCGAAACTCCGCGATGTACTCGGCAAGTTGCTCCGGAGGGACAGCCGTGTCCTCAACAAACGGCTGCGGCCGCCTCCTTTCGCGTACGTTGCCGAGAAGGCCGACTGCGCGCTTTCGCATTGCATAAACACGGCTGACCGCCACATCTCCCCAGGCGATCGTGTGGCCAAGACGCCGAACGCTTTGGTCCGTGCTGATGTGCTCGACAAATTCAGCGATGCGGGTCTGAAGCTGAGCGGGATCATCGGCGCTGAATTCAATCAGGTTGATACCCTGAGTGCTTCGTTGCTCGTTATAGTCCGGAAAAAACTCGGATATCGAAGCCCAGACAACGTCATCCCGGGCTAGCGCAAGTACTGTGGAATCCACCGTCTCGATTGACAGCGGTTGATGCTCCATCAGTGCGCGCGCATCCCTTAGCGCATCCATGAATCCCTCATACTGGACGTTCACCAGGGCTGAATGAAGAGGTATCGGCAAAACGTTCAATGTTGCTTCTACGACGAATCCCAGCGTGCCCTCCGCGCCGCAGATGAGGCTGTTCAGGTTCAGCCTTCCGTCGTGTTCGCGAAGATGCGCGAGATCGTAGCCCGTTAAACAGCGATTGAGCGGCGGGAAAGTGTCCCGTATGAGTTCAGCCTGGCTGTCGGAAATTTCGCGGGCAGTCTTGTAGACCCGGCCAACGACATCCGTCCGTGCGCAAAGCTGATCGAGGGCTGCATCATCGACCGGTTCGGAGACGAGCGGAACGCCTCCAAGCAATACGGTCTCCAGAGCGATGACATGGTCGCGCGTCTTTCCATAGGTACAGCTGCCTTGGCCGCTGGCGTCCGTGCTGATCATTCCACCAATCGTGGCGCGATTCGACGTGGACAGTTCCGGAGCAAAGAATAAACCATGCGGTTTGAGAGCCGCATTCAATTGATCTTTTACGACGCCTGCCTGAACTCTTGCTGTGCGTTTGATCGGGTCGATTTCAATGATGCGGTTCATGTGGCGGGACAGGTCAACGACAATACCGTCGGTCAATGACTGGCCGTTGGTCCCGGTACCACCGCCACGGGGCGACACCACGACGCGTCGAAATCGCTCCTCGGCGAGCAGCCGCGCGATGCGCTCAACGTCCGCGGCGTTGCGGGGGAAAATCGCAGCGGCCGGTCTGCGTTGATAGATCGAATTGTCTGTTGCAAGTACCGTGCGAGTCGCATGGCTGACGTCAATCTCGCCCTCCAGTCCCGCAATGCGCAAAGCTTCCAGAAACGCTGTTTCAGAGGTAATGCCTCGTACTTCTTCCAGTCTTATAACCTTCATGTCGCTTTACCTTTCATGCGTCCTTGCGCGGCACTCTGCTTACGCTTTGCTTCACCCGCGTCCATCGGAAGAAGAGGCCTGACACGCCGCTGCCATGGCCGCATGGGAGAGAAAGCGCGAGGTCACGCGTCGGCCGCCGACATTCGGGAGATAAGGCTTGCTCGATGGATGTGACCGCGATTGCCGAACGCAGCGTGTACGCGTATCGGCAATCACCTTCTGGCTCGCCGCTGCTCGCCAGGCATATGCG
>BBSL01000201.1 GCA_001319865.1 Burkholderia sp. E7m39 | reverse complement strand
TTCGGGTTTGTTCTTCACCTGGTTGTAGACGACATAGGCCTGCCATCGATCGTCACCCGACAGGTTGTGACCCGAAGAATGCACAATGTTGGCGTCGAAGAACACGACTGTTCCCGGGCGGCCGGTGATAGGCACGGCCTTGGGATGGCTGGACAAAATTTCAAGCATGGTCGGCTTGGGCACCACGTAGAAGCGATAACCGGTTGCCTCATCGAATGCCGGATCGAGTGAACCTAGTTTGTGGCTTCCCGGGATGAAGTAGAGACATCCGCCCATTTCGGTCGGCTCGTCGAGCATGACCAACGCGGTTGTCATCAGCGGCTCTTTCACGCCATCGATATGCCAGGTGCCGAAATCTTGATGCCATTGCCAGACGGAACCGTCGATTGCCGTCTTCAAATTGCACTTCGTGTGATAGACGTAGAGTTGCGCATCGCCGATCAGTTGTTGTGCCGGCTCGAGCAATCTGGGAGAGCGCACTGCGGAGTGAAAAACCGCCGATGCCGTCGGACTTTCCGTCTCGTGAACCTTGTAGATCGTTTTTGCGATGCCGCCCGTTTTTTCCCGCACGAGATGGTCGGTGTCGATCTTCTGGATTCGGCGCAACTCGCTCTTCATATGCGCGATTTCTGCTTCGGAGAAAAGCTCTGGCAGAACGACAAACCCATCGCGCTCGTACGCTTCCAACTGTGACGCGGTAAGTTTCATGAGGGGATCTCCTGACTTGTTGGTGTGATGTCATGATCCTAAGACCCCTCGAGTGCAATGTAAAAGATATAATAAGTCGCATATCGGTACCTAAAAGGTTCCAAATGGAGCTACGTCATCTTCGCTACTTTCTGGTAGTGGCACGCACACTCAACTTCACGAAGGCGGCCGACGAACTGCACATGGCGCAACCGCCGTTGAGCCGGCAGATACGGGAACTGGAAGAGGAACTCGGCGTAGCGCTTTTTGAGCGACGGGGCAAACGAGTATTTCTTTCGTCGGCCGGCCAGGTGTTCGAAGAACGGGCCAGGCGAATTCTGGCGGATACGAACTCTGCGATCGTGGATTCGCAACGCGCAGCAAGAGGGGAAATCGGCCGGGTGGCGGTCGGGTTCTTTGAGCACATCGCGTACACACTGCTGCCACCGCTCCTGCGTGAATTCCAGCATCGTTATCCCGCGGTGACAGTCGAACTTCGATGGTTTTCCTCTGCGGAACAGATCAATGCTCTGGACCGAGGGGACGTCGATCTGGCGTTCGTCCGCTCGTTGCCGCCGGATACTCAACTGAACAGCGTCTTGTTGCTTCAGGAGCCGTTTTACGTTGCCATCGCCAAGGACAATCCTCTCGCAGCGAAACGGCAGATTTCCATCAAGGACTGTATGCAGTTGCGCGTCATCAATTACCGGAAAGATGTCGCACCGGACTATCACGCCACCATCAACCAGCTGTGCGCACTTGCCGGATTCTCTCCTTCCACGAGCTTTGAAATGGGGCAGATCTACGCTTCCCTTGGCCTCGTAAGCGCCGGGTTTGGCGTGACGCTTGTACCCGCGTCAGTTCAACGAACGCACATGGACAACGTCGTCTATCGTCCTCTGCGCGAACAGCACGCGAAAAGCGAACTCTACCTCGCGTGGAAGGAACCCAATCCGTCCGCTGCACTGGGCTCTTTTGTTCAGCTGGCGCGCGAGATAGCCGCGCATGCACAGCGAAAAGCGAAGGTCGAGTAAACGCGAAGCGGTACAGATTAGTTTTACCGGTCGAAACTGTCAGCAAACCTGCTTTGGTTTGCGGCCGCCCTATGCGACGCTGATGCGATTGCTTCACCGATAGCATTGGGGCGGTGTGCATCGTGCTGAGACGATCATCTTGAATTGGATGGAAAGCTAAATGGATAGACTGGAAGCAATGTCGATCGTGCTGCTCACGATCGAAAAGGGTAGCCTCACGGCGGCGGCGAAGGCCTTAAATATGCCGCTCCCGACCGTCAGCCGGAAGGTCACCGAACTCGAAGAGTACCTTGGCACGAAGTTGCTGCATCGCTCAACGCGAAAGCTGACCTTGACCGATGCGGGCCAAGCTTACGTCGAGTCGGTCAAACGCATCATGGAAGACATCGAGGAAGTCGAACGAGCAGCGGCTGGCGAATACACCACCCCTCGGGGAGAACTCGTTCTCACTGCACCGGTGTTGTTTGGCCACATGTACATCTTGCCCGTCGTAACCGACTTCCTGGCTGCCTATCCCGAGATCAACGTCCAACTGGTGCTCTCCGATCGGAATCTTCATCTCTACGACGACCACGTTGATATGGCGGTTCGCATTGGCACCTTGCCGGACAGCAATATGATTGCAACCCGTGTCGGCGCTATGGATACACTGGTGTGCGCTTCGCCGGACCTGCTAGCTGCGCACGGCGTACCCAAACACCCTAGTGACCTGGAAAACCTTCCGTGCGTTGTCTTCGCTGGCCCTTCCACCGCGACATGGTGGTTTCGTGATCCGGCGACCAAACGTGATTTCAACATCAACATCATTCCGCGCCTGTCCGTGACCACCGCAGAGGCTGCGGTACAGGCGGCGCTGCGGCGCACTGGTTTGACGAGGGTGTACCGCTACCACTGCGATGCCGCGCTCCGCACAGGGGAGCTTGTCCACGTCCTTCCGAAGTTTGATGTCGAGTCGATTCCTGTCAGTCTCATCCATGGAGAGCGCCGCCTGTTGCCGCTCAAGATGCGGGTCTTCCTGGACTTCGCAGCCGACCGGTTGCGGTCGGCTATGTCGGAGCTGGGCAAGGCCTGAGGGCGTTCGCTCTACCGAATCCACCTCTTTCCAACCCCTCAATACTTCCACTGAGTGGAAGTTTGGATCTCGAAAATAACCAATTATTGTTTTGGGCGGAAGTCACTACTATCTCTCCTACCGAAGCCACCGTGGCTCGGATCAACGGAGAAATCTCATGGCCCGCCTCGCAATCCCCTCGAAAGAAGCCGCTCCCGCCAAGGCACAACCCATCCTCGCGAACTACGAAAAAGTTCTCGGTGTGATCCCGAACTTCTTCGCCCTGATCTCGCGATCCCCCGACGCCCTGAAGGCGATCGCCGACATGCACGGCGCGCTCGGCAAGAGCCTCGGTCACAAGACCCGGGAACGCATCCACGTGATGACCGCCGAAGTGAACGGCTGCAACTACTGCCTGTCGGCGCACACCTACCTCGGCGCCAAGCTGCAGGGGCTGACGCCGGAAGACATGGAACTCAACCGCGACGGTCATTCGATCGACCCCAAGGCCGACGCCGCGCTGCAGTTCGCCTACAAGATCGCCACGTCGCGCGGTCACATTCAAGACGCGGATGTCGAAGCCGTGCGTGCTGCGGGTTACACCGACGAGCAAATCGTTGACATCGTCGCCGAGACCGCGTTCAGCTTCATCACCAACCTCTTCAACAACACGTTCAAGACCGACATCGACGCGACGTTTCCGCCGCTTCAGACCCGGGCCCGTCAGGCCGCCTGACACCCGGACGAATGGGCGCCATGTGAAGCGTCCGTCTGCCTGGTCTCGATGGCTGGTTGCCCCGTTCTGACCACGCGCAGTTGTCTATGCGCGCGTGGTCGGTCGGAACACTTCTATTGATGCAATACGCTGGATTGTCGCGCCTGGCAGGCGTGTCGATTCGTGAAGGAACAGTCGATGCCTCGCTTGCACATGTCTACGCGAGACAATCTCTCGTCGAGAGTAAGCCGATACCGGACGTTGTCTGTCAAAAGCTGGGCGTCGTGCCGAATTTCTACCGTCTCCTCGGCAGCAGTCCGGTCGCACTGGCAGCATTTGCGGCTTTTCAGAACGGCCTGTCCGACGTTTTTATGAACGCAGTATCGCGATGCGGGCGGACATAGAGCAGGCGGAACCCGAAGCGCGTGACGCTCAGCTGGAGCCACGCGGCAAACTGCGCGTGCATGCGGTTCCGGGTATCGGACGCCGCCTCGTTGCGCGTGCCGCGCCGTAGTGCTGGACAACGAGGCCGGTCCCAATCTGCTCGTAAAATA
This sequence comes from Burkholderia sp. E7m39, assembly GCA_001319865.1. Lineage (GTDB taxonomy): Bacteria > Pseudomonadota > Gammaproteobacteria > Burkholderiales > Burkholderiaceae > Paraburkholderia > Paraburkholderia bengalensis. Next base: position 42,145 of record BBSL01000201.1, on the reverse strand, counting down.
CGGATTCGGCCACCATGCGCCCCAATGCGAGCGCGCTGAGCCGTTCGAGCCCGAACAATCTCGAGTTAAGTTCCGGCACCGCCAACACTGAGAGTTTTGATGGAACTTCGACAGTTACGATATTTCGTCAGCGTCGTTGAGCACGGCAGTATGGGCAAGGCCGCGCTTGAGCTGGGCGTCGTCACGTCGGCGCTCAGCCAGCAAATCAGTCGGCTTGAAAGCGAGCTCTCGACGCGCCTGCTGCAGCGAACTTCCCTCGGCGTCGTGCCCACCGATGCCGGACTGGCATTCTGGCGTCAGGCGCAACTCGCGCTGCGCCACATCGACGATGCCGCGGTTGCCGCCCGCCAGGCTCGCCTTTCGGGCCATGTCAGCGTAGGTCTCGCACCAAGCACAACTGGGGTGATCGGCCTCGCCTTCATGCAAGCGATGCGCGAGCGCTATCCGGATGTACGGCTGCGTATGGTCGAAAGCCTCTCCGGCTATCTGGGCGCGATGCTCGGCGCGCGGCAAATCGATCTGGCGATCCTGTTTCGTGAAGAACCCGCGCAACGATGGAGCGTCATCCCTTTGCTGGACGAACGTCTGTTCGTGATCGGCGCTTCGACACTGCCCGGCATGCCCAGGCACTCTCGGACATCAATCGCAAAACTGGGCGCGCTTCCCCTTATCCTGCCTAGCGGCACACATGGCCTTCGTGCACTGCTCGATGCCGCATTCAAGCGCACGGGTTACGCCCCATGCATCGCCGCCGAGGTCGACGGCCTCGCCATGCTCATGGACGCCGTACGCGGTGGGCTCGGCGCAACGATCCAGCCGGGAGCGGCACTCGCACGCGCGGAGAATGCGTCCCTGACGAGCGTGCCGCTCGTGGAGGCATACGCAACGAGGCCGAATTTGATCGCGAGCGTCTCGGACGACGAACTGTCGCCCGCCGGGCTTGCCGCACGCGTCGTGCTGGCCGACGTCGCGCGCGACACCGTCGACGCGGGCCGCTGGCCCGGCGCCGCGCTTCGTTAAGCCACCCTTCACGAAACCTGAAGACCTCTTGCCGCCTCCCTGATAGCGGCGCCGACCGCTGCTTCTTATAGTTGCCTCAAAGGAGACAACTCAGATGGTCGACGTTCTTGTAATCGGCGGAGGCAACGCCGCGCTGTGCGCCGCTTTGATGGCGCGCGAAGGCGGCGCCTCAGTCCTGCTTCTCGAATCGGCGCCGCGCGAATGGCGCGGCGGAAATTCCCAGCACACGCGTAATTTGCGCTGCATGCACGACGCGCCGCAAGACGTGCTGGTTGACGCTTATCCGGAAGAGGAATATTGGCAAGACTTGCGCAAGGTAACCGGCGGCATCACGAATGAGGCGCTGGCGCGGCTTGTGATCCGGGCATCGTCGACATGCCGCCCGTGGATGCGCAAGCACGGCGTGCGCTTTCAGCCGCCGCTTTCCGGTGCGCTGCATGTCGCGCGAACCAATGCGTTCTTCATGGGTGGGGGCAAGGCGCTCGTGAACGCCTACTACCGGAGCGCCGAGACGCTCGGAGTGCAAATCCGCTACGACACGCCTGTCGACGCAATCGAACTCGATGCAGACCGTTTCGTCGCGGCGCACAGCGGCGGACAACGCTTCGAAGCCCGCGCCTGTGTGCTCGCGGCCGGCGGATTTGAATCGAATCGGGAATGGCTGCGGGAAGCGTGGGGACAAAACGAGCGCGGCGAATGGCCCGCCGACAATTTCCTCATTCGCGGTACGCGCTTCAATCAGGGCGTGCTGCTCAAACACATGATCGACTCGGGCGCCGATGCTATCGGCGATCCGTCGCAGTCGCATTGCGTTGCCATCGACGCCCGCGCGCCCCTCTATGACGGCGGCATCTGCACGCGTATCGACTGCGTGTCGCTCGGAGTCGTGGTCAATCGCGACGCGCGCCGCTTTTACGACGAAGGCGAAGACTTTTGGCCGAAACGCTATGCGATATGGGGGCGGCTGGTTGCGCAGCAGCCCGACCAGATCGGCTACTCGATTATCGACGCGAAGGCGATCGGGCGTTTCATGCCACCCGTTTTCCCGGGCACGAAAGCCGATTCGATACCCGAACTGGCGCGTCAACTGGAACTGCCGGAAGCGACGTTCGTCGAGACGATCCGGGCCTACAACGCTGCCTGCCGCGCGGGCACCTTCGACCATACCGCACTCGACGACTGCCGCACTGAAGGCCTCACGCCAGCGAAAACCCACTGGGCGCGGCCCATCGATACCCCACCGTTCTCTGGTTATGCATTGCGGCCGGGCATCACGTTCACATACCTGGGACTCAAGGTAAATCACCGCGCCCAGGTTCACTTTGGCGGACGCCCAAGTGAAAACCTTTTCGTAGCCGGAGAAATGATGGCCGGCAACGTGCTCGGCCAGGGCTATACGGCGGGCGTCGGCATGTCGATTGGCACCGCGTTCGGACGCATTGCCGGCGCCCAAGCCGCCTTGGCCGCCGCTCATCAAACTGGAGTTCAACGTGCAGAAGCTTGAAGCACTTGCCCGCGAAGCGCGGGAGCTCGCCTCGCCGCCCGTCACCGGCCGCCACGCCGCCACCAGCGAGCCCACGACGTCGATAATCCGAGTACTTCCTCTCACGCAAAACGAAGCGGAAGTCTCGCGACAGATGCAAATCTGCAACGCGTGCCGTTACTGCGAAGGATTCTGCGCGGTCTTTCCCGCGATGACACGGCGCCTCGAGTTCGCCAAGGCGGACGTCAACTACCTCGCCAACCTATGCCACAACTGCGGCGCGTGCTATCACGCCTGCCAGTATGCGCCGCCACATGAGTTCGCCGTGAACGTGCCGAAGGCGATGGCCAAAGTCCGCGTCGAAACCTATGCGGAGTATGCGTGGCCTGCACCGATGGGCGCGCTCTATAAGCGCAATGGATTAACCGTCGCGCTTGCGCTCGCGATCGGACTTGCCCTCTTTCTGGTGCTTGGTATCGGCTTGAAGGGATCACTGTCCGTGGGCGCATTGGGCGGCAACTTCTACGCGATTTTCCCGCATAACCTGCTCGCGGCGATGTTCGGCGCGGTCTTCGGCTTCGCGATGCTCGCGCTCGGCGTCGGCGTGTCGCGATTCTGGCGTGACGTGTCGGCGGGAACAGCTAGCGCGCCGGCCATCGCCGAGGCCGCGAAACACGCGCTCACCCTGACGTATCTCGACGGGGGCCATGGCGACGGCTGCAACGAGTCGAACGATGCCTTCACGCTCGCTCGGCGGCGTTTCCATCATTTGACTTTCTACGGCTTCATGCTGTGCTTCGCGGCAACCGTGGTGGCCACGTTCTATCACTATGCGCTCAAGCTGCACGCGCCTTACCCGCTTCTGAGCCTGCCCGTGCTGCTCGGCACCATCGGTGGAGCCGGGTTGCTCGTTGGGCCGGCCGGTCTGCTCTGGCTCAACCTGCGTCGCGATCCGGGCCGGGGCGATCCGAAGCAGCGCCCGATGGACCGTGGATTCATCGCGCTGCTGCTGTTGACTAGCGCTTCGGGCCTCGCGCTCCTCGCATGGCGCGACACCGCTGCGATGGCCTGGCTCCTCGCTTTCCACCTCGGTGTGGTCATGGCGCTCTTCACCACGCTGCCCTACGGCAAGTTCGCCCATGGGATCTATCGATGTGCGGCGCTCCTCAAGTCATCGATCGAAAAGCGGCAGGCCAGCCGCCTGCAACTCGGCTCGGATTGAGGTCGGTCGTCACGACCATACCTCCGATCGGCGGGGCACTCAGATAACACATCCATGGAGACAACTCATGCATCCCTCATCGCTCAACGCCGAGAATAGCGCGCACCGTCGAACCTCGAAGGTTGGCGCGGTCCTGCGCGTAACCAGTGGCAACTTCCTGGAGCAGTTCGACTTCTTTCTTTTCGGCTTCTATGCGACGTACATCTCGCGCATCTTCTTTCCGGCGACGAGCGAGTTCGCCTCGCTGATGCTCACCTTCGCGGTGTTCGGCGCGGGTTTCCTGATGCGTCCGCTGGGGGCCATCGTGCTCGGCGCATACATCGATGAAGTGGGCCGCCGCAAAGGGTTGATCGTCACACTTTCGATCATGGCGAGCGGCACGATCCTGATCGCGTGCGTACCCGGATACGCGACAATCGGACTTTTTGGCCCCGCCCTTGTGCTGCTCGGGCGCTTGCTGCAAGGGTTTTCCGCAGGCGCCGAGCTTGGCGGCGTCTCTGTCTATCTGGCGGAAATGGCGACGCCGGGTCACAAGGGCTTCTATACGAGCTGGCAGTCCGCGAGCCAGCAGGTCGCAATCGTGGTCGCAGCCGCCCTCGGCTATCTGCTCAATGACCTGTTGACGGCCAGCGAAATCGGCGCATGGGGATGGCGGATTCCATTCTTCGTCGGATGTGCGATCGTGCCGGTTATTTTTCTGCTGCGACGCACGCTGCAGGAAACCGATGAATTCAAGGCGCGCACCCACCATCCGCGTGCACGCGAAGTATTCGCCACGATGCTGCAAAATTGGCGAACGGTGCTCGCGGGCATGCTCCTCGTCGCCATGACCACCACCACGTTCTACCTCATCACGGTCTATACGCCGACCTTCGGCAAAGCTGTGCTAAAGCTCACCACTGCCGATAGCCTGATCGTTACGCTCTGCGTGGGCCTCTCGAACTTCGTCTGGTTACCGATCGGTGGCGCGCTTTCGGACCGCATCGGGCGCAAGCCGATTCTCATTGCCATCACCGTGCTCGCCATCTGCACCTCGTATCCGGCCCTCGCCTGGCTGTCATCTGCGCCGAGTTTCGGCCGCATGCTCATCGTGCTGCTGTGGCTCTCGTTTTTCTTCGGCATGTACAACGGCGCAATGGTCGCAGCGCTCACTGAAGTCATGCCCGCCGAGGTCCGCGTGGCTGGATTCTCGCTCGCCTTCAGTCTCGCAACCGCCGTTTTCGGCGGTTTCACGCCCGCTGTGTCGACGTATCTTATCCAAATCACGGGTGACAGGGCCGCGCCCGGCTACTGGCTGAGTATGGCTGCCGTATGTGGACTCGTCGCGACCCTGGCGCTGTATCGCCGGAAGGGCGCGGCCGCGAGGCCAGCATCGCTTGCCTGAACCTCTTGCTGCGTCAGCCGCCGCACGCGCGCCCGCCGCTTCCAAGCGTTCACGCGTTGCGGCGCTTCTTCCGTACCAGCAAGCCCGCGACCGCAACCGTCGCAGGAGCGATTTTTGCTGCGTCCGCGTCTGAGTGGCCCGTAGTTCAATGAGCACTCTGAGCGGAGGCGACAATGATGACGATGACACCAGGCCTACGATTAGCGTCGGCAGTTTTATTAGCAATCAGTCTCGTCGGGTGCGGTGGTGGCGACCTGGCCAGTACGGACGCCGGTGCGTTGGGAGCATCTGCAAAGGCATCAGTCGCCAGTAACCCGAATGCCGACGCGTCCAGGATCATTAAACTTCAGCGCTTTCAGATCGATCCGGCGAAGGTCTTTGTCGCGGGTATTTCGTCTGGAGGTTTCGCGGCCGTGCAGATGCACGTTGCTCACTCTTCCACCTTCAAAGGCGCCGCTGTGTACGCTGGCGGAGTGTACTGGTGTGCTGGCGCCGGAGGAGCCGCGACCGCTTTGGCAAACTGCGGCGGCTTGACGCTTCCGACGAATCAGGCGTCGTACAACAGCACGCTTGCCGCATCCGAGGCGTATCTGGATGCGCAATCGTCCCTTGGCACAATCGACCCGGCAACGAACCTGAGTGGGCAGCCTGTCTACCTGTGGTCCGGCACGCAAGACGAGGTCGTCAATCCGCGTGAGATGGCTGACCTCAACTCGGAATACCGGCGCTATGGGGCCCATGTTCATTTCGACAATACATACCCCGCCGAGCACGGCTGGGAATCGCCCGATGGCGAACTTGGATGCGGCACGCTGGGAAGTCCCTACATGGTGCGCTGCTCGGCAAATGGCGCAGTCTACGACTCAGTCCAAACGTGGCTGACGATGTTCATCGGCCCATTGAAACCGCGCAACAACGGAAAGCTGTCGGGTACGCTGTCTTCATTCGATCAAACGGAGTTTGGGGCGTCTTCCAACCTTTCCATGAGTTCGACGGGGAGCGTTTTCGTTCCCAAAGCGTGTGCGCAAGGGAAAACGTGCGGATTCGTGCTCGCCCTTCATGGCTGTCTGCAGGAGGCGTCACTCATCGGAAACCGCTGGGTCACCGAGGCCGGCATCAATGAATGGGCCGATACAAATGAACTGGTGGTCGTGTATCCCGACACGATTGCGTCGTCTGCGCCAGGGCCGACGAATCCGAATGCATGCTTCGACTGGTGGGGTTACTCCAATCAATACGATCCGAACTACGCCCTCAAGAGCGGCCTGCAGATGTCGGTGCTCTACGCGATGGTGCAGCGCGTGACTGGCCGACCGTAGGATCGTGCCTGGATGAGAGTAACGTGCGCGCCCCTCCTTTCGGGATGCTTGCGGAAGCCCTGCCATCTAACCGGCGCGTTCAGACGCTTGTCTCACTCGCGGCTTTGCACCAGTGAAATCGCGCGCACCCATCACCGTGCGGCTGTGCTTCGCTCGCGTCGGTTAGCGCTTTGCATGGGCGTGGTCATATACAACGTCGCTCACTCCAGGCTGAACGCCAATACGCTGGAACGACGCGCGGACAAGTGCCCGAACCCGATCGGCTCCAAGGATGGCGTGGGCGACATCGAGAGCATGGGGAGACTGCATTCACGAGACATCATGGCGATAAGCCATACAGCGGACCCGGCGACGTCGCGCCACCCGCGCGCGTTCGCTGCGTCATCGACGGGCGCGCAACTCATGGCGTTTCATGCATGCCTCTCATGAAGCACGCGGGCACCTTGATGGAGCCCGCTTCGATTGCGGTGCGGCCGCTCCGCTCAAACGCTCAACGCAGACAGCCGCTCGACAATTTCATCGAACGACGGCCGCATCTCGACGCGCTCGTCGAAACAGTCTTCGATCAGCGCGTGGAACCCAGCGGCGAGATCATCGGCCTCTGCGGCCGAACGTTGCGCGAGTTCTTCGAGCAGGCAGCCGAACGCTCGCACCTCGATGCTCTCGAGTGCCGACGCCATTGCGCGATCGCCGATATCGTGAAGGGACGCCGCACCGAAGTCGCCGAGCAAAACGTGCCCCGCGCCGTCATGCAGGATGTTGTGCGCGTAGAGGTCGCCATGCATGATCCCGCGCCGATGCAGATGCTGCGCCGCCGATGCGATCCCGCGCGCGATCTGCAACGCAACCGGCCGGTCGAACAGTACATCGGCCGCATAGACGTCCCGTGTACACGAGTCGAAGTCAGGAGGCCCGGCGAGATTGCCGAACGACGGATGGATCAGCTTCATCACGAGGCCATGCTCGTCGAGCGGATGACGGGTGATCTTGCCGAGCACCGGAATGAGATTCGGGTGCTGGCCAGCTTGCAGGCACGCCGCCATTTCCAGCTCCGGCAAACCGTCGCTCGTCACCGCGCCCTTGAAGAGCTTGACGGCCACCGCCTCGAGCGGATGCCCGTCTCTCAGAAGACGCGTCGCGCGATGCGTCACGCCGGATGCGCCCTCCCCGAGCGTTTGTCCAAGCGCAAGCGTATGCCAGTCGATTTCAGGCGCCGGCGCACCGGCCAGCGCCTGCTCGCGCGCGGCGTTCAGTGGATTGCCCGCGTAGGCGAGCCACGCAAGGCGCGGCAGGTGCAACAGCCAGTCGGGCAAGGCGTCGAGCCGGTTCGCCGAAATACGCAGCAGTTCGAGGCGGCTGCAAGCGGCCATTGTCTCGGGCAGCGAACGCAGCCGGTTGCCGGCAAGCATCAGCTTCTGCAAATTCGGACGCTCGCCGATCTCCGCGGGCAACGCTTCAATGTCGTTATCGGTCAGGATCAGCCAGCGCAATAGAGCCGGCAGCGCTCGCCCCGAGACGTTCCGGATTCGATTCGCCTTGAAACCGACCATGCTCAGCGACACGCAATCGCCGAGCACGGCCGGCAACTCGGTGAACTGGTTATTCGAGGCGAACAGGATGCGCAGGCGACGCAGCCTCGGCAAGTCATCAGGCAGCGATGTGAGCGCATTGCCTGACAGGTCGAGTACTTCCAGGGTATCGGTAAGATCGAAGATCTCGCGTGGCATTTCGGTCAGCCCGCAAGCGAGCTTGATCTGTCGCGCACCGGCGAGTTGCCCGTCACGCAGTTCTTCGAGAGTAGCAGTGTTCACGTGTCGATAGTCAGAAAATGGCAGGAGGTCGCAAACGGTCAGTGCAGCATCGCTGGATCCGCGCGGGACACGAAGCGCTGCTCGCAGAGTTGATGGCGATGCGCGCCGCCAGCGTGCAACACCTCTCCCTGCATTCCAGACGCAATCATCGACCCATTACGGAAACGCTGCAAGAACTCGCCAGCGAGGTCCTTCCACACTTTCATTCGAACGATCAGACGTTGATGCACCTATCGTGATTCTGGCATCCGTACACGAGATCGCGGATGCAATCGACCCGCGTGGTAACGACTGCCAGACCGCCAGCCGCCTCATCGCGGTACCGATCGAGCGCGAGGTCGAGCGCGCTCTTTATATCCGTCGCACCGGCATTTTCGTGCCGGAATCATCCCGCTACACTCGAAGGTCACGCCCGCAGCAATTCGACCTGCCTCGCCGAGAGCATCGGAATGATGCGCTCGACGACCAGTTGCTGATAGTGAGGCGAGTTGCGATGCTCGCCGATTGCTGTGCTGTCGCGATAGCGCTCGATCAGCAGTATCACGCTGGGATCGTCGGTGCTACGGAACGCTTCATAACCAAGACAGCCCGGTTCGGTCAGCGACTTTTCCCGCAGCACCTCGACAAGCCCGAGCACGTCCGCCACGCGCCCCTCGGCGACCTGCCAGCGCGCGACGACGACAATCTGCCCGGACGCGTCCATCAGTTGCTCTCCTGAAGGGCAGCGACGATCGCCGCGCCGACCGCGCCGCCCGATGCCGGGTTCTGGCCAGTAATCAGACGCCCGTCGACCACGACCTTGGCCTGCCAGGGGTCCGCCGAAGCGTACTGGGCGCCCGCCTCGCGCAACGCATCTTCCAGCATGAACGGGACGTCGGCTTTGGCATAACCCTCCTCCTCGGCGTTCGAGAAGGACGTCAGTTGCCGCCCCTTGACGAGCGGCGTGCCGTCGTCAAGGTTGACGCCAAGCAATGCGACCGGACCGTGGCACACGGCGGCGACGATCTTGCCGCCATTCCATGCGCGATGAACTGCACGCTTGACATCGCGGTCACTGGCGATGTCCACCATCGGGCCGAGGCCGCCGGGGAAGAAGATCGCATCGTAGTCGAGGACATCGACTTCCGACAGCTTCCGGCTGCGCGCCATACGACGGACGGCGGCGCTTTCGCTGAACGTGCGCTGTACGTCATCCTCTGCGTCGTAACCGTCGAACGGCGGGTTGCCGCCCTCCGGCGATGCGTATTCCACCGCGATACCCGCTGCGTCGAGCACCTCGAAGGGATGCGCCACCTCGGGGTAGTAATAGCCCGTGGCGCGCTTGTTCGGACCAATCTCGGCGGCGTTTGTCAAAATAAACAGTACGTGCTTGACAGTCATGATGAGCTCCTTTCGTTTCCGGTTCCGCATTTGTTGCGGTTGAATGAACTTTAAGGCTTCTCATCAGGCACGAGTAGCCATCGTCGTGTTGACGCATTGGCTCACAAAATTGGACAATCACGTATGGATACGACAAGCTCGATTCTCGACGAACTGCGGGGCATGGCGATTTTCGCCGCCGTCGTGCGCTGCGGCAGCTTCGCGGCTGCGGCCCGCTCGCTGGGGCTCACGCGCGCGGTGGTGAGCCACCACATTCGCCTGCTCGAAACCAGTGTGGGCGTACCCCTGGCGCAGCGCAGCACCCGCAGTTTCAGCCTCACGCCAGCAGGGCAGGCGTTCCGCGTGCATTGCGAACGGATGGTCGACGAGGCTGTCGACGGTCTTCGCAGCATGGCGTTGCTGCGCGACGAACCACGGGGTGAGGTGCGGCTGACCTGCTCGCATCATTTCGGCACGAGGTGGATCCTGCCGGCGCTGGTTGAATTCCGGCGGCGCTATCCGGCCGTGCGCCTTCACGTCGCGATGTCGGATACCAACGTGGATATCGTGCAGCATGGCGTGGAGCTTGCCGTGCGCGCCGGCCCGCTTCCCGATTCGTCGCTGCTCGCGCGTCCCCTGCTACGCGAAGCCACCATGCTGTGCGCGTCGCCCGCGTATCTGCGCACGCATCGCGCGCCCGCCTCGATCGACGAACTTGCCCAGCACCGCTGGGTGATCTATCCGCCCAACCAGCAGACTACCGTCGTGCGTTCGGGCGGCAAGAACATCGAGATCCCGGTGCAGGGAGACGTCGTCACGGACAGCGCCACATCGAGACTCGCTTTCGTGCTTGCAGGCGATGGTATGGCCAGGTTGCCTGCATATGACGCTGCGTCGCTGATCGCATCCGGCGACCTCGTGCGGGTCTTGCCGGAAGTCGAAACCGCGCCGCTAGATATCTTCCTGGTCCATTCGAAGCGAATCGGACCGAGTGCGAAGCTATTGCGAGATTTTCTGCTCGAACATGCGCACGGTAGTAGCGCGTAAGACAAAGGGTCGAAGCCCACGATTTGTCCGCCGCTCAAGTCCCGTTACACCGGCAGACAGAATGCCGAAACGGAGTACTGCAACTGCCGTGTCTGATCTTCAAGGGCTTGCGCGGCTGCCGCAACCTGCTCGACGAGCGCCGCGTTTTGCTGGGTAACCTCGTCGATCTGCGAGACGGCCTGTGTAATCTCACCAATGTTCGAAGATTGCTCCCGCGATGCGTTCGCGATCTCTCCGACGAACTCCGTCACGCGGCGCACATCGGAAAATATATTGGACATGCTGCCGCCCGCCTTCGACACCAGTTCGGAACCCTGGCGAACCAGTTGGCCCGAAGATTCGATCAAGTCCCTGATTTCTTTGGCGGCGCTCGACGAACGTTGCGCCAGGGTGCGCACTTCTCCCGCCACCACCGCGAACCCCTTGCCCTGCTCGCCTGCCCGCGCAGCTTCAACCGCCGCGTTGAGGGCGAGAATGTTCGTCTGGAACGCGATGCCTTCTATGATGGCGATGATGTCTGCCATGTTCTCGGAGCGCACGCGTATATCCGCCATGATGGTCGTTACGCCGCGCATCGTCTGCTGGCCATTTTCAGCGGACATCATGGCGATATTCGCCACTTGGCTTGCCTCGTGCGCGCTGTCGGCATTGAGCTTCACGCCACCCGATATCTCCCCCATGCCCGCGGCCGTCTCCTGCAGGGAGGCGGCCTGCTCTTCCGTCCGCGCGGAGAGATTGACGTTCCCGGCCGAGATCTCCCGTGCTGCCAGCCCGATCGACTCGCTACCGCTACGTACCGCCTTGACGGTCTCCACCAGACCCTGACGCATGTCTTCCAGACTTTGCAGCAGGAGCCCCATCTCGTCGCGCGATTTCATTTCAATCCGTTGCGACAGATCGCCGCGCGCGACTTTACCGATTTGCTCGAGTGCCATCTTCAACGGCGCACCGATTGCGCGCCTGATGTCGAGGTATGCCAGCAACGCCGAGCCAAGTCCGGCAATCAATGCCAGAACGGTCACGACCCGGAACGTCGAAAATGCGCGCTCCGAATGCCGATATTCGTTCGACGTCGATTGCGTGCGGTAGTCGTTGAGTTGATCGCAACTCTTCTGGAACTCCACGAACATGCGAAAGCCCGCGTCCGATACGTCGATGGTTTGTTGCTTATCCCTGGCTGCGATAGCCGCGGCGAGCTTATCGTAGATATCTTCCACAGCTGTCATCTTCGACGCAACCGCGTCAGCAAGCTGACTCTCTTCTGATGATTTCGGCAATGACGCGTAGCGTCCCCACGAATCATGTGCGTGCGTCTTCATCTGGCCAGCGAGGTCCAGCAGACTTCTCACCTTCTGTTCATCCTCGAGCAGCATCGCACGATCCAGCGTCACGCGTTGCCGCAACACATACGTCATCGTGTCGCCGATCGCGATGGCGCCGGGCAAGCGCTCGCCATAGCTGACACGCCCGACTTCGTTGCTCGACGTCATGCCGACGAGACCAAGCACGCCGACAACCAGAAGAAGAAAAGACAGCACAGCCATCGCAATGGCTACGCGAGTTTTGATCGAAAAACTTGCAATCACGAACGCTTGGACCCGAGGACGAGGGATGGCGCGACCATGCAACGGTGATACACCGCACCGGCATGTTCGCAGACGGAGAAAGGCGGACGGTATGCTAAGAAAGCCGGACGGCTTTGTACACTAACCATCGATTAACCCGCCATCACCAAACACGATGGCAGACGCGCCTGTTTTTCCGGCCGTCGCCAGAACATGCTCATCACCCGCCGGGCAATCGCCGCTTGGTCGGATACGCGGAAACGCTCGCATACGAATATGTCGTTCTTCGGTGCAGCATGCACCTGCATTTCCGGACGCTGACGGCGGCAAGCGCGGCGGTCAGAACTCTGCGCGAAGATCGAAAGACCAGCGGGGTCGCCTCTATTTCGCTTTCCGCAGTCACGACACGGCTGCAGTGCGGCGCAATGCGCGCCGCAACGCCTGGCAGCCGGATTCACGATGTCTGGATTACTGCGGCCAGCTCAGCGCCGGAGAATAGTGACGAACGGCGCTGCGTGCATTGTCGCTTCGCGCTTCTCCCCGCGTCGGTCATGGTCTGCGCTCCGCGGCGCAACGCCCAAACGCTCGAACAGGCGCAAACGCTGAGCGCATGGCATCGCGGTTCAGAGTTTATCGAGCGTAATGGGTAGCTCCCGAACGCGCTTGCCAGTTGCATGCCAGATGGCATTTGCGACGGCGGCGGCGACGCCCACGACGCCAATTTCGCCGACACCCTTCACCCCCAGTGGATTGACGATATCGTCGTGCTCGTCCACGAAGATCACCGCGATGTCGCGAATGTCGGCATTGACGGGCACATGATAGTCGGCCAGGTTGTGGTTCATCGGCCGCCCAAGTTCATGATCGAACTGGCCGTACTCGTGCAGTGCCATGCTGATGCCCCATACCGCGCCACCAGCGATCTGGTTGCCCGCCGTCTTCGGATTGACGATACGTCCGGCAGCCACCGCGCTCACGATGCGCGTCACCCGGATCGTGCCGAGCGCCTCATCGACGCGCACCTCCGCAAATACCGCCGAGTGCGTGCCCATCGAATAAGCCTCCTGTTTGTCATGCGGCGTGACGGTGACCTGGGCGTCGAGCCTGTCGATACCCGCACGCTTGAAAAGATCCGCCAGAGGCAGACGCTGCGGTACCACGTCGAATCGAACATCGGTTCCTTCGATCCGCACGTCCTCACAAGACTGCTCCGCGAATGCAGCGTCGTGCTGACGGGCGAGGACCGCGAGCTTCGCCTTCAACCGCGTGCATGCCGCATGGACGGCGCTGCCGACCGACGACACGGTCCACGAACCGCCTTCAACGGGCGCCCGTGGAAGCCGTGTATCGCCGAGCCGGAACTCGACTTGTTCCAGGGGCAGGCCGAGCGCGTCGGCTGCGAGTTGCGTCATGACTGTGTAAGTACCTGTACCGATATCGGCGGTAGCGCTCGACACAACAACCCGTCCATCGGCCGACAATTCGGCACGCGCAGAGGCTTCATTCTGCATCGCGTCCCAGACACCCGTTGCCATGCCCCAGCCAATGAGTTCATGCCCCTTGCGAAGCGAGCGTGGCGCGAGCGGCCGGCTTTGCCATCCGAAGCGCGCTGCGCCCTGCTCATAGCAATCCCGCAATGCCTTGCTGGAAAACGGAAGGTTCTTGTTGCCGTCGCGCTGCGCATAGTTGACGAGCCGCAGTTGCAGGGGATCGACATCGAGCGCCTCTGCGAGTTCATCCATCGCAACTTCGAGAGGAAACAGTCCTTGTGCTGCGCCGGGTGCCCGCATATCCGACGGGGTTGGCAGGTCGAGTTTGCTGACCATATAGCCCAGGCGGACGTTGTCACATGCATAGAGCTGTCCCGCCCAGTTCACGACGACGTCGCAATAGTCTTCGTACCGCGATGTCTCCGATACGGCCTCATGGATGACGGCCTGCAGCTTCCCGTCGTGGTCCGCGCCGAGCGCGACACGTTGCACGCTCATCGGACGATGCGAGAAGGTGAACATTTGCTGACGTGTCAGAACAACCCGCACAGGTCGCTTCAGATCGCGCGCGGCCATCACGGCGAGCGGCAAATGATATTGTGGTCGCAGGCCGGAGCCGAACGCACCGCCGACAAAATGCGATATCACGTCGACATCTTCGTGCGCAAGTCCGAATGCATTGATCAGGTACTGCCTGGTGTTCGCCACGCCCTGAGTTTTTTCGTAGACGGTCAGCTTGCCGCGTGTGTCGGGCACCACCGTGCATCCGTGCATTTCCATCGGATTGTGGTATTCGGCGGGCGTCGAGTAGAAGTGGTCGACTTTCACGGGCGCCTTGTCGAGAGCCGCATGCGCATCGCCACGCGGTGCCGGCGGTGGATCGAAGCCGCCTTTCTCCTGTGAGGGTGGATACGCGTCCGCGAGCGCTTCATTCAGATCCGTGCGATGCGGCGAGCGCTCATAGTCGACCTGGACGAGCGATGCGGCATGGCGCGCAAGCTCAAGGCTTTGCGCGACAACGAGCGCGACGGGCTGCCCGCTATACCACACGCGATCGTCCCACAGCGGCACGAACGGCATGCCGCCTGGCGCGACCCGGTCTTTCCATGCACCGTCAAAGACGGGTAGCTGCGGCCGGTTCTTATGTGTGAGCACGAGCAGCACGCCCGCCAGTTCAAGGGCCGCCGACGCATCGATCGCCAGGACGCGCCCGCTGGCAATCCGGCTTGACACGACAAAACCGTATACGAGGCCATCTGCGTGGAAATCCGCCGCATAACGCGCGGCTCCCGTGACCTTGAGCTTCCCGTCCACGCGATTGACGGACGTGCCGCTTGTCATACGCCTGATTTCATTGTGACCGTTCATGGCTGAACCTCGCTCTGCGCGCCGAGGTCGCGCTGGCTCGCTTGTTGGAACGCGCGCATGATGGCGCGGGTCGTCAGTTCGATTTTGAACGCGTTATGGCGATATCCGTGCGCGTCGCGCACGACTTCGTTTGCGAAATCGCGCACTGATTGCGGTGTGAGCGGCTTGCCGCGCAGCATGTCCTCGGCGTCCCGATTTCGCCATGGCTTGTGCGCTACCCCGCCCAGCGCACACCGCACTTCGCGCACGACATTGCCCTCGAGCGCGAGGCCTACGGCCACGGCGACGAGCGCAAACGCATACGATGCCCGATCGCGCACCTTCAGATAAGCGTGATGTGACGCAAAGCCTTCATTCGGCAGTTCGACCGACGTGCTCAGTTCATGGTCACCCAGATTGGTGTCGATATGCGGCGTGTCATCAGGCAAGCGGTGAAACTGCGCGAAGGGCAATGCACGTTCGCCTTGCGGTCCGCTCACGTGCACCACTGCATCGAGAGCGGCCAGCGCAACGCACAGATCCGACGGGTGCACGGCAATGCAATGTTCGCTTGCGCCGAAGATCGCATGCATACGGTTCACGCCCGCTATTGCTGGGCAGCCGGTGCCGGGCTCACGCTTGTTGCACGGGGTGCCTGTGTCATAGAAATAAACGCAACGCGTGCGTTGCAGCAGATTGCCGCCGATCGTCGCGACATTCCTGATTTGCGGCGACGCTCCCGACAGTATCGATTCGGCCACGAGCGGATAGCGACGCATGATCTCGGGATGATAGGCAACGGCTGAGTTCGTCGCGAGGGCCCCGACTTTCAGCCCGCCCTCCGCTGTCTCCTGGATATCACGCAGCGGCAGGCGGCGGATATCGATAATCTTCTCGGGGCGCGTGACGCCCTCCTTGACGAGATCGACCAGATTGGTGCCGCCGGCAAGAAAAGCCGTGCCCGTCGAGCGGTGTGCTGCCAAGGCCTGCGCGACGTCGGCTGCCCTGTCGTATGAGAAGCGGTTCATCGCCCACCTCCTTTGCCGCCTGCGTTCGACACGGCGTCGCTATACGGGCGGCCGATCGCACCGTCGTGGCCCGGTTGCCTGTCCAGGGCCGCGACGTCGAGCACCGCCTGTACGATGTTCACGTAAGCACCGCAGCGACACAGATTTCCGCTCATCTGTTCGCGAATGTCGTCGGCGCAGTGCACATGCCCTTCCTCCAGCATGCCGACCGCCGAGCAGATCTGTCCGGGGGTGCAGTAGCCGCATTGAAACGCATCGCGATCGATGAATGCCTGCTGCAGCGGATGCAATGTTTCATCGCCCGCCAGCCCCTCGATCGTTGTAATCTTCGAGCGATCGTACGAAACGGCAAGCGCGAGGCACGTGTTGATACGTTGTCCATCGACGAGCGCGGTACACGCGCCGCATTGACCGTGATCGCAACCCTTCTTGGTTCCCGTCAGTCGACAACATTCGCGCAGCAGGTCGAGCAGCGTCGTCCATGGTTCGATGTCGAGTTGACGAATCTCGCCGTTGATGTCGAGCGTGATCGCGATGCGTTGCCCTTCATGGGCAGCTACGTCGAGCGCAGCCGGGGCGTCGGTACTCGTCATGGTCGCCT
Organism: Burkholderia sp. E7m39; assembly: GCA_001319865.1. Classification (GTDB taxonomy): domain Bacteria; phylum Pseudomonadota; class Gammaproteobacteria; order Burkholderiales; family Burkholderiaceae; genus Paraburkholderia; species Paraburkholderia bengalensis. The sequence goes on along the minus strand of BBSL01000201.1, from coordinate 25,469 downwards.
CCTGGTGGAAAGTCTGTGCTGAGCATCCGCCATGCCCCGTGACCCGCGGCCGCCGACATAGGGGACCATTTTGCGTGCGGCATGGGCCTTGCGCGGCGACCTTCGAATGTCGGGCTTGCACGGGCGGGCTTGTAGCGCGGTCGGCCATGCCTCCCGCTCGCCTGATCGTTCGCGCCGGCAGCACCGCAGGAGCCGGAACGCCGTCGCACATTAAACAGCGCGTTTCGCGCTTCGCTTGCGGGGCTTCTTCAGGGCTGAATCCGGCACGATCCGCGCCATCTTCTCCATCAGCTCGTCGTGCTCCTCGCGCAGCACTTCGATGAACGCGGACGCCAGCCGCTCGCGCGGGCGGTGCGGCGGGAACAGCAGATACATCGGAAACATCACCGCCGGCGAGAACGGCCGGATCGCGATGTCCGGCCCGGCGAAGTCCAGCGCCACGCCCGGATGCGCGAGCGTCACGCCCATGCCGCAGCGCACCAGCTCGCAGCAGATCGCCGTGTATTGCGCCTCGATTGCCAGCTTGCGTTCGACGCCTGCACGCAGGAACACCTCGTCCATCTGCGCGCGCGTGCCGTCGCCGTGACACAGAGAGATAAATGACTCGCCTTCGAGATCGGCAGGCTTGATGACATCCTTCGAAGCAAGCCGGTGCGCTGCGGGCATCACGCACACGGCGGCGACCTTCGACAGCATTTCGACATCGCAATTCGATGCCTCGCTGATGTACACCGCCACGCCCAGATCGCAGAACTGCGACGCCGTCCAATGATTCACCGTGCCCGACGTGTTGACATGCAACGACACGGTCACATCGGGATGCAGCGCCTGAAAACGCTTGATCGCATGCGGCACGAGTGTGAGACCCGCTGAAGGCATCGCCGCGATGCGCAGACGTCCGCTGCCCAGATTGCGGATTTGGGCAGCGGCATTCGTGAGCCCCTGCAAGCCGACATACGCGCGCTCCACTTCGCGGAAAAACGCCGTGCCCTCGCTGGTCGGAATCAGCCGCACGCCGCTTCGCTGGAACAGCAGCAAGCCGGTCTCGCGCTCGAGCTGCGAGATCAGACGGCTCACGTTCGGTTGCGACGTGAAAAGCGCTTTGGCCGCCGCCGTCATCGACCCGGCCACCATCACGGCCCGAAATGCCTCGACATGTTTCAGGTTCATCGGTTTCAACCCATATCAGCCATGTATGGATTGCTATTTTATTCGTATTGGACGATATGACCATTACGGCACAGACTGTGATGCATGGACACGCCACCAGAGCGTCCATTCCCACACTGACTGGAGATCGCCGTCATGCAAGAATCGCTGCGCCGCCGTTGCCGTTCTACGCTCCACGCTCTCGCCTCCGCACTGTCCGTCGTCTGTCTGACCGCTCCCTTGCACGCCCACGCCGAAACCACGCTGTATGTCGCGAACGTCGGCGGCTCGAACGAGCAGTTGTACCGGCAGAAAGTCATTCCGCCATTCGAGAAAGCGCATGACGTGAAGATCGTCTATGTGGCGGGCAATTCAAGCGATACGCTCGCGAAGCTGCAGGCGCAGAAAGGCCATCAACAGATCAACGTGGCGGTGATGGACGACGGCCCGATGTATCAGGCGATGCAGCTCGGCCTGTGCGCGAAGGTCGAGGATGCGGCCGTGATGAAAGACCTCTATCCGCTCGCGCGGCTCGGCCCGACGGCCGTCGGCGTCGGCATGGTGGCGACGGGCATCGGCTACAACGAAGAGGCGTTCAAAAAGCTCGGCCTGCCCGCGCCCGATTCATGGCAGGCGCTCACCGACAAGCGCCTGAAGGGCAAGCTCGGCGTGCCGCCCATCACCAACACATATGGACTGCATACGCTCGTGATGCTCGCGCGTCTGAACGGCGGCGGCGAAAAGAACATCGATCCAGGCTTCAACGCGATGACGAAACAGGTCGCACCCGACGTGCTGTCGTGGGCGCCGACGCCAGGCGAAATGGACGGCCTGATGCAGGCGGGCGACGTCATCCTCGCGCCGTATGGCAGCGGCCGCGCCGTCGCGTTGCAAAATACGGGCTTTCCGCTCAAGTTTGTGTATCCGAAGGAAGGCGGCGTCGCGCTGCAGGTGGCAGCCTGCGCGCTCTCTGAGAATGCACAGCCCAAGCTCTCGCAGGAGTTCATCCAGTATCTGCTGAGCCCCGAAGTGCAGGCGATGCAGGCGCAGGCAATCGGACTCGGCCCCGTCAACAAGACCGTCAAGCTGACGCCCGAGGTTGCGGCGCGCGTGCCGTATGGTCCGGAACAGGTGAGCAAGCTGACTGCAATGGACTGGGCCACGATCAACCAGCATCGCACGGAATGGACGGAGCGCTGGAACCGCTCGGTCGAACGCTGAGCGGCGCAACCGCTTCATAGCAGCTTTATAGCCGCTACATAGCCGCTTCAGCCGCTTCACAGTTCCTACGCCCGACTCCGCACAGGACCGACGCCATGACCTTTCTCACCCTGCAAGGCATCTCGAAGCGCTACGGCGATTTCACTGCCGTCGAGCATCTCGATCTGTCCGTCGAACGCGGCGAGTTCCTGTCGCTGCTCGGGCCGTCCGGCTGCGGCAAGACGACCACCCTGCAGATGATCGCCGGCTTCGTCACGCCGAGCGCGGGCCGCATCACGCTCGCCGGACGCGACATCACGCATGAGCGTCCCGAAAAGCGCGGCATGGGCGTCGTGTTCCAGAGCTATGCGCTGTTTCCGCATATGACGGTGGCGGGCAACGTCGGCTTCGGCCTCGAGATGCGCAACATGAAGCGTGACGAGCGCGCAGTGCGCGTCGCCGAAGCGCTCGATCTGGTTCGGCTCAAAGGGCTGGACGGGCGTTATCCGAAAGAACTGTCGGGCGGGCAGCGCCAGCGTGTCGCGATTGCGCGGGCGCTGGCGATGCGCCCCGACCTGCTGCTGCTCGACGAACCGATGTCGAATCTCGACGCGAAGCTGCGCGAGGAAATGCACATCGAACTGCGCGCGATCCAGAAGCGACTCGGCATCACGACGATCCTGGTCACGCACGACCAGGTCGAAGCGATGACGATGAGCGACCGCATCGCCGTGCTGCACAAGGGGCGCATCGCGCAGCTGAGCACGCCGTTCGATGCGTATGAGCGCCCAGCCACGCCGTTCGCGTCGACCTTCCTCGGCCGCACCAATACGTTGCCGGGCGAAGTGCGCGCGCGCAATCCGCGCTGCGCGGTGGTCGACGTGGCGGGCACCACGCTGCATGTGCCGCACGAAGGGCGCGACGTGGAAGGCGCGGTGCACGTCTATATCCGTCCCGAGAAGGTGCGCCTCGCCAATGGCGATGCACGCATGCATGGACGCGTGGCGAACCGCGTGTTCATCGGCAACCAGTGGCTGCTCGAAGTCGATACGGCGCTCGGCAAGCTGCATGTTGCGCAGCCGAATTACGGCGCGCCGCCGCCCGGCGAAGGCCATGAAGTCGGCCTCTCGTTCACCGACGACGACTTGCGCGTGCTGACCCGGGAGAGCGCCCATGGCAACGCTTGACGACTCGCGCACAGGCGCCGCGCCGTGGTTGCTGTCGTCGCCCGCGCTGCTGCTGTTCGGCGCCCTGCTGTTCGTGCCGCTCGTGCTGACCCTGCTGCTGTCGTTCCGCGTATTCAGCGACGTCGCGGGCGTCGAGGCCGCCTACACGCTCAAGAACTACGCCGAAGTGCTGAGCGATCCGTACTACGGCGAAATCTTCCTGCGCACGGCGGGCCTCGCGCTGGCCGTGACGGTGCTGAGCGTGCTGCTCGGCGTGCCCGAGACGATCGTGCTCGCACGCATGAAAAGGCCCTGGCAGTCGTTGTGTCTGTTGATCGTGCTCGGCCCGCTACTGATCTCGGTGGTCGTGCGCACGCTTGGCTGGCAGATTCTGCTCGGCAACAACGGCGTGCTGAACAACGCGCTGCAGGCCATGCACATCACGTCCGAGCCGATCCGCCTCGTCTTCACGATGACGGGCATGATCATCGCGCTCACGCATGTGCTGGTGCCGTTCATGGTGATGTCGGTGTGGGCGACGCTGCAAAAGCTCGATCCGCAAGTCGAATGGGCCGGACTGTCGCTCGGCGGCTCGCCGCTGCGCGTGTTCCGCCGCGTGGTGCTGCCGCAAATCCTGCCCGGCGTGCTGTCGGGTTCGATCATCGTGTTCGCGCTGTCGGCGTCGGCGTTCGCGACGCCTGCGCTGATCGGCGGGCGCCGTCTGAAAGTGGTTGCCACGGCCGCCTACGACGAATTTCTCGGCACGCTGAACTGGCCGCTCGGCGCGAGCATCGCCGTGCTGCTGCTGATCGCGAACGTCGCGATCGTGATGGGTTGCAGCCGTCTCGCCGAACGCCGTTTCAAGCATATTTTCGAGTGACGCCATGAAACAGAACGGATTCTGGGGCCTGCTGTTCAACGCGCTATTCCTGACTTTCATCCTCGCACCGCTCGTCGTCGTGATGCTGGTCGCGTTCACCGACAAGGGCTTCATCTCGATGCCCTTCGACGGCGCGTCGCTGCGCTGGTTTCGCGCGATTCTCGAGAACGGTGACATCGTGTCGGCGTTCTGGCTTTCCGTGCGGCTGGCATTCGCGGCGGCGACCATCGGCGTCGCGCTCGCCGTGCCCGCCGCGCTGGCGATTGCGCGCTACCGCTTCACGGGCCGCGCCGCGCTGACGAGCTTCTTTCTCTCGCCGATGATGATCCCCGCCGTCGTGCTCGGCATCGCGTTCCTGCGCTTTCTGTCGCTGCTGCATCTGAGCGGCTCGTTCTGGGCGCTGGTCGCGACGCACGTGATCATCGTGCTGCCGTATGCGCTGCGCCTCGCGTTGTCGTCGGCCGTCGGGCTCGACCGCGATGCCGAACGCGCGGCGCTGTCGTGCGGCGCGAGCCGCTTCACCGCGTTTCGCCGCGTCGTGCTGCCGATGATCCGCACGGGCGTCGCGGGCGGCTGGGTGCTGTCGTTCATCCAGAGCTTCGACGAACTGACGATGACCATTTTCGTCGCGACACCCGGCACGACCACGCTGCCCGTCGCCATGTACAACCAGATCGCGCAGACCATCGATCCCCTCGTCGCTTCCGTGTCGGCGGTGCTGATCGTCGGCACGGTTCTGCTGATGGTGCTGCTCGACCGCATGGTCGGACTGGACCGCATCCTGATTGGAGAAGCTCGATGATTCGTCACGCTTGCGCCACACCCGACGTGCTCGTGCTGGGCGGCGGGCTGGTCGGTTCCGCCGTCGCCTGGGGCCTTGCGCGCGAAGGCGCAAAGGTCACTGTGCTCGACCAGGACGACGGCGCGTTCCGCGCGTCGCGCGGCAACTTCGGACTGGTCTGGATTCAGGGCAAGGGCTATGGACTGTCGCCGTATGCGCGCTGGTCGCGCAGCTCCGCGACGCGCTGGCCCGCGCTCGCCGATGCGCTGCTCGCCGAAACGGGCATCGACGTCGCGCTGCGCCAGCCGGGCGGCTTCCACTTCTTTTTCTCCGAAGCTGAAGTCGCCGAGCGCGCGCAGCGTCTCGGCGCCTTGCAGCGTGAACTGGGCGACTACCCGTATCAACTGCTCGATGCACGCGAGGTGCGCGAGCGTATCCCCGAAATCGGCCCGGACGTGATCGGCGCGAGTTACACGCCGATGGACGGCCACGTCAACCCGCTCAAGCTGCTGCGCGCGTTGCACACGGGCATGCAACAGCGCGGCGTGAAGCTCGTGAACAACGAGGAAGCGCTGCGCATCACACCAGAAAACGGCGGCTTCGCGGTGCAAGGCAAGCGCGGCATCTATCGCGCGGCGCGCGTCGTGCTCGCCGCCGGGCTCGGCAATCGCGTGCTCGCGCCGCATGTCGGCCTGCATGCGCCCGTTGCGCCGAACCGCGGCCAGGTGCTGATCAGCGAGCGCGTCGCGCCGTTCCTGCGCTATCCGACGCTCAACGTGCGGCAAACCGACGAAGGCACGCTGCAATTCGGCGATTCGATGGAAGAAGTCGGCTTCGACGATTTCACCACCACGCCCGTGCTGTCCGACATCGCGCGGCGCGGCGTGCGCGCCTTTCCGCTGCTGAAGAACGTGCGGCTCGTGCGCACGTGGGCCGCGCTGCGGGTCTACAGCCCGGACGGCTTCCCCATCTACGACGAATCCGCGCGTCATCCCGGCGCGTTCGTCGTCACCTGCCATAGCGGCGTGACGCTGGCCGCCGCACACGCGCTGCGCATTGCGCCGTGGATCGCCGGCGGTGCGATGCCCGGCGAGATCCCGGCGCTGTCGGGCACGCGCTTCCTCGACTCCCCTGCTCTCATTTCCGCTCACTGATTCCGACATGACTTCCACACCGCTCTTCAAGGCCCTGCCGGGCGCCGATGCGCCCGTCGACATCTGGTTCAACGATCAGCCGCTGCGCGTGCCGGGCGGCCGGTCGGTGGCGGCCGCGCTGCTCGCTGCCGGCATCGCGCGGTTCCGTGCGACACCTGTCTCGGGTGCGCCGCGCGCGCCGTATTGCATGATGGGCGCGTGCTTCGAGTGTCTCGTCGAGATCGACGGCGTGCCGAGCCGGCAAAGCTGCATGGTGACAGTGCGCGCCGGCATGCGCATCCGCTCGCAGGAAGGCGCGCGCGATCTGCCGCCCGTCGATGTTTCACTGGAGGATGCTCATGCCCGCTGATTACGCACCGGAAACCGTGTCGGGTTTCCCTTCGGAAGCCGTCGATGTCGTCGTGGTGGGCGCCGGTCCCGCCGGCATGAGCGCGGCGGCGCGCGCCGCGCGCGCGGGTCTGTCCGTGGTGCTGCTCGACGAGCAGGACGCCGTCGGCGGGCAGATTTTATCGGGCGATCGGCCGCGCCGATGCGCGCCGCAAGGAGATTCGTCGGCCCCGATATGCAGCGGGCNCATCGCTCGCCGACGCGTTCGCGCGCTCCGGCGCACGGCATGTCGCGCATGCGTCCGTGTGGCAGGTGACGCGCGAGTGCGCCGTGCACTATCTGAAGACGGCAAGGTCGGCAGCTTCGACGCACGCCGCGTGATTCTGGCCACGGGCGCGCTGGAAAGGCCGTTCCCGATTCCCGGCTGGACGCTGCCCGGCGTGCTGACGGCGGGCGCCGCGCAGATCCTGCTGAAAAGCGCGGGCGAGGTGCCCGCCGAGCCGCCCGTGCTGGCGGGCTGCGGTCCGCTGCTCTATCTGCTCGGCTGGCAATACGTGCGTGCCGGCGTGCCGATCCGCGCACTGGTCGACACCACGCGTCACGAAGACCGCTGGCGCGCGAAGAAACATCTACTGTCGGCGTTGCGCGCCTGGCCGTTCCTGAGCAAGGGCCTGCAACTGATCCGCACGCTGCGCGCCGCGGGCGTGCCCATCTACGAAGCCGCCGACGATCTGCGCGTCGAGTCGAAGCAGGACGCTCAAGGTGTCGAGCGCGCCGCCGCGCTGAGCTTCACGACGCAAGGCCGTGCGCACCGCATCGACGCGAACGTGATCCTGCTGCATCAGGGCGTCGTGCCGAATACGCAGTTCACGCTGTCGTTGCGCGCGCAACACCAGTGGGACGCCGCGCAGCTATGCTTCGCACCCACCACCGACGCATGGGGCGAACTCGACGTGCCGGGGATCTTCGTCGCAGGCGACGGCGGGGGTATCGGCGGTGCGCTGGCGGCGGCCGAACAGGGCGCGCTCGCCGCGCTGCAGGCGGCCAGCCAACTCGGCGCAATCGATGCCGCCACCTGCGAGCGCGAAGCCGCGACGCACCGCCGCGCGCTGGAGAGCGTGATGCGCATCCGTCCGTTTCTGGACAGCCTGTACCGCCCGCGCGACGCGAACCGTATTCCGCGCGACGACGTGGTCGTGTGCCGCTGCGAGGAAGTGACGGCGGGCGACGTGCGCGGTTTCGTCGAACTCGGCTGCCTCGGCCCGAACCAGGCGAAGTCGTTCGGACGCTGCGGGATGGGGCCGTGTCAGGGGCGCATGTGCGGGCTGACCGTCACCGAAATCATCGCCGACGCGCGCAAGGTGCCGCCGGAAGAAGTGGGCTACTACCGCATCCGTCCGCCCATCAAGCCGCTGACGCTAGGAGAACTCGCCGGTGAATGACGCTGCCCTGTCCTCTTCCAGCGCCGTGCGCGAAGCCGACGTGCTGGTGATCGGCGGCGGGCTGCACGGCTCGAGCAGCGCGTTCCACCTGGCCGCGCGCGGCGCGAGCGTGATCGTGCTCGAAGCCGACTACGTCGCGCGGCATTCGTCGGGCGTCAATGCGGGCGGCGTGCGCACGCTCGGCCGGCCGCTGCCCGAGATTCCGCTCGCGCTGATGTCGCGTGAAATCTGGCACAGCCTGCGCGAGACGATCGGCGACGACGGCGGCTTCGTGCCGTCCGGCCAACTGAAGATCGCGGAAACGAAAGCCGAACTCGACGAGTGCCGCGCCCGCGTGGCGCAACTCGAAGCACACGGCTTCACGCACGAAAAGCTGATCGACCGCGCGAGCGTGCTCGAACTCGAGCCGGCGCTTGCCCGGCACGTGACGGGCGGCATCTGGGTCCAGCGCGACGGCTATGCGCTGCCGTTCAAGACCACCACCGCCTTCCGGCTCGCCGCGCAACGGCATGGTGCGGCGTTTTTCGAAGGCACGCCCGTCACCCGCATCGAACAGCGCGGCACGCGCTGGTTCGCGCAGACGCCGCGCGGCGAGTTCAGCGCGGAAAAACTCGTCGTCACGGCGGGCGCGTGGGCGGGACAACTGGCCGAACAGGCGGGCGAACGCGTGCCCGTGCATCCCGAAGGGCTGATGCTGATGGTCACGCATCGCGTCGCGCCGTTCTGCCGCGCGACGCTGGGTGCAACCGGGCGTCCGTTGTCGTTCAAGCAGTTCGACAACGGCACCGTCGTGATCGGCGGCAAGCTGATCGGTATCGCCGATCTGCACGGCCGGCATGGCGAAGTCGATTTCGCGCGGCTCGTGCGCAGCGCCAATACCGTCATCGATCTCTTTCCGCATTTGCGGCATCTCGGCGTGAACCGCGCGTGGGCGGGTGTCGAAGCATTCACGGACGATGCACTGCCTGTGATCTCGCCAAGCCGCCGCGCGTCGAATCTCGTCTACTCGTTCGGCTATTGCGGCAGCGGTTTCCAGCTCGGACCGGCTTGCGGGCGGCTCGTGTCCGAACTCGTGCTCGACGGCAAGGCTTCACTGCCGCTCGATGACTTCGCAATCGACCGTTTTACGCGCCAGCCCGTCCCGCAGCAGACAGCCGGCGCCGACGCGCACTGATCACACCCCGCGCCGCCCGGCGCGCCTTCCTGTACTCAAACCTTAGGAGCAAAGCAAGATGTCCGACATCGTGAGAATCGAAACGAACCAGCGTATGAGCCGCGTCGTGAAGGCGGCGGGACTCGTGTTCATCGGCGGCCAGACGTCGAACGATCATGCGCCCGATGTGAAAACCCAGACTGCGAGCGTGCTGGCGAAGATCGACAGCTTTCTGGAAAAGGCGGGCATCGACAAGACGCGCCTCGTGTCGGCCCAGGTGTGGCTCGCGAATATCGAGCGCGATTTTGCGGGCATGAACAGCGTGTGGGACGCGTGGGTTGCGCCGGGCTGCGCGCCGACTCGCGCGACCGTCGAAGCGAAGCTCGCCGCGCCGGAACTGCTCGTCGAAATCGCCGTCGTCGCGCTGGCGTAACGGCAGCTTCGCGACGAGCCCTTTTTAAGGCGGCACCGCACACTATACTTCGGCATGCTATTCGATTTTCGTGCCCAGCTGCGCCCAGATCCGGGTTCTATGACAAGCGAGTGGAATTCCTCTATTCGCGAAACGAATCGCCGAAAGCGTCCGAGAGGTGTCGCAAGATGCTCCTACTAGCGCCGCCACAGGCGAACCGGTTGCATACGAACGCATGCAAGTACAGCGGCTTGTTAAGTCACTTTCCCTCATCACATTGCCAGTCACACCAAAACACCTTCGCACAGGTATGACATATAAGACTAAGGTTTACTATGAATCTCGTCTGAGGCCTCGTACTCTGGTTTGAGCGGCCGGATGCGGCGGGGCTCCAGTGGTCCGGGTGTCTGACGAAATCGAGCCAAGCCACGGCTCCGGAAGCAGGAAGGTCGGGAATCATCCCGCCCCGTTGCCGGACCCTTCGAGGCACATCATGAAAAAGCGCAGTCTGTCGTGTGCAATGGCGAGCGCGCTCTTGCTCGCAAACGTCGCCGCCGCCCAGCAGTACCCGATGCTCGACGCCGTCGCAAACAGGATCGTGCAGAAGTACCAGCAGTCGAGCTGCGAGCAACTGTGGCAGGAGCGCGCCGACAAGAAGGGCCGGCCGAAGCCGGAAGGCGAGCAGATGGCGGTCCAGGCGATGCACAACGACCCGCAGATGCGCGCCGTGTTCATCGACCGGGTGGCGGCGCCGATCGCCAACAAGATGTTCGAATGCGGGATGATCCCCTGATCGTCGCCGGGCGTGACTTTACGCTACGTTTGATCACGGAGGCTGCGGTGACTGCCTGGAAACCAGCCGGACGCGCAGCGGTCGCCGCGCTGTGCGTCTGCATGGCCGCGAGCGGCGGTGCGCAACAACGCGCGAACGTGCCCTCGAAAGTCGCGGCGAAGCACGCGCAGGCCGCGCCCGATTATCAGCCGGGACTCGACCAGCACGCGCTCGACGTTATCAAGGCCGCCTGCGACCGCCTCGCGGCGGCGAAGTCGATGGCGTTCACGGCCATCGTCTCGTATGAGAGCCCGAGCCGAATCGGCCCGCCCCTCATCTACTCGACCAGGTCGGAAGTCCTCATGCAGCGGCCCGACAAGCTGCGGGTGATCACGCTCGGCGACGGTCCGCGCTCGGAGTTCTATTACGACGGCAAGACAATAACGGCCTTCTCGCCGGCCGAGAGACTCGTGGCCGTCACCGACGCGCCGCCGACGATCGACGACGCGCTCAAGAAGGCCTACGACGTCGGCGCGATCTATTTTCCGTTCACCGACGTGCTCGTCGCGGACCCTTACAAGGACATCGCCGACGGATTGAAGATTGCGTTCTACATCGGCCGGTCGACCGTCGTCGACGACACGACGACCGACATGGTCGCCTATGTGACGGGCGACGTGTTCGTGCAGGCCTGGATCGGCACAGAAGACAAGCTGCCGCGCCGCATCTACGCGGTCTACCTGAACGATCCCGCGCGGCTGCGCCATGTGCTGGCGCTCACGCACTGGGTGCTCGATCCGCAGTTCCCCGCAAACGCGTTCGTGGCGTCCGACACGTCTGGCGCGGCGTCCATCGCATTCGAGCGTCCCGACGCCGCAAACGCGCCCGGACTCAAGCCGCCCCCGAAGGCGAGGGCCGCCAGCGCTCAATGAGGAGGCGCCTCGTGAAGACTCTTGTAATCTACGTGGCCGGTTTCGTGATTCCGGCCTTCGCCTCGGGCCCCGCCGGCGCCTGGGGTCACGCGGGCGGCTGGTCGCGCCCGTCCGGGTCTGAATCGATGACCCGCAGCAACGCATGGGGCGGCAGCGAAACGCACACCCCAGGCCAAGGCACGACCGCAACCAACCGCTACGGCGACACGGCCACGCACACGCAAGGCTCGGGGCAGACGAGCTTCAGCAATCCATACGGCGGCAGCGCCACGCACACCTACGGCCAGGGCACCACGGCAACGGGCGCCTACGGCGGCACCGCGACGCACAAGGCAGGCTCCGGGCAGACCACCTACAGCAACCAGTACGGCAGCGCGACTCACACCTACGGCCAGGGCACCACGGCGACCAACAACTATGGCGGCACCGCGACGCACGTTCAAGGCTCCGGCTACACGACCTACACGAACGCATCGGGCGCGACCGCCTATCACAGCACCTACTACGGCAACACGACCTACGCCGCCTACCATCCGCCGACCACGGTGAACGTATATGGATCGGGCTGCTATAACTGCGGCGGCTGGTCCACGGCGGGCGCGGCAGCGGCGGGCGCGGCGGTCGGCGTCGCGGCGGGCGCGGCGATCGCCTCCGCGAACACGCAGGCGGTCGCCGCGAACGCGTACAACAGTGGCTATGCCGCCGCGAACTCGACCAACGCCTACAACGCCGGCTACGTCGCCGGTGCGGCGACCACGGCACCTCCGCCGCAGTCCAGTTCCAGCTTCGCGATGGGCGCGATCTACGCGACGCTGCCCGCCGGCTGCATCACGCCCGCAGTCCAGGGCGGCACGTACTATCTCTGCGGCAATACGTGGTTCAAGCCCTCGTATGGCGCGAACGGCGTCTACTACCGCGTCGTGACGGCACCCTGAACAACACACCGCGCGCCCCGCGCGACGGCTTGCCGACGCGCGGCGTGGCCGCGTGCGCGCACAGCGCGACCGGCTGCCGCCGCACCCGTGCAACGTCGGGCGCAGGACTGAGGCGATCCGGCAGCGTGCCGGACGGTACTCAGATCCAGCAGGCCGCAGATGTTGCGATGGCCGCGCCGGGTGTCACGTCGGTGAGGAGGCCGGGTCATACACGACGCTATGCTGGACTGACTTGCGCTCAGCGCGACACGGGATGCGGTGAGTGACCGGGCACATGGGCGCCAAGCGCTGCGGCTCCCTCACCTTCCGGCTCCGCGGACAGATCCCGCCTGAAAGTCTCCGCGAGGAAAAACGCGCACAGCAGGCTCAGCACCCCTGTCGCCGCGATATAGATCGAAATGGGCAGCGTCTGGCCATAGGTCGCGAACAGATAGGTGGCGATCAACGGCGTCGGTCCTGACGTGATGATGCCGGCGATCTGATACGGCAGCGAAGCGCCCGTATAGCGCACCCGCGTGCCGAACAGTTCCGCAAACCACGTCGATTGCACGCCGTACACCGACGCCTGACTCAACGCGATACCGCAGACGTACGCCACGAAAATCAAGGTCGGATTGCGGGTCTCGATCAGCGGAAAGAACGCGAATCCATAGATCGCGACGAACACCGCGCCGAACATGAACACGGTCCGGCGTCCGATCGCGTCCGACAGTTTGCCGAACAGCGGCAGCGTGATCAGCGCAAACGCGCAGCCCACAATGATGGCGTTCAGCAGTAGTCCACGCGACAAGCCAAGCCGCGTCGTTCCGTACACCAGCACGAACACGTTGATCACGTTGAAGGTGATGTCGACGGCGAAGCGCGTGCCGATCGTCAGCACGAGGTCTTTCGGATGCCGGCGCAGCAATTCGATCAGCGGCGCCTTCACGACCTGCTTGCTCGCCTTGATCTGTTCGAATACCGGTGACTCCATGACGCGCAGGCGGATGAACAGGCCGATCGCGATCAGCGCGACGCTCAGCAGGAACGGCAGGCGCCATCCCCATGCAAAGAATGCGTCCGACGGCATGCTCGACACAGTTTTGAACACCGCGGTCGAGAGCATCAGCCCGAGCGGCACACCCAATTGCGGAAACGCGCCGAAAAAGCCCCGCTTCGTGGCCGGCGCCGTTTCCACCACCATCAGCACCGCGCCGCCCCATTCGCCGCCGACGCCGAGCCCTTGCATGAAGCGCATCGCCACCAGCAGGATCGGCGCCCAGACGCCAATCGAGGCGTAGGTGGGCAGCAGGCCGATCACGAAGGTGCTGACGCCCATGATCGTCAGCGTCGCGACGAGCGTCGCCTTACGTCCGATACGATCGCCAAAGTGCCCGAAAAACACGGCGCCGAAAGGCCGTGCCAGATAGCCGACCGCAAAACTGCCGAACGCCGCGATGGTGCCGACCACGGGATCGAACGAGGGAAAGAACAGCTTGGCGAAGACCAGCGCCGAAGCGGTGGCATAAAGAAAAAAGTCGTACCACTCGATGGCGGTCCCGACCACCGAAGCGACCAGCACACGATTGACGGCCGACCGGCTGATAACAGGCGCGTTGCCGGACGAAACAGGCGATGTATTCATGTCTCCTCCCTTCTCTGGGAATCTATGTCTTGAACTGCTGGGTGTGCCGGCGGCGCAGATTCGGCGGCACGTTACGGTAAATTCGCTGCACTCACCAGTGCAGTTCCATCGGGAACTGGTCGAGCGTTTCGACGCCGCCTGAGGTCAACCGCACGATCCGTTCCGTGCGCAAACCGCCGACGTTCGGCACCGTGATCGTCGCCTTCAGGGTGAAGACCATGTTTTCCTGCAGCACGGTCCTGTTGCCCGGCCCGATCCACGGCGCTTCTTCTTCCGGGTCCATGCCGGTGCCGTGACCGGTGCCATGGCCGCGCGCTTCGCTCGAATATTGCTCGTAGTTCGACTTCACTAGCGCCTGCTGGATCACCGCGTTCAGTTCCATGGCCGCCATGCCGGGACGCGCGGCCGCAAGCCCCGCTTCGACCGCGCGCGCCGCTGCCGCGACGATCGCCATCTTCTCGGGGTTCGCCGGACCGTAAGTGAAACCGCGTCCGCCATCGGCGACGTACCCACGATAACGCGCACCGATGTCGGTCATGATCAGGTCGCCCGGCTGCAGGATGCGGTCGGTGGGGCGGGCCAGGTTATAGGCCGAGCGCGGACCGGATTGAACCATCGAATCGAATGCGGTCCGCTCCGCTCCCCCCGCGAGCATCGCGCGGTCAGCGATCAGAGCGAGTTCGCGCTCGGTGTAGGGACGGCCGTCGGCGAGCGCGTCGCGAATCGCGGCCATCGCCGAATCGGTCAAGGCGGCGGCTTTGCGCATCAGCGCCACTTCGGCGTCGCTCTTGATCGCCTTGATTTCAGCCAGCACCATCGTCGGTTCGAGCTTCAGTTCGCCGAGACCGGCGTTCAGGCGCTGCAGCAAATCCGCGGGGATATAGGCGGCGCCGGCGAGGCCGACCGTACCGCTGCGATGCCGCGCCGAAAACGCCTGCACCTGTTGCGTGACTTCACGCAGGCTGCGCACCTCGAAGGCGGTCACGCTCGTCGCGTAGTCGAAGCATTGATCCGACACGAACAGCACGGGGTCGCCGTCAACGGGCAGCAGCAGGATCGCGTTGGCAATGTCCGATACGCCGTCGAGCGGACGGAACTCGGTGAAGTAGCCGATGTTCGCGCCACGCCAGCAATCGCCGAAGGCGAGCAGGCCGACCAGGCCCGCCTTGTCGAGTGCGCTGCGGACCTTGGCGACGCGGCCGAGGAACTCGTCGGTAGTGATGCCTTCCGGCGGAATGTCTGCGGTACGGATGTTCATTGCTTCGTCGTCTCCTGTTCGGCTGCATGGCGGATGCCGGATGCAGCCCGTTCTCGATGGCCGTGATGGGAAACCGCCCCGCCTTGGAATGCAGGACGTCTTCTGCATAGTAGAATCGATCGATATTCTTTTATAATGAAAAATAACGCACAATCTATATCGATATGGAATACATGGAGGCGACATCGTGACCTCGGCAATTCATCCGGACGAAGGCGCGGCGGCCATCGCGACGGGCCGCTTCGACCCGACGCGTCTGAAGACACGCCAATTGGCCCTGATCGTTCACCTCGACACTCATCGCTCGGTATTGCGCGCGGCGGACGCCGCGCACATGACCCAACCCGCGGCGACCAAGTTGCTGCGCGAACTGGAAGAGACGATGGGTGTGCCGTTGTTCGAACGGCATCCGCGCGGTGTCGAGCCCACCTGGTACGGCGAGGTGTTGATCCGCCATGCGCGCAGCGTGCTGGCGGAGTTACGGCACGCGTACGACGAAGTATCCGCGCTCAAAGCCGGCCTGACCGGGCAGGCGATCATCGGCACCGAGGTCACGGCGGCCACCAACCTCGTGCCGAAGGCCGTGGCGCTACTCAAGAAGCGCTTTCCGCAGATTCGCATCAGCATCGAGATGGAGTTCAGCGAGGTGCTGGTGCAGCGTCTACAGGAAGGCAAGCTGGATATGATCGTCGCGCGAATTCGCAATCCAGACGATCTGGCGGAACTGCACTACGCCCCGCTGGCAGAAGCACAGCACGGGCTATTCGCGCGCGTTGGCCATCCGCTCGGCAAGTGCAAGCGTCTGAGCTGGAACGAACTGGCGCCGCAAACGTGGATCTTGCCGCCCAAAGGAAACGTGATGCGCAATCAGTTCACGCAGCTTTTTCTCGAACGGCAGCTCGCGTTGCCGACGGATGTAGT
Organism: Burkholderia sp. E7m39; assembly: GCA_001319865.1. Lineage (GTDB taxonomy): Bacteria > Pseudomonadota > Gammaproteobacteria > Burkholderiales > Burkholderiaceae > Paraburkholderia > Paraburkholderia bengalensis. The sequence goes on along the minus strand of BBSL01000201.1, from coordinate 9,363 downwards.
CGAGAGCTCATCGCTGCCTGTCATCACGAGTCTGCTGCAGATGAGCGATATGATCGCGCCGCTTGCACGCGAGCCGGTGCGGCCGTATTGCATTGCCGGCGCGCTCGCACCACTACCGTTCGAACTCGATCTGAAGCTGGGACCGGCGGGCATCGTCACACGGCGCGGCGACAGGCTCTCACCGGGTGCGCGTGCGATGCTGCAAGCGCTGCGCGAGGCCGCCGGATTCGATACCCAAGGCCCCGACACCGACAGCGACTGACATGCCGCGGCCGGACTCAGCGCGCGCCGTCCACGGCGACGCTTGCGCCTGGCTGTAGCAACCACTCATGGGCCGGTTCGTTGTGTACGTGCCAGGTGCGGCGCGGACCCGCCATCACATTCAAATAGTAGAGGTCGTAGCCGTGCGCCGCGGCAACCGGGTGATAGCCGCGCGGTACCAGCACCACGTGCTTGTCGTACGCCGCGAGCGTTTCGTCGAGACTGCGGTCGTCGGTGTAGACGCGCTGAATCGCGAAGCCCTGCGGCGGCGAGACACGGTGGTAATAGGTTTCCTCGAGATAGGTCTGCTGCTCGCCATCGTCGGTATCGTGCCGATGCGGCGGGTAGCTCGACCAGTTGCCTGCGGGCGTCACCGATTCCACCACCAGCAAGCTCTCCGCCGGCTCGGTTTCCGGCAGGATGTGGCGCACGTGACGCAGGTTGGCGCCCGCGCCGCGGGTTTCCTGATTGACCTCCTCGGGTGCAATGAAGCGCGGCGGCAGACCGCCCTTCGCGGGCGCTGAGCAGATGCCGAGCTCGACGTCGTCCGTCGCCACGATCGTGTAGCGCGTGTGCGGCGGCACATACATGGACCACGGCGCGCCATCGAACGGCGTCATCCGTGCGCCGATCGCGCGGCTCGCGAGCCCTTCGCAACCGACCATCGCGTGACCCTTCACGAGTACGATCACGACTTCGCGATTGCCTGTATCCCGCGTGACCGTGGCGCCGGCCTGAAGGTCGAAAACATCGAAGCCGACGTATTTCCAGCCGGCGCTCGCCGGTGTGATATGGATGATCTGGCCGCCTTCGGCATGCGTCGACGGTTTGACGAGCAGCTTGCTCATGTCTTTCTCCAGTTATTCAGGAATACTACTCAGCGGAATGCGGCAGTCGCTGCGGTCGCGTGCATCGCCTCAAGCGGTAAAACCGCCCATCGCTTTGACGACGCCTTGTTTGCGAATCGCTTCCAGATGGCGTGCAACCTGCGAGACGAATCGCGGGTGTGCACGCAGATCGCATCCGAAAATCGACTCGATTTCGAACAGTGTTTCTACCGCGTCAACCGTATCTGCTTGCAAAGTCGAGCGGACCGCCTCGGTCAGGGTGTCGGCGAGAGGGTCCGCGATGGCGTAGGTGCGGCCCGTCTCGTCCTGACCACCCAGATACGCAATCCAACCGGCCAGCGCAAAGGCAAGACGTTCGGTCGGCGCGCCGCGTTTCAGGTTGACGCGCACGCTTTCCAGCCAGCGCTGCGGCAACTTCTGCGAGCCGTCGGTCGCGATCTGTTGCAAGCGGTGATCGAGCGCGGCGTTGCGAAAGCGCGCGAACAGTTCTGCGCGATAGGTGGCCAAAGCGGGTCGCGACAGCGCCGGTTCCACCTCGTCGCACAACATACGTTCGACGAAGTTCAGCATCGCCGGCGCGCCGATCGCCTGATCGACGGTGTCATAGCCGATCAGCGTCCCGAGGTATGCAAGCACCGAATGCGCGCCGTTCAACATCCGCAATTTGGCCTGCTCATAGGGACGCGCGTCACCCACGAGCGTCGCGCCTGCACGCTCCCACGCCGGCCGCGGTCCCGCGAAGCGGTCCTCGATCACCCATTGCGAAAACGGCTCCGTCATCACCGGCCACGCATCGTCGGCGCCGAGTTGCTTCGCTACGCGCACACGGTCGGCGTTGGTGGTGACCGGCACGATCCGATCCACCATCGTGTTGGGAAATGCGCCCTCTTGCTCGATCCAGTCGGCCAGCACAGAGTCCGTTTCGCGCGCGAACGCCAGCGTCAACGCGCGCATCGTGTCGCCGTTGGACGGCAGGTTGTCGCACGACAGCACGGTAAACGGCCCCAGACCGGCCGCGCGGCGCAGCGCCAGCGCGCGCACGACGAAGCCGATCGCGCTACGCGGCGCGGCGGCCTCGCGCAGATCATGGGCAATGTCGGGATGATCGAACTGCAACGCGCCGCTGGCCGGATTGCGGCAATAGCCCTTCTCGGTGATCGTCAGGCTGACGATATGGCAGCGCGGATCGGTCATCGCATCGAGCACGGCGGCGGGCGACTGCGGCGCGACCAGCGAGGCGATCAGCGCACCGATCACCTGGAACGAATCAGCGGTGCCGTCGCGCACATCCACGGCATACAGATGATCCTGCGGAGTGAGCGCCTCCGACGTGTCCGCACGCCGCAACGACACGCCGACGATGCCCCAGCGGTGATCGCCAGCGCGCAACGTGTGCTCGGTGTACACGGCCTGGTGCGCGCGATGAAACGCCCCGAGGCCCAGATGGACGATGCCAGGTGCAAGGCTCGCGCGATCGTAGGCGGGAACGACGACTTCGCCAGCCGCGCGCGCCGCGAGCGATGCCAGGGCTGCATTACTCAGCCGCATGATCGGCCGGACGTTTGGCGAGACCTTCCCAGATGCCGTTCAGGTAGACCGCACCGAGCGCTCTGTCGAACAGCCCATAGCCGGCGCGGCCCGTTTCGCCCCAGATCATTCGCCCATGGTCCGGCCTTGCATAGCCTTCAAAGCTGGTTTCGAAATAGGCTTTGACGATCTCCGCCATGTCGAGCGAGCCGTCGGCCGAGCGATGCGAGGTCTCATGAAAATCGCCTGCGGCATTGACTTGCACATTACGCAGGTGCGCAAAATGAATCCGGCCTCGCGCGCCGAATTCGCGCACCAGTGCCGGAATATCGTTCTGCAGGTCCGCGCCCAGCGACCCCGAACAAAGCGTCAGGCCATTGGCCGGATCGTCGACGATAGCCAGCACGCGCTGCAGGTCCGCACGATTCTTCACGATGCGAGGCAGCCCGAAAATCGGCCGCGGCGGATCGTCGGGGTGGATCGCCATCTTGACGCCGGCTTCTTTGGCCACCGGAATGATTGCGCGCAAGAAGTAGTCGAGATTGGCCCAAAGACCGGCTTCGTCAAGCGCTTCGTAGTCGCGCAGCAGGGCTTTCAATTGCTCGGGCCGATAGCTCGCGTCCCAGCCGGGCAGCTGGATACCCTGGCTGACGTCGAGTTCGCGGATCGCTTGCGTGTCGAACGCGAGCGTCGTCGATCCATCAGGCAGGGGCATTTCCAGCGAGGTGCGGGTCCAGTCGAAAACCGGCATGAAGTTGTAGCAGACCACCTTCACACCGCAGGCGCCCAGGTTAAGCAGCGTCTGGCCGTAGTTGGCGATGAGCGTGTCGCGCGTCGGTTTGCCGAGCTTGATGTCCTCGTGCACCGGCACGCTTTCGATCACTTCCAGCGTCAGGCCGTGAGCCTCTATCTTGTTCTTCAGGGACAGGATTCTGTCGATCGGCCACACCTGGCCCACAGGCACGTCATAGATCGCCGAGACGACCCCGGCCATGCCCGGAATCTGACGGATGTAAGCGAGAGGCACGGGGTCGGTGTCGCCATACCAGCGAAAGGTCATTTTCACGTTCGAGTCTCCTCCACACGCTCGCTGCGCCTTCGACGACGCTGCGTAGCAGGGAATGGTTGGTTCGGCCCCTCCGCGTTGGTCCTGCGCAGCGGCGCCGCGCATGGACGCCATCCGCCTGTCGGGTTCATGCGCGAGGGCAGTCAGGAGCCTCCATACTAGCGGCGATCGCCATGCCTTTATAATGAAGAATAGTGTCTCATCTATACGATTATGGAATACATGGCAAGCCGCCACTGCTTCGCGTGCAGGTCGGCCACGCATGGCAGCAAGTGATGCGCATCCTGTTCAATCTGGACATCGAACGTTCCGCGCCGATGGCTACTTTCACGATGCGTCGGCACGATGCGCCGCAAGTCGTCCGCGCGAACGGTCTCTCCATTCGTCGTCTCTATCTCGTCGACTGCGCGCTGGAACACCGCACAACGTTGCTTGGCGCTTGTGACGCCGGAACGCCTTCTCCAGCACCGTAAGCCGTTTGATGTTTGACGAAGAGAATCCCCGTGACGAGCAATAGCGGTTGGGCCCGCCGTTGCGACTTGCCCCAGCCTGCGGATGCAGAAATCTTTCGCGTTCTGATACTAGACTGTGAAAACACGCTACGGCGCAGCACATCGTTCCAGGAGAAAAGTCATGAGCATTCTGTTAATTGGCGCAAGCGGGAGAACGGGTCGGCTAGTAGCCGAAAAATTGCATGCCTCCGCCATCCCGTTCTGCCCGTTGATACGCAACGCGGCAAAAAGCGATGCTTTCGAGCGGTTCGGCGTCCGGCCGCTCATTGCCGACCTGTCTGGCGATTTCTCGCATGTATTCAGCGGCATACATACGGTCATTTATACCGCCGGCTCGGCAGAAACCGAGGGCGCGGAGCAAGAACGCCTGATCGACCGCGACTCGATCATCAAGTCGGTCGATTACGCAAAGCGAAGCGGTGCGGGTCTTTTTGTCGTTATCAGTACATTGCTTGCGTACGCGCCGGAACGCTCGCAGCAAGCACTGCAACACTACGCGCAAATGAAACGCGAATCGGACGACTACGTGATTGCTAGCGGGCTCGATTACCTTGTGCTGCGCCCCGGCACGCTGACCATGGAGCCGGGAGTCGGAACCATCCAGATCGTGTCGGATGCCGACGCTGCGGGCGACCCGGTGGCGCGTGAAGACGTGGCCGAGGTCGTTCTCGATGCGCTCAAGGCGCGCCTGGTGAACAAGGTAATTGGTTTTGTAGGAGGGGACGTGCCTATCGTAGATGCGTTAGCCCGCGTGTAGCCCTGCGACCGCTTTCTCGAACGCATAGCGCATGCCCTGGCGTTCTTCAGGCGAAGTCCGCGGATGAGTCTGCCTGTCGAAGGCAGTATTCTGGATTGACAGACTGATTTCGATCGACGCGACGCCTTGATGATCCGAATCTGACGGCAGCGAGTCAGGTCACTTGTCGGATTGGCCGCCTTCGCGGGGCGGCCCTCCTTGCTGTCGCTGCGCGTGCAACACGCGATCGCGCTCTGCTTGCGCCGCGATCGTCGCGTCGACCGGGTCATCACGCTGCCGCATCAGCCAGTAGACGATCCCCAGCGCCACCAGCGCAAATGCAAGCGCCGCGATCTGGGCAGGCGCACTGGCCGGATCGAGAATGATGAATTTGCGGGCGATAGCCAGCAGCGCAACCAGAAGCACCGTTTTGACCTGCACGATGTGATCGCGCCGCGCCATCACACGCGTAATCGAATGCTTGAATTCCATCGCGATCAGCAGCGTCATGACCATACCGAAGATGGTCTGATACACCGCGTGATCCAGCGGGTTCAGCGCGTCCGCGACCAGCAACGAAATCACCGCGTGGATCAACTGCCAGAGCGACACCAGGATAATGATAGAGATGACGAGGCTCAGCACATGCGCGACCAGCTGCTCGAATCGTTCATAGAAGGTGAGCATGTCCCACTGCAGACGCAACGCATCGAGATCCTTGCGTAGCCAGCTTTTCTTACTTTCCATGACTTGACTCCCGGAAGGCCGTCGCTGCGCATCGAGCGCACCGCACGTGCATGGATTACGCACGCGCCGTGCATGCATAGTCCATTCGACGGTCGTAACGCAGATGCTACGATCCTTCGCGTTTGCGCGGCTTCTTTATGGATCGCTGCCCAAAGCAGAACTGATGTATTCGGCTATTGATAACAGCGAACAGCGGCCGAACCATCTCGCGCTTCTGATACAGGTTCTTGTCGAGTATTCGATGAGGTACTGAGCCGCAAGCAGGTCCGTTCACTGTACCCCAACGAGCGCGAGATGGATTGCGCCATTTTGGCGGCGCCAGAGCGCTAAGGGCATTTCCTGTTTTTGGTGCTATACCCTGTCCGTCCCTCGGCCATCCGCCACGCAAGCGAGCCGCACGGTCACCAGTGGCCCCTCAGTATTCGATGGTGATCCGGTTGTCGACCCACATCACACCGGGGGCAAGCCATGCGATCCGCTCAGCCTCCTCGCGCGCAGCCCATGTGCGAACCGTGCCGCGCAGGACGACCTTATTACCTTCGGCCTCCACCGTGATGTGCTGTGCGTCGACTTGTGCGTTGCGCTTGAACGCGTCCTCGATCTTGTGTTTGAGGTTCTCGGGCTCGACCTTCGGCTTGATCTCGATCTCGTTTGTCAGGCCGGTTACGCCGCTCACTCCCAGCGCTGTGTCGGCCGCGCGACGACGTTGGTAGTCCCATTCGACTTCGCCCTTCAGCGTCACGTTTCCGTCCCTGACGACCGCCTTGATGGTGTCCGCCGTATCTGGAAGTTCGGCCTTCAGTTCAGCAATGATCTCGCGCACGATATCCGGATCGGGGCGCTTGTTGATCAGCGGCAAGCGCACCTCCACATCGTTTGCGATTCCCCTGACGCCGCGCACACGCGTCGCATCCTCTTCGGCCTTGCGCCTTTGCCGGAAGCTGCGCGCGAAACCCGACAATGTGACCGCGCCGTCCTTGACCGCAACCCCGATATCTGAAGGATCGATGTCCCTATCCCACTTCAGTTCGTACTCCACGTCTCGCTTGATGTCTTCGTCGGTTCTCATCGCTGCTCCTCGGTTTGTTGACGGACTGACGCTCGCACGCGGGCCACGCCAGCGCCACACGAATCGGGCCACGGTAGGGCGCACCGAGACGATTTTCTTCCTTACATCTGTGCAGTTTTTGCGCAATGCCGCCGTACGTTCGCACCTGAAAGCCGCGCAGCAGGAGCTGCAGAGATCCGACACGTCCTGCAGGAATCAGGAAGAAGTGCAAGCCACAAGAATCTAGTCTTGATGCCATCGCCGTATCGTCAGGGACCTGTGACGTGCATCTGCTTGTTGTCATGCCGCGATTTCTGATCTGCGTGATGGAGGTGACGATCTCTGCTTCCAACGGCCGTAATTGCGTGCGCGTAACGGCGGTGCGACAGCGAGATTCCGCTGGTTCCCTTATGGAGCGCCATATGACAAACGCAAGTCGCGTCGACATCCGGAAGTCGAATGTCGAGGCGCAGGAAGCGCCGATGACCTTGGATCAACAACTCGACGAAGCGCTCGGAGAGACCTTTCCTGCGAGCGATCCAATCGCCGTTCACCCCGAGCCCGAACAACCCGCGAAGACGCAAACTCAGTCGTCGCCGGTACTAAGGCAGACCAGGGGGATCACGCCGAAGTGACTGACGCCGACTAACCGACGCGTCTATAGCAGCACTTTTCGGCGCGAATCGAAGAAACAAGGAGCCAATATGGCTGAGACGGAAATCGCGCCCGGGGCCGCCGGGCAGCACGACGAGCAGGTCTCGCCGCGCAAGCTCTTCGAACCCGCAAAGGTCGGACCCTACAACCTGCGTCATCGTGTTGTGATGGCGCCCCTGACGCGTTCGCGCGCAAGCCGGCCAGGCAACATTCCGACGCAGCTCAATGCCTGCTATTACGCACAGCGCGCAACGGCCGCGCTCATCATCAGCGAGGCGACGCAGGTGTCGATGCAAGGACAGGGCTATGCATGGACGCCTGGGATCCATAGCCGCGAGCAGGTCGAAGGCTGGCGGCTCGTGGCCGACGCCGTGCACGAGACGGGCGGGTTGATGTTCATGCAGCTGTGGCACGTCGGACGCATATCGCACCCCTCGTTGCAGCCCGATGAAATGCTGCCCGTTGCGCCCTCTTCTGTTCGGCCGAAAGCGGAGGCGTTCATCGAGAACGAGCGCGGCGAAGGTGTCGTCGCGCCCTGCGTCACACCTCGCGCGCTGCAGGTCGAAGAGATGCCGTATCTCGTGCGCCAATACTCAAGGGGTGCGCGCAACGCAAAGGCTGCGGGAATGGACGGCGTCGAAGTGCACGCGGCGAACGGGTATCTGCTCGATCAGTTTCTGCTGTCCGGCTCGAACCGCCGCACGGACGAATACGGCGGATCGAGCGAGCGTCGGGCCAAGCTGCTATTCGAGGTGATCGAAACGGTGTGCGAAGTATGGGGGCCGGAAAAAGTCGGCGTCCGGCTGTCCCCTCTCGGCACCTTCAACGACATGCATGATGACGATCCCGAGGCGACCTTTTCTTACGTCATCGAGAAGCTCAATCGATACGGGCTGGCTTATTTGCACATCGTCAATCCCGCGCTGGCGGCGACGGGTGAGGACGTCGCTTTCACGGAGCGCGCGAAACGCATGAGCGAGACGATACGCCGCACGTACCGTGGCGTGTTGATGGTCGCGGGCGGGTTCGACGGCGGCAGTGCAGAAAGATGGCTCGAGGACGGCAACGCGGACCTGATCGCGTTCGGACGCCTGTTCATCGCCAATCCCGACCTTCCAGAACGCTTGCGGTCGCGCGCTCCGCTCAATTCGCCGGACCCGTCCACATTCTACGGAGGCGGCGAGCGCGGATATACCGACTATCCGTCGCTCGCGCAGGAGCGAGGCGAGGCCCCACGGTCCGTCATCGATGGGCGTTGGAGATAGCGTGTCGTTGACCGGCGGGCATCGCAAGCGTGACGCGACGCATTGCGATGCCCGCCGAGCCAGCGGCCAATCACACTGGGAGGCGCATCATGGCTGTCACTACCTGGGTTGTCGTTGCCGACGGCAGCCGTGCTCGAATCTTCGAGACGCGGGGACTTAAACTGGACTTGCAGGAAATCGAAGACCTCGTCAATGTCGTCCCTGGTGGACGCACGTTGAGCGAAAAGGATCGCGAAAAATTCGCGAAGACCGTCGCAGACTACATCGAACAGGGACGGCTCCATCAGCGGTATCAGCGATTGCGATTTGTCGCGGAGCCCAAGTTTCTCGGGATGCTGCGCGAGCGTCTGAGCGAAGAGACGCGCCAGATGCTTTTCGAAGAGATCAACGAAGATCTCTCGGCACTCGACGCACGCGAAATTCAGGCACACCTGCAAAGGCATTGACGTCGAATTCAAGAACGATCGTGCGTCGCATGGCGTCTGCCCTCTCGTAGCGATGGAAACAATAGCTGGTTGCTCGATGACGACGGCCAAACACCGCACGGCCGATGATTGCATTCATACCTTACCGTCGAGCATTACAGCCAAGGTCCCCGCCTCACTCTGCACGCCTGCATCGAGATCGACTTCATGCGACGTCAACCGGCCAATGGCTTTTAGCAGCCGGGGCGAGAAGCTCGCGCCGAAGCGCGCGATG
>BBSL01000200.1 GCA_001319865.1 Burkholderia sp. E7m39 | reverse complement strand
CGCTTTTCGGCGGTGTTTCGGGCACGCGAAACCGCAAGCCGGGTTGAAGATGCGAAGCGAGTTCCATCGTCACATCGTATCGAATCGGGCCTTGCAGCGCCGTGACCGCTTCGCTTTGGAGGAAGGGCGCGATCGACTCGAGTCGCGCCAGTTCTTCGTCGCTGAGTAGCATACGGTTCCCCTCTGTTGACACGGAATCCGGCCGCGCGATCTGCCGGGCGCAACGTTCCCGTCCGCAACGTTCCCGTCATTACGCGCGGATCCTGCATCGAACGGGCATTAGCGGGCAGCGAGCATGCCAATAATGAGCCCGCCGATGAGCGCCATCGCGACAGCTTTCCACGGACTATCATGGACGAAATCGTCGGTCGATTCGGAGACAACGCGGTACTTCGATTTAACGACGTCCTGCGCATCCGTAAGCTTCTCCTTCAGACCAGCCAGCGCGGCACCGCTTGCTCGTTCTCCATTGCCGTCGTTCGAGTTCGCAGACGTTTGGAATGAACCCGCAGAGCCGGATGTCGTGGATAGATGGGACTCGGCCATTTGAACCTCCCGTTTCTGGTTGAATTGCCACTAACACACAGCAACTGGCGTGCCTCGCGAAAAGGATGAAGGGGCCAAACCTCATCAACAGATGTCCGCGTGCCCCGGTTTTACAGGCGCTCTATCAGGCGCGGATCTCCCGCTGCGCAATACTCGTGACATGCCGTACGCGCCGCGTTCGCTGCGCCGTGCACGAACAGTGGCGCGTCCGAGCGTCGCGACATCGACACCACGATGGAAGGGGGCGAAGGCTGCAAAGGTAACTCCACCACCTCGCCGCGCGCGATCAGATCGTCGACGAAAAGACGCGGAATCGCCGCCACGCCGAAACCATCACGCACGAGTTGCACGATTACCGAAATCGACGGCGAACCCGTGATGCGCGTGTCCGCGAGCGGTACGCCATTCGCGAGCGCCAGCTTGCCGACGATGTCCTCCAGCGCCCGATGCGGCGCAGTTCCGCGCCCGAATGTCAGGATCGGATGACGCAGCACATGTTTGGCGAGTCCGCTGCGCGAAAGCGGCAGCAGACCCGCGCGCGCTATCCAGTGCACGGGGTAGTTGGCAAGCGCATCGCACACCACCGATTCCTCGTCGCTGCCTTCCACGCGAATGATCAGATCGAGCTCACCCGCCATCAGCCGCCGCTGCAACACCACACTCACGTCCACCGCCAGTTCGACTTCGAGTTGCGGAAAGTCGTCGGCGAGGCGTCGCATGTAGTCGGCGAGCCAACTATGCACGACCGTCTCGATCACGCCGAGCCGCAGCTTGCCGCGCATCGCGCCTTCATGCGAGGCCGCGGCCTGTAACTGGCGCGTCGCCTCCACCACGGCCTTCGCATAGCCAAGCAGATATTCGCCGTTGGCCGTGAGCCGGAACTCGCGGCTCTCCCGATCGACAAGCGTGGTTTGCAACTCGTCTTCCAGCGCCTTCAGCCGTTGCGAGATCGCAGCGGGCGTGGCGTGCAACGCCGTCGCCGTGGTGCGGAAGCTGCGCAGCTTGGCCAGCGTGACGAAAGTCTCGAGAAAGCGCGTATTCATAAGTCGAGGGCCGCTAGGGCGACAAGAAGAACCGCTCCAAAAATCTCAACGTGATCCGGGAAAACCCGCGAACTCGTTAAGAAATTCTATTCATTCGACGCAAATAAAACTAGTTGGCGTCAAATTTTCTTCTTTTCTATGCTTTGTCTGAGCGCAGGACCAACGTTTCGCACCCTTCGCGTTGTACGCAGACAACCCAGAGCCATCCGCACCAGCACGCCGACACCATGACTCCATTCGAATTCCGCCAAGCCGTACGCCATCGCGACTTTCGCGGCCCGACAGCCGGCCATTGCGGCGACTACGCGCAAGCCAATCTCGCGATTCTGCCCGCCGCGCACGCGCACGATTTCCTGCGGTTTTGCCACGCGAATCCCAAGCCGTGTCCGCTGCTCGGCGTGGGCGAGCCGGGCGATTTCCGCGTGCCGGTGCTCGGGCGCGATATCGACATCCGCACCGACGTGCCCGCCTACAACGTCTATCGCGACGGCGAGCTGAGCGAACGTGTCGAATCGATCGAGACGCTCTGGCAGGACGACTTCGTCGTGTTCGCAATCGGCTGCTCGTTCTCGTTCGAGCAGATGCTCGCAAAGGAAGGCATCGGGCTGCGTCACGTCGAAGAAGGCCGCAACGTGCCGATGTACCGCACCACGATCGCGAACCGGCGCGCGGGCGTGTTCGGCGGCGAACTCGTCGTGTCGATGCGCCCGTTGCGCGGCGCCGACGCGATCCGCGCCGTGCAGATCACGAGCCGTTTTCCGGGCGTGCACGGCGCGCCCGTGCATATCGGCGATCCGGCGGAACTCGGTATCGCCGATCTCGCACGCCCTGAGTTCGGCGATGCAGTGACGATCCGCGCAGGCGAGTTGCCCGTGTACTGGGCGTGCGGCGTGACGCCGCAAACCGCGCTGATGGCCGCGAAGCTGCCGCTCGCCATCGCGCACGCGCCGGGGCACATGCTGATGACGGATATCACCAACGCGTCGCTGGCCATCTTCTGATCGCTGCGGCGGCGCGTATGGCGTGACATGCGCTATCGCCGCGCCGCCAGCCGATTCGAAGCATCACTCGCAGTATCTCGAAGCCATCCGGCTATCCAGCCCGGAGGGAATGACGCATCCCTACGCTCGTGCGCGGCTTCGCTCGTTACTCATGCGTCTATCCACGGGAGCAACAGATGGACAGCAAGACACTCACGGCAAACGTCGACGATGCCGCCGGCATGAACACAACGACAGACGCGCAAGCGCTTTCCTGGTACGCCGAAGCCAGTCCGCGCGCCCGTCGCGCGTTCTGGAGTTGCAAGGTCGGCTACATGCTCGACGGCATGGACACGCAGATGCTGTCGTTCGTCATTCCGACACTCGTCGCGACATGGGGCATTTCGCTCGCCGATGCCGGCTTCATCGGCACCATGACGTTGCTGTCCTCCGCGCTCGGCGGCTGGATTGCGGGAATCCTGTCCGATCGCATTGGCCGCGTGCGCACCCTGCAGCTCACCGTGCTTTGGTTCGCCGTGTTCACTGCATTGTGCGGACTCGCGCAGAACTACGGCCAGTTGCTGGCGGCGCGCGCGTTGATGGGCTTTGGCTTCGGCGGCGAGTGGACGGCGGGCGCCGTGCTGATCGGCGAAGTGATCCGTGCACGCGATCGCGGCAAGGCGGTCGGTCTCGTTCAGTCGGGCTGGGCGCTCGGCTGGGGCATGGCCGCCCTGCTCTACGCCGTGCTGTTTTCCGTGATGGCGCCGGAAATCGCGTGGCGCGCGTTGTTCCTGATCGGCCTCGTGCCCGCGCTGCTTGTGCTTTTCATCCGCCGCTATGTGAAAGAACCCGAAGTATTCGAGCACGCTAAAGTCCACCAGAAACACACGCAGGACACGCCGCGTTTCACCGAAATCTTCTCGCCCAGACTGCTTTCGACGACCGCACGCGCCGCTCTGCTCACGACGGGCGCACAGGGCGGCTACTACGCAATCACGACGTGGCTGCCGACGTTTCTCAAGACCGAGCGTCATCTGACCGTGATGGGCACGGGCGGCTATCTCGCGATGATCATCGCGGGTTCGTATGTGGGCTATCTGTGCAGCGCGTGGCTCACGGACCGCATCGGCCGCAAACCGAACTTCATTCTGTTCGCGCTCGGTTCGATGGCGATCGCCTTCGCGTACACCGCTTTGCCCCTCACCAATACGTCGATGCTGTGGCTCGGCTTTCCGCTCGGTTTCTTTGCGTCAGGCATCTTCTCCGGTATGGGCGCGTTTCTCACCGAACTCTTTCCGACCCGCGTGCGCGGCTCCGGCCAGGGGTTTTGCTACAACGTCGGCCGCGCGATCGGCGCACTATTCCCCGTGCTGATCGGCGCGCTGTCGAGCCGCTTCGGCCTCGGCACGAGCATCGGCCTGTTCGCGGTGGCTGCGTATGGCGTGCTGATCATCGCCGCGCTCACGTTGCCCGAAACACGCGGCCGTGAACTCGAATCGGCCTGAACTGCACGCTTTTCACCTCATTGCCCGCACCTCATTACATTTTTCGCATCAAGCCCACGACATGATGAAGCACGATCAAGCCTCCGATGTTTGCACGCCGTCCCGCTGGCAGTTCTGGATCGACCGCGGCGGCACCTTCACCGATATCGTCGCGCGCCGCCCGGACGGCACGCTCACCACGCACAAGCTCCTTTCAGAAAATCCCGAACAGTATCGCGATGCGGCCGTCGCCGGCATTCGTCATTTGCTCGGTCTGGAGGCGGGCGTTGCCATCACGCCGCGCCACGTCGAGATGGTCAAGATGGGCACCACTGTCGCGACCAATGCCCTGCTCGAACGCAAGGGCGAACCCGTCGCGCTCGTCACGACGCGAGGCTTTCGCGATGTGTTGCGTATCGCGTACCAGAATCGCCCACGGCTCTTCGACCTCGACATCGCATTGCCCGAAGCGCTTTATGAGCGCGTGGTGGAAATCGACGAACGCATGAGCGCACAGGGCGAGATCGTCGCGCCGCTCGACCGTGTCGCGGCGGAGCGTGCACTGCGCGAGGTCTACGACGGCGGCATCCGTGCGCTCGCGATCGTGCTGATTCACGGCTATCGCCACACGTCGCATGAACGTGAGCTGGCTGACATCGCGCGTCGCATCGGTTTCACGCAGATTTCGGTGTCCCACGAAGTCTCGCCGCTGATGAAAATGGTCTCGCGTGGCGACACGACCGTCGTCGATGCGTATCTGTCGCCGATCTTGCGCCGTTACGTGGATCAGGTCGCCCACGAAATGCCGGGCGTGAACCTGCAGTTCATGCAAAGCAGCGGCGGACTGACCCGCGCCGACGTCTTTCAGGGCAAGGACGCGATTCTCTCCGGGCCGGCGGGCGGTATCGTCGGGATGGTGCGCGCAGCGCAGGCGGCAGGCTTCGAGCGCGTGATCGGCTTCGACATGGGCGGCACGTCGACGGACGTGTCGCACTTCAACGGCGAGTTCGAGCGTGTGTTCGAAACGCAGGTGGCAGGCGTGCGCATGCGCGCGCCGATGATGAGCATCCATACGGTGGCGGCAGGCGGCGGCTCGGTGCTCGGCTTCGATGGCGCGCGACTGCGGGTCGGCCCGGAATCGGCGGGCGCCAATCCCGGCCCCGCAGCGTACCGGCGCGGCGGCCCGCTCGCGGTCACCGACTGCAACGTGATGCTCGGCAAGATCCAGCCCGACTATTTTCCGCGTGTGTTCGGTCCACACGCAAACGAGCCGCTCGATCGCGCTATCGTCGCAGACCGTTTTCAATCCCTCGCTGATGACATTTTCGCGGCCACGGGCCAGCGCCGCACGCCGGAAGAACTGGCTGAAGGCTATCTGGAGATCGCTATCGGCAGCATGGCGAACGCAATCAAGAAGATTTCGGTGCAACGGGGCCACGACGTCTCGCAGTATGTGCTGACCACGTTTGGCGGCGCAGGCGGCCAGCATGCCTGCGGCGTGGCCGACGCGCTCGGCATGACGCGTGTGTTCGCGCATCCGCTCGCGGGCGTGCTCTCCGCGTACGGCATGGGACTCGCAGATCAGACGGCCATGCGCGAGCGAGCACTGGAAATCACACTCGACGAAGCATCGCTGCCCGTACTGGAAGCCGCACTCGATGCGCTCGCGAACGAGGCGACACGCGCACTGCTCGATCAGAGCGTGGACCCCGCGCGTATCTCGACCGAGCGGCGCGTGCACTTGCGTTACCAGGGCACCGATTCGTCGCTTGCGGTGCCGGCGGGCAGCGTCGACGACATGCGCGCCGCGTTCGAGGCGGCCTATCGTCAACGCTACGCGTTTTTGATGACAGATACGCCGCTTATCGCAGAACTCGCGTCCGTCGAAGCCATCGGCCATTCCGATGCGCCTGTCGATACGGGTGCGCTGCCGAGGCGCGCGGCAGACGACGCGCTTCGCGCACAGACGACCGTTCGCATGTACTCGGGCGGTCAGTGGCACGACGCATCGCTCTATCAGCGCGACATGCTATGCGCCGGCGACACGCTCGACGGTCCGGCGATCATCGCTGAGAAGAACGGCACGACCGTGGTCGAACCGGGATGGCAGGCGGAGCTCACCGCACAGGGTAACGTGGTGATGACGCGCGTGCGGCCGCTCCCCACGCGCCGCTCGATCGGCACCGAGGCAGACCCCGTTCGCCTCGAAATCTTCAACAACCTGTTCATGTCGATTGCCGAGCAGATGGGGTTGCGCCTGCAAAATACGGCGTACTCGGTGAACATCAAGGAACGTCTCGATTTTTCGTGTGCGATCTTCGACGACGAAGGCAACCTGATTGCCAATGCGCCGCACATGCCGGTGCATCTGGGCTCGATGGGTGAAAGCATCCGGACCGTGATCGAGCGCAATCGCGGCGCCATGCGCGATGGCGACGTGTTCATGCTCAACGACCCGTATCACGGCGGCACGCACTTGCCCGACGTGACCGTCATCACACCCGTATTCGCGGACGGATCGTCCGAACCGCTCTTCTACGTCGGCTCGCGCGGCCATCATGCGGACATCGGTGGCATCACGCCCGGCTCGATGCCGGCATCCTCGTCGCATATCGACGAGGAAGGCGTGCTGATCGACAACTGGCAGCTCGTGCGCGCAGGCGTATTGCGCGATGCCGAGACGCGCGCGCTGCTTGCGTCGGGCCGCTATCCCGCACGCAATATCGCGCAGAATATGGCCGATCTGCGCGCGCAGGTCGCCGCGAATCAGAAGGGCGTGGACGAATTGCGCCGCATGGTCGCGCAATTCGGCCGCGACGTGGTGCTCGCTTTCATGCGTCACGTGCAGGACAACGCCGAAGAGGCGGTGCGCCGCGTGATCGGCGCGCTTAAGGATGGCAGCTACCGCTACGAGCTCGACAATGGCGCGGTGATCGACGTCGCGATTCGCGTCGATGCCGCGACCCGCAGCGCCACGGTCGATTTCAGCGGCACGTCTGCGCAACTGCCCAACAACTTCAATGCGCCGAAGGCGGTCTGCATGGCAGCGGTGCTGTATGTGTTTCGCACGCTCGTTGGCGACGATATCCCGCTCAACGCGGGTTGCCTCAAGCCGTTGTCGGTGATCGTTCCGGACCGTTCGATGCTCAATCCGGTATATCCGGCAGCGGTGGTGTCGGGCAATGTCGAGACGTCCTCGGCAATCACCAATGCGCTGTACGGCGCACTCGGCATCGTGGCATCGAGCCAGGGAACGATGAACAACTTCACCTTCGGCGATGCCCGCTACCAATACTACG